>JAIRRY010000009.1 GCA_031255735.1 Candidatus Nomurabacteria bacterium | reverse complement strand
CGACTGAATAATCGCTTCACCAAGAGGGCCGAGATCGATATAATTGATATGGTCGAGATCTTTCGACGACTCGCCAAGCTCTTTGACAGTATTCATTTTGAAAGAAAAGCGTTTATACTCTTCGTCTGTTGACGGGTCGATTTCACCCGCCAGAATTTTCCACTTCCACTCTGCTGCTTCGTCACGAATGATGTCCGGCATCTGGGTAGTCTGCGCGTCGCTAAGGCGACGAATGTTGTCAACGGTATAAAGTAAATCCCGCGAGCGCATAGTGTCCTTAACTCGCACATGTATCAATACGGTGTCCTTACCATCCTGAACCTCTTGGCCTACTTCGGAATAAGCCCATTGTGTTTTGCCCGTGCCAGGTTCGCCCTCTAAAATTATTGAGTTCATTTGGCCTTTATCTGCTAACACTTCAAGAGCCTTTTTTGCACCCGCAAGACCGCTCGAAATAATATAGGGTCGTTCCATTCTCTCCGTCATTTCGGTAAGCCCGAAACGAATATCCGTTAAGCGATCGTATGCTGGGCGACAGTATTGGCTTTCTTACTCCCGTGGTCAATATCTATACTGGCTAATTTTTCTTCGAGTTCGTCAGTTTTTTCAAGTGTTGCGAGTAACAACGTTCTTAATTCTTCGGGGTCGGTAATCGCCTCAATATCTTCGCGAGATATTTCTGAAATTGGTTTTTCACCGGTATCTAATTGTGCTTCGAATGATTTAGGTGATGGCGATACATTTGTTTTAAATTCACTCATTGCGTCGCCTCTAGCTCTTTCACTTCTCGTTCGAGTCGTTTCAGCTTCTTAATGAACTTCCAGAGCATTTGTTTTTTATACTCAAACAACTCTTTACTATCCTTACCATCCTGATTTAATATTTGTTTTTTGCGCCATTTGCACCTTTCTTTTAATTTAGCTAGCTCTCAGAACAAAAACGGACACCTACTCTGAGGTGTCCAACCAATAGAAGGATTCTAGACCGACTACTCTGTCGAGTAAGTGCCCGATTTCTCGGTCTAAATACTCGTTGAAAAGTAGGGCAAAACTGCCTTTTAGATTCTTCTATTAGTTGGACATTATATACTATAGCACAAATTTAATACTTTCAAAACATTCAGTGTGTAACTATTTTATCTATATTGTCTGTTTTGTGTAGTGGGCAGTACATAATACTTGAGCGGCGTGGCGAAGTCGCCGCGTGAAACGCAAAACCTTTGGTTTTACGCGATGGCACTTTTGCTAATATAGATAGTCGATAGGCAACGGCTTTTTGTTTGTTAAAGTTTACTGAAACAAAGCGATCACTAATTGCGAAAATTTCGTCGCTGGAAAATACCATCGGTATTAAATTTTTATTCTTTTAGCTTGACATGTTAATAATACATAGTTATACTAAATGGTATGTATAACTATATAGTACAGAAAGGGGTACGTATTTGAATAACACAACAGAAATGTTAAAAGGCCTACTTGAAGGCGTAGTGCTTAGCATCATCAGCCGCAAAAGAACTTACGGCTACGAAATTACAAAACAACTGCAAGGCATGGGTTTTCACGGTATCGTAGACGGCACGGTTTACACCATCTTAACGCGACTGGAACGCCGTAACCTAGTCACCACAAAACGCTGCATCGAAGACAATGTGGTGCGAAAATATTACGCATTGAACAAAGCTGGCCAAAATGAGCTAAAAGCGTTCTGGCAACGCTGGGAGCACGTATCAGAGTTACTAAATAACGCAAAGGAGCAAAACAATGACAAAAATCATCAGTAAAATTTTAGGTGCTAAGGCTGGCAAAAAAGAATATCGCGAGTATATGGCTCGAGCCAAAAAACTACCCCGGGAATACCGCGAAATGTTTGGGCACATCAAGGACTATATCTGGAGCGTTTCAGGGTCGCTAGACGGTTCGCTGCCAGAGTTCTATGGTATTATCGAGCTGTTTGAGCAAGGTGTAGCCGACGGCAAGAAAGTTATAGACATCACAGGTGAAGACGTGGCGAATTTTTGCGACGAGCTAACCCGAGATGGCAAAACTTGGCAAAATAAAATGCGCGATAGGTTAAACGCAAAGGTTAAGCAGTTGTAAACTGCGCAAAACGCTATATATAGCGTTTTTTGTTACATTACACGCTAGATATAGCGTATGCGTTGTTGTATAATGTTAACATGACAGCGTTAAAAATCGACGGACTAACCGTGGAAACTCTTGAAGGGCGACAGGTACTAAGCGAGCTTTCGCTAGATTTTAAAGTGGGCAAGCGTTACGCCATCCTAGGGCCGAACGGCTCGGGCAAAAGCACTCTAGTAAACGCCATCTTAGGGCACCCACATTTTCGCATAACTCACGGGCGAGTTCTGCTTGGTGGCAAAAATATCACTAACCTGCCCACCAGCGAGAAGGCTAAACTCGGATTATTCTTGGGGTTCCAATACCCTGTCGAGATAGATGGCGTCAGTTTTTCGAGTTTCCTACGTAGCGCCGTAGCGCATCAAACGGCTAACCAAGCCAATTTTTTTGATGTGCTGAGCGACACAAAAACACAAGCTGCTGCCCTGGGGTTTAAAAAATTCGACCCCACGCGCAACTTAAACGTTGGATTTTCGGGTGGCGAAAAAAAGCGTTCAGAAATTCTGCAGATGCTCGCGTTAAAACCCAAGTTCGCTTTTCTCGATGAGCCTGATTCGGGCTTAGACATCGACGGCATCTCTGCTTTAAGCAAAACTCTAAACACGCTGAGCTTCCCCACAGCGCTCACCATCATCACTCATCACCACCGCGCATTGGAAGCCTTGCAGCCCGACATCGTTTACGTTATAAAAAACGGCCAATTGGTGGCAACTGGTGGTAAAGAACTGATTACAAAAGTGCAAGTTAACGGCTTTAAAGGCATGTAGTGATTAAGCTAACACACGGGTTAACCGAGCAAGTGGTGCGAAGTATCTCGGCTCTAAAAAATGAGCCAAGCTGGATGCTAGAAGTTCGCCTAAACGCTTACCGTAAATTCTGCAAAATGCCCCTGCCAAAATTCGGGCCAAACCTCAGTTTTTTAGACTTCAACAACATCTGCTTCTACGCCCAACCCGCCACGCCGAAAGTTTCCAACTGGAAAGACCTGCCGAAAGACATTCTAGAAACCTACGACCGCATCGGCCTGCCCGAAGCCGAAAAACGATACCTAGCTGGCGTGGGCGCTCAGTACAATTCAGAGATTGTTTACCAAAACTTGAAAGCCGAATGGGAACGCCTCGGCGTTATTTTCCTAGACACCGATACGGCACTGAAAAAATACCCTGACTTTTTTAAAGAATACTTCGGCAAGATTGTTCCTGCTAGCGATAGTAAATTCGCGGCGCTTAACACCGCTGTGTGGAGCGGCGGTAGTTTTATCTATGTGCCGCCTGGCATCAAACTTAATGTGCCGCTGCAAGCATACTTTCGCATCAACATTGCACAGCTCGGGCAATTTGAGCGCACGCTAATTATTGCCGATGAAGGCGCTGAGATCCACTACATTGAAGGTTGCACAGCGCCAATCTACAGCACCGATCTACTACATTCCGCTGTAGTAGAAGTAGTGGCAAAGGCTGGCGCACGAGTGCGTTATACCACCATTCAAAACTGGTCAACAAGTGTTGTAAATTTAACAACACAACGGATGTTGGTTGAAAAAGATGCTATTGGCGAATGGGTAGACGGCAATATCGGTTCAAAAATCACTATGAAATATCCCTCTGTGGTGCTCGCTGGAGAAGGCGCACGTGGCGACATCTTATCGCTCGCCATCGCAAAAAACGGACAGGTTCAAGATAGCGGCGGCAAAGCTATTCACCTCGCGCCAAACACTAGCTCGACTATCGTGTCAAAATCTGTCAGCCTGAGCGGCGGAGTATGCTCTTATCGCGGCAAGGTAGCCATCGAACGCAGCGCCGTAAACGTAAAAACTTCAGCGCGGTGCGACGCGCTGCTGATGGACGAAAAATCGGCTTCAAACACTTTTCCGTATAACGTAGTTAAACGCAGCGACGCCGAGATTGCCCACGAAGCCAGCGTATCGCGCATAAGCGACGAACAGTTATTTTATCTAACCAGCCGTGGAATTCCCGAAAGTGAGGCACTTGGTATGGTGGTTAACGGCTTCATAGAACCAATTGTCAAAAATATTCCGCTAGAATACGCCGTGGAGTTAAACCGCTTAATCGATTTAGACATGGAGAATTCAGTAGGATGAGGAAACGACTTTTGCGCACAGTGCGTGGTGAGCTAGACGAACGGTTTTTAGTGCAAGCCAGCGGTGATAAACAGCTTGATATTGATATTTTAGTGCGCCACACTCACCCAGGCACAAAATCTAATGTAAAGGTGTGCGTGATAGCTAGCGGCCGAGCAAAAGTAAAATTAACTGCTACGGTCGTTATCGAAAATTCAGCGCACCGCGCCGACGCTCGGTTAGACATAAAAGTTGTCACACAAGGCAGCGCCATAGTTGAAGCAGCGCCAAACCTAGAAATTCGCAACCACGACGTAAAAGCTGGGCATGCACTAACCACCAAGCACATAACTGGCGACGAGCTGTTCTATCTAACCAGCCGCGGGTTAAGTTTAGCTCAGGCTAGAAAACTGGTATTAAACGGCTTCATTGCGCCCTTCAAAAAAGGTACAATTATCTCATGAACCGTAACGATTTCCCTATCTTCAAAAACCAGCCTAGCTTGGTCTACTTAGACAGCGCAAACACTACACTTAAGCCACAAAATGTGATTAACGCCGTTCAAAACTACTACGAAAACTACTCGGCCAACATTGGGCGCACCACCTATGATATTAGCGAACACGCCACGGCAGCATTCAACGACGCGCGCACTAAAGTTGCAAGGTTTATCGGCGCACAGCCCAGCGAGATCATCTTTTCTCATTCAGCCACTCACGCAATCAACCAAGCCGCTTTTGGAATTATGCACCTACTGCAGCCTGGCGACAAGATTTTACTAACCGAATTCGAGCACAATTCTAATGTAGTTGCCTGGCAACAAGTAGCCAAGCGAACTGGCGCTAAAATCGTATGGATAGACGACAACCCAAACTTAAGTGATGTGAAGATTTTTACCTACTCACTAGTTTCGAATATCACGGGCGAACTGTTTGACTATCGCAGCATTGTTAAAAACGTGCACACTCAAGGTGGGCTCGTTTTAGTCGATGCCACGCAGGCCATTAGCCGCTTGCCAATCAACGTTGACCAACTTGGCTGCGACCTACTTGCGTTCTCGTCGCACAAGATGTATGGGCCAAGCGGCGTAGGCGTACTTTACGCGCGGCAGGAAACCATGGGGCGGCTGCAACCGCTGGTTTACGGTAGTCAAACCTTCGTCAGCATTTCACGCGCTAGCACTGAATTGCTTGAAAACTACGCTAAGTTTGAACCTGGAACACCGAATATTGAAGGCGTGATTGGTCTTGGTGCGGCAATCGAATATCTAAACCAAGTTGGCATGGCAAAAATCCAACAACACGATGAGCAGCTTACTACTTACGCGCTAAAAACTTTGCAAAACGCAGCCCTAAACACCACCACGAGGTCAAGCCACATAAAAAAGCAAGTCGGCGTTTTGCCGTTACCACACCCAACCATTCATCCGCACGATTTCGCCATGCTATTAAACGAAGCTAACATCGCGGTGCGTGCTGGCAAAGCTTGCAGCGACATCTTGATGCAAAAACTTGAGCTAGAGCGCGGTGTAGTGCGTATTTCTTTTGGGGTTTACACCACAGAAACGGACATCGACAAGTTCGCGGCAGAATACCAAGAAATCATAGCGAGATTCACTAATGGATAAGTTATTGCTCGAAGAGGTCATCGCCCGTTACAAGCACCCTAAGCATCGTGGCGACACAAAATCCAAGTGCTGCAAAAAATGTAGCGCCAAAAACCTATCGTGCGGCGACGACGTAGTACTTTATATAGGTATCCAATCTGGTAAAATCGCCAATGCTAGCTTCAACGGCTCACTCTGTTCCATCGCCAATTACGGCGCAGACCTACTGTGCGAAAGCGTCATCGGCAAAACTGTCGGCGAAGCTAAAAGTATCACTAGTCAAGAATTGCTAAAAACAAACACTGGGCTACTTGGTAACCCAGTGCGTTTAAAATGTTTTGAACTTGCTCAAGACGCTTTGAAGCTACTTTAAAACTTTACTAACAGCGCCAGTTAGATCACTCGGCACTACCACTATCGTTTTCTGTGATGGCTCGGTGCTAATCTTCTCTAAAGTCTGCAAGGTGCGAATATTAATACCACCATGCACGCTCGCTAACATCTTGGCAGCTTCGGCTACGGCAGCGGCAGCAGCTTTTTCACCCTCGGCGCTAATAATAGCCGCGCGTCGTTCGCGTTCGGCCTCAGCCTGTTTCGCCATAGCACGTTTCATGTCGGCAGGAAGCTCAATGTTCTGCAGCTTCACGTTTTCAACATCAATACCCCATTTATCGGTTTGTTGGTCAACGATTACTTTAATCTGCTGGCTAATTTCATCTCGTTTGCTGAGCAGGTCATCCAGTTCAAAGTTACCCGTCACATCACGCAGAGCGGCTTGAGCAAACTGCGTAGTACCATAAACATAGTTGCTGATCTCTAGCACCGCCTTCTGCGAATCAATCACCTTAAAGAAAACGATTGCGTCTACACCAACCGTCACGTTGTCGCGGGTGATGACCTCTTGCTTCGGCACATCGATTGGAGTGGTACGCACGTCCACCTTAATAATGCGCTGAATACCTGGAAAAATCCACCTAAGCCCCGGGTTTTTAGTACCCGAAAACTTACCAAGCGTTAGCACGATGCCACGCTCGTATTGGTCAACAACTCGCCAACCGCTAATCACCAAACAAATGATGATGACAATAAGTGTTATTATTAAAACCGCCATAAACCCTCCTTAATTAACCCAATTATATACTAAAACTGCTTCAAGAAACTAGTATCAAACGTACTTTTTACGGCTTGGCGCTTCTCGTAGGCCTCTTCGGCTAGCTCTAACAAACGAGTGACTAGTTCAACGTTGCTGATACCTTTTTTCACCCAATTGTGCGCGTACAAGCTACCCGGCATGGGGTTAATTTCGTTAAAATAAACTTTTTCGGCCTTGCTATCAATCAGGAGATCGATACGCGAAATGCCGCTCAAGCCGATCACGCGATAAACCTGTGCGGCCACATCTTCAGCCTGCTTATATAGGCTACCCGGCAGTTTGGCTGGAATTTCACTATAACCCTGCGCGCCGCTTTTGCCTTTGCCGATCTTCTTGCCGCCGTTGATATATTTAGATTTAAAATCAAAAAACTCGTCTTCAAGACTAAGCGGACGCTCCACGTTAGCTATGGTCAGCTTGTCGTTACCGATTATCGGCACTGTCACTTCAATCAGGTTCGCCACAGCCTCCTCTACTAAAATCACATCATCGTAATAGGCCGCAACTTCTAGCGCATTCTCCAGACTTTTCGGCTCTTTCACCTTGCTGATGCCGATACTACTACCCAAATGAGGCGGCTTCACAAACACGGGATATTTTAGCGTATCATTCACGCGTTTAATGCATCCTTTGCGATCTTGGTTAAATTCGCTCGTTGGAAACGACACGTACTTAGGCGTTGGAATACCATTTTCAGACGCCACTTCTTTACTGAGCACCTTGTTCATGGCCACTACGCTGGCTTCCATGTCAGCGCCCACAAACGGCACGCCCGCCATTCTAAGTAGACCCATCAACGATCCGTCTTCGCCGTATGCGCCGTGCATAACGGGGAAAGCAATGTCTATCTTGATGGGCCTCGCCCTAAACCCAGCTGGGATAATAGTGAAGCCGTCGTTAAAGCTCACACTCACAGGTTTTTGCTTAGACACTATCTCATCAATTTTACAAGTTTGATAAGTTTTAATATCTGCCAGCTCGTCGCCCACATACCAATTCCCGTTTTTCGCAATATAAATCGGCACGATTTTCGACCCAATTATTTTGAGTGGTTTAATAACGCTGACGATAGCCGACACAATCGACACATCGTGTTCTGGCGACTTACCGCCCAAAAAAACCGCAATAGTTTTTTTATCCATAAAACCAGTATAACATTCGTTCACTACTCTACCAAAGTACGTAAACGAGTATACCCCGACATTCCTGCCGGGGCTACACATTAGAAAAACCTACCTTGTTGACTAATTACTATTGATCATCGATCGACGGTAGGAGCATGTCCAAACCACCTTCGCCACCCATGTAAAGAGGTAACTTCCCATCCCATTTGTCATAGAACCTTTGACGGAAGTTTTCTTCATGTAATGAATTGGCGATAACCTCGTTGGTTTGCGCGTCGATTTCGGCCGTCTGGCGTTGAATCTCGGCCGTCAGCTTATCCTGCTCAGCAACTTTGCGCTTTTCAACAGCTTCAGCGTAGTTTGCTGGCAGAACCACCTCCTTAATTTGTATAGACAACACATTGATGCCATATTGCGCCAATTGCAGTTCAACCGTGTCGAGCATTTTGTTCTCTAGCTCGGCCCGATTAGCAATGGCATCTTCAAGCGTGAAGCCTGCTGTAGCTGATTTAAAACCAGAATACAACGTCGGAGCCACAATGCCAGCAACATGGTTGCCCAAAAATTTAGCGTAAAGCTCTTGAACCCGCGATGGGTCAATCTGTATTTGAGCCGTGATACGCTGTGGTAGAGACTGGTTATCCTTAGTTGCCGTGGAGTATTCGTCCTCCACTTGAATCTGTGTCACGTCTACCATATTGTAGTCTTGCCACGGAGCTTTAAAGTGAAAACCCGTGCTCTGACTACCTGTTATTGTGCCGAACTCCGTCACCACTGCTACACGACCAGTCTTAACTGTAACAGTGCAAAGCAGAAAAGCCATCAGCGCGAGCAGTAAAACTACAGCGCCAATGATAATTTTAGCCACTACACGGATACGGGCCTTTACTTCAGTAGCATCATAATCATCATTATTCCAGTTCGCCATTTTTCATCCCTCCTCTTTTAAAACTACAATAATTAGTACCTCGTACGGTAGAACAAGGTCTCGGTTCGAGCTCTGGTGAATAACCACTCTCTTCAAATAAAGGAGAGTAGCAATTAAGGCTCCCAGATGGATCCAGATCGGAATGCCCGCACTCAGCGCATGCTCTAACCGGTTTACCTGTAACTAAGGTTTGTTTACGGTTGCGATGGCGTTTAACCGCATAAGCAACAATAAACACAAGAATAGCCACTAATAACAAGAACAATAAAAGCCTGGGCATTTTATACCTCCTTCCCGTTAATACCTTCCACGTAGGCGCTTTAGACACTCCACTGGTGTATAAAGCGCCTTTGTCGAAGGTAAAACGTATTAGAAAGGTAAATTTTTCTAAATTTTAAAGTACTATCAATAAAGCCGTGTAAGGTTGGGTATGTTTTGTTTCTAGAAACAAAACATACGTATATACGTATGTCACGTCGATATTCACCTCTCTTGCAACAGGATTAGATATACCCCGTTTTTCAGAGAATAACACACCTGGCATAAAAAGTCAACACCTCGTAACCAGCCAATATCTACAATATAGTAATCTGATCCTTTTTTACTAGCCGAACAGTTATTAAAAATACAATCACCACAACCAAGCCATAGACGACGGCTAGTGGAATCTTTAAACCATTAGATGCTCTGAACAAATAACTTTCTTATTTAGCTTAGCACCAACAGTCATTTTAAGTATTTCCTACAACAACGCATCTACTAACCGCTGCGATGATTGGGCTAGTATTAGATTTAAACAATGACCCCGAAAAAAACCGATAAATACTAAGTTAGGCTGCTAATCACACTAATTGCATCTTTTATATTTCGTGAACACTACGTTGCGCCGATTTATATTATTTCCTAACATAGTAATGCACCTCTGGTTTAGTATTATCGCCTATACCGCGACCAGGTATATGGTTAAATAAATTTACAGATAGTTGGAACATACCTTTGGAGCCACTGAAGGAGCACTGATTGATCAGACTATCCTCTTCGTTCGTTTCGCACTCGTAGCCATCAACCTCCCATCCATCTTGGTATGCGTAGATCTTGAACTCATCTTCGTCGATAGGCTCTGGTAACTCGTATATCCTAAACATACTAGGCATAACGGCGTCATGAAAACGAAGTATCACATAAGGATGGCGTCGCTCCTCCATCAGCCTCCACCTTTTTCCAACCTTTAGATTGTTGATTTCTTCCACCACCCCCTGCATTGTGCCAGGCACCAAGCAAAGAACCGTTAAAAACGACAGCGTCAAGAACGGCAGCCCAACAACTAACCCTGTGATGGCCGCCACTAACGGACAAAGAGAGCTCCTTCTAAACGTTTTAGGTTTCTCACTTACTTTTTCACCACCCATATCGCTTTATATTTTACACTATTTTTTACAATTCTGTGCACGCCACTTAGCAATTTCGGCATGATTGCCGCTAAGCAGCACTGACGGCACTTTCATACCACGAAAATCTTCAGGACGAGTATATTGAGGAAACTCAAGGTTATCGCCGCTACTATAGCTTTCGATTTCGGCGCTTTTTTCACCGCCTAACACACCGGGAATTAGCCGCACAACGCTATCTATCACCGTCATGGCGGGTAGTTCGCCGCCCGTCAACACATACTGTCCCACGCTGATCTTCTCGTCTATAAACTCTTCCAGGCGCGCGTCATAGCCTTCGTAGCGGCCGCAAATAAACGTATAATCCTCGCCGCTAGCAGCATACTGCGCGGCCAACTGTTGATTCCAAACAGTCTTAGACGGGCTCATCAATATCACCTTAGCGCCAGGCAACCGCTTTTTGGCGTGCTCAACGGCCGCCACAAGCGGCTCAACCATGAGTAGCATGCCATCACCGCCGCCATATGGCGTGTCGTCCACCTGCCTGCGCGGGCCTAAGCCAAAATCACGCAGGTTAATCAACTCAAACTGCACCAAACCTTCTTTTTGCGCCTTCCATAACATCGACGAGTTCAAAACTCCTTCAAACATTTCTGGAAATAGCGTAATTACTTGAAACTTCATAAAGATATTTTACCACCAGTAAACAGAGCTGGCGATACCAACCTCTCCCATATTAGCATAAATACTTTAAAATGTCAATGGTAATTGCCTGCCGCTTGCTGATGATTAGCGAAACCCTAAGTTTCACTTTCGCGCTTGGCATACTCGCGAGTAATCACACTCTTGCTGCCAAAATACGTCGCCATGAAATAACCGCCATAAATCGCTATGATGATCAGCGCCGCCACTAAGCTACTTCCCATAATCTTCATGCCTTGGAAGGTGCTGAATAAGTTTGAAACTATACTGATACCAACCACAGCGTGCACTAGCGCTAGCGTTAGCGGCACGCCGAAATAAACCAAAATCTGCGCGAACACGGCACGGTTAATCATCTTATCATCAGTGCCAACCTTATGAAGCAACCTGTAACGCCGCACATTGTCACTGGCTTCGGATAGCTGTGCAATAGCTAGCACGGTGGCCGCAGCAATCAAGAAGACCACGCCCAAATACACCGCTAGGTACGCTAGTGTCGCCGTAATGCTGCCCGTCGCTTCAACTACCTGCGCCTTAGTTTCAAAGCCAGCACTCAGTTGTGAAATATCGCCGAACTTATTTAAGTTCGCCACAGCCTGAGGCTCAACATTAGGGTTCTTATATTGAATATTCAGCACATCACGAGCCGCTGGCGCACCAACCAACAAACCATCGGGTACTACAACCGCCAAAACATTCTCTTCATTGCTTGAAGTTTCTAAAGTATGGAAGAATACTCGCGACTTATTCAAACTCAAACGCTTGTCTTGTAAAGTAATAGTTTGCTCATAAAGCCGATCGCCCATGGTGTCAATTAGCTCTTTGCCATACGGCGTCACGCTGCTCACAGCATATTCACCAGTTTTGAGCGCCAACGGCTTGATGCCCTGTAGTTCTAATAGGCGATTATAATCTGAAAGTTGAATATAGATGTTTTTCAAGCTAACGGCTCGCCCAGACACTTTAGTCACTTCAACCATGTTCGGTTCAGCCGTGTAGTAACGCACTGTGGCGTAATCTTTGGCGAACTTTAAGCTTACACCGCGCTCCTTAGCTAACGCCATTATATCAACGCCAGCCGCTGGATACTCTTTATCTATATGTATCTCGTTGTCGCTGGTTAAAGTATATCGTTCGTCGATACTAAAACTTGCGTCGTACGGCGTGCTTTTAGCCGTAGCTGCCGACATCGCACGTGCCAAACCCATGCCTGACGACAATGTGCAGATCGCCACAAAAAGCATCAAACAAACCATTGTCATCGATACGTAAGTGGTATTAATTTTGCTATTTATCTGACGCAGCACGAACATATTGAGGCCGCTAAAATAAACTTTTTTAGTTTGCTGAAGTAGCTTCAGGAAAAATCCCGACAGCGAGAAAAAGAACAAGAATGTGCCAACCACGCCCAAAGCCACAGCGCTCCACAGCACGGGTACCATCAGAATGCCATTGTCGGCCACCAGGTAGTAAGCCGAGCCGATACAAGCCAACGACAAAATGAAAAGCAACACCGATCGTCCTAAGTGCGGCAACTTGAAGCGTTCGTTGCGCCGCGCCGCATAGATAAGGTCAATCAGCTTTTGTCGCCGCACCATAACTACGTTAAAAATCATGATAAGCAAAAAAGTTAGGCCAAAAAACAGCACCGTGCTTCTTAAGGCTGCTAGCGAAAAAATGAACTTAAAGCTAGCAATGCCCGCGCCAAGTAAGTTAGCCGTTACAACCGCCATGCCCTGAGAAAGCACCACGCCGAGCGCCGAACCCGCCACCAGCGCAATGAGGCCGATAAAGACAGTTTCTAGCACCAAAATTCGTGAAATCTGGCTACGTTCCATGCCTAATGTCATATAAACACCGAATTCTTTTTTGCGGCGGCGCAGCAAGTAGCGGTTAGCATAAATAATTAACAAACCCAAAATTACCGAAATCAAAATCGAAAAATTAGACATAATCTGGTTAAGCATCACTAGTGCCGAGGATTGGCCGCTGGTAAGACTCATAATTGACTGTTGACTATCAATGGAATTAAAAACATAGAACAGGCTAACCCCCAACGTTAATGTAAGAAAGTAAACCGTAAAATCGCGGAAACTTTTGCGCACACTTCGAAAAGCTAACTTAAGCGTTGTCATCAGCACCTCCAAGCAAGCTAATCACTTCGATAATTTGATCGAAGAATTGCTTGCGGCTATGTTGGCCACGCACCAGTTGGTTGAAAAGTTTGCCATCGCGAATGAACAGAATGCGGTTACAGTAGCTAGCCGCCACTGGGTCGTGTGTTACCATCAAAATCGTGGCGTCTTGTTCGCTTACTAGCTGCTCAAAGTTTTCTAGCAAAGTTTTTGCCGACTTAGAGTCTAGCGCGCCAGTTGGCTCATCGGCCAATATTAAAGCTGGGTTAGTTATAATCGCTCGCGCACTAGCCACGCGCTGTTTCTGCCCACCCGACATCTGATACGGGAACTTATCAAGCACCATACTAATGCCCAGTAACTTGGCTACGCGGCGCACCTTAACGTCAATCTCACTGGCGGGTTGGCGCAAAATAGTTAACGCCAGCGCAATATTTTCATAAGCCGTCAAAGTGTCGAGTAAGTTAAAATCTTGGAATACAAACCCCAAAGACTCACGGCGAAACTTAGCTAACGCTTTGTCGCCCAGTTCAGTAATATCCTGACCATTAATTAAAATCTGCCCCGCGGTTGCACTATCGATTGTAGAAATACAGTTCAGCAGTGTTGTTTTGCCGCTGCCCGATGCGCCCATCACACCGACGTATTCGCCAGTTTTAACATCAAAGCTGATACCATCTAGCGCCTTAGTTAAGTTGCCTTTATTGCCATAATATTTTTCTAGGTGTTTTACTTGCAAAATTGTTGACATATTCCTCCTTGTATTGCCCATTTTAACGAAAACTGCCAGGCCGTGCCATAGGCCAAGATTACCCTAATCTTACAACATTGTAAGGTTGAGTAACTAGCGCTTACCGCGCCTAATTTTTGACAGTAACCTGTCTACCGTATAAAACACATAGCCCAAGGTGATATAACCAATCGAGATAAATAATATATAAGCTCCCACTCGGCCAGCACCTAATTTATCAAAGTCCATGAAAAAATATGGGTAACGGCTGTTCGACAATGCAAAAACTGCGAACTGTGCCCGAATTAAAGAGAAAATCAAATACGCAAAGGGAATAGCTACCCACTTAAGCGGGTCAAATTTCCCGAACTTACCCTTGATGTCGAAAAGCAACCAGTCAACAATAACCATAACTGGCGTCACGTAGTGCAACAGCACATTGGCTGGCGAAAAAGCGTAAGCCTGGGCGGCCATAGTAAACATAGTTGGCACTAGCATGAAGTGATATACCAAAAATGTCAAAGTGATACATATAGTTACGGCGCCCTTAACAGTTGGCGACAGCCAAGCTGGCTTTTTAACTTTTGGTTTGCAAGTGTATAGCAACAAGCCAGAAAAGAAAACCAGCACAATGATATTGCTCTGGATTGTGTAGTACGAAAACATATCAGCTAGGTTATGGCTGCCCAAGTAAAGGTTCAAGGCGACGCCGTATAAGCAAGTTGCCACCAGCAAGCTACGATAACCAATCGCAAGGATACGATTCTTTATATGCATATGCTTAATCTTAGCACACTAACTATTTAGTGAGAAAGGCCACCTCAACCACAGTGCCGCTGCCAACTTCAGACGACAGGCTGAGTTTAACCCCGAGTTTTTGGCAAAGTTTTTGGCAAAGATACAACCCTAAACCAGTTGAATGCCCGAAGCGGCGTCCGTTAACCCCAGTAAAACCCTTGTCGAACACCCTATCAATATCTTCGGGCGATATGCCCACACCGTCGTCTTGTAATGTCAGTATCACATGCTCACCGTTTCGCTGGCAGTCAAATTTTAAAGTTTTAGCGCCATATTTCACTGCATTTTCAATTAACTGGCGCAAAATAAAAACTATCCATTTCGGATCAGCTGAAACTTTAGTGGTTAGCTTACCAAGCTCAACACGCACTTTTTTCTGGATTAGGTAGCGGGCGCTACTTTTCAAAGCCTCGTTCACTAACTTAGACAACGCTACCTGGCGAATCGAATAGTCGGCCTCTACACTGCCACTACGAGCGTAAAATAAGGCCTGATCAACCAAGCGCCCAAGCTTGTCGACTTCAGATAGTAAAGTTTTATCTTTACTATTTTCGAGCGCCAGCTTAAGCCCAGCTAGCGGCGTTTTTACCTCGTGCACCCAAAGTTCTATATATTCTCGATAGTCTTTGTTGTCTGCCCCGTAACGCGCTACAGTATCATTCATAGATTTTGTAGCAACTTTGAGTGCACTGTACCACAGCGTGCCCTCCAGGGTATCGGGCTTATCTAACACCTCAAGCAAGAATCGTTTCTCGTTGAGTTGGCGAAGCACGTTGCTGAGTTTCTTGTAATAACTAGCCTTGCCCATATAATCAACCAACAGCGCCACAGCAGTGCCAATTAAGAAGATACTCGGCACAAATAGCGCAAAATACAAGTTAGCGTCAACCGTGTATAGCAAAACCGCACTAAAACTGGCTGTCACTAGGCCAACCACAATGATCGCCAACTTGTCTAGCAAAAAACTGCCTAGCCTCACAGCGAATAGCCCTGTCCGCGCCGAGTGCGTAGCAATTGATCTGCGCCAATGGCCGACAATTTTTTGCGCAACCGATTGACATTAACCGTCAAAGTATTGTCGTCTACAAAGGTATCGTCTTGCCATAGAGCGTCCATAATGTCGTCGCGCGAGATAATACCACCTTGGCTATCGATGAGCAGCTGCAAAATGCGCGCCTCATTTTTGGTTAACTCTACCTGTTTGCCGCCATAAATCGCCTGGCCCTTTGCTAAGTCGAGTATCAAGTCGCCAAAACTGATGGTGCTCGACGCCACAGCGCCATAAACACGCTTCAACAAAGCCTCCACTTTAGCCAGTAAAATCTGCGTGTTGTACGGTTTTGCGATAAATTGGTCAGCTCCTAGGTTCAGGCTCATTAGTTCATCAGTTTCACTATCACGGCTCGTCACTACAATTATCGGCACGTCAGACTTTTTGCGAACTTCGCGGCAGATGTGATAGCCATCATAAATTGGCAAGTTTACGTCTAGGATAACCAAGTGTGGCTGCTTAGTTAGCACTAGGCCCACGGTATCGTTAAAATCATCCGTCGTGATAACCTGATAACGGTATTTTTCTAACAGGGTTTTCAGTTGCTGTCGTAACGTTTTATCATCTTCAACGATTAAAATTGTTCTCATGACTTTTTCTTCGCGGCTCCTTCCAACCGTCCTGGTATCTATTGTATATCAAATACCGCCAAGTAGAAAATGCTCGCTTGAATACTATTGATGTATTATAATTCTAAACACCGAACAAACAACCAGAAAACCACCCCAAAAGAGGTGGCTTTCTGAACTTAAAAGGCTCTCAAACTTTTCTGTTTGCTCTCGCCAGAGCTTTTAGTCCATTTTGTTTTTGAACTGCTTGTGATTATACACTTAAATATCTAGGTCGTCTAGGTCTTCGAGCTCTTTTTTGGTCTTTTCGGCGAAATCCGAGTCGTTTTCCACAGTTTCATCTTCAATTTCTTCTTCAGCTGGCTCTTCTTCAACTTCCTCAGGCTCTTCAGCTGGCTCGCTATCCGCAGGCTTATCATCCTCTTGCTCAGGTTTTACGTAACCATCGTTGTTGACAATTTTCAGGTTGTAACGAGCGTCGTTTTTAGTGCCAAGGGCACGAAGTAAAGTACGTAAGCTCTGAGCAGTTACGCCACGACGACCAATCACACGGCCTAAATCGTCTGGGGCAACGGTAAGAGTGAGTAACACGCCCTTTTCGTCAATGTCGCGCTGAACTTCCACTTTGTCTGGATCTGACACTAAAGTTTTTACGATATATTCTATGAACTGCTGATCTATACTGGACATTTTTCCTCCTTCAGTACTTGATGTTGTATGTTAATTATAACACAAACAAAACGCCACCGTAAGGTGGCTTTTGCTTACTCCGTCGAGGCCTCTTCTGTCGGCTTTTCAGCAGGAGTTTCAGGCTCTTCGGCTGGCGCATCTACTACTGGCTCAACCGGGCGATTCTTACGTAATTTCTCAGCATTTTTAACCGCAACTTGTTTTTTAGTAGGTTCTTTAACCCACTTTGGCAACTTAATACCTTCTTTTTTCAGCACCAACACCACGCGGCTTGATGGCTGCGCGCCATTGGTTAGGTATTTTTCAGCCAATTCTTTGTTTAAAACCGTTTCTTTAGTATGCGGATTATAGCTACCGATTTGGACAACAATTTTCCCGCTCAAAGGGTGGCGATTAGCTTCTTGCACGACCACGCGATACACAGGGTATGCTTTACGGCCGCCGCGCTGCAAACGAATTGCTAGCATTACGTTTCTTCCTTTCGTTAATAACTTAGCTAGTTTACACTAGTAACCCCTGTAAGTCAATATGCCGACAGTGTCACCTCTTCTTGTAAATCACAATAGCTTTAGTAGCAGCTTCTTGCTGGGCGGCCTGCTTGCTAGGGCCATTACCCTTGCTGATAAGCTTATCGCCCACATATACGCCCAATGTGAAAGTCTTGTCGTGATCAGGGCCTTCTTCGCTAATAACACGGTAATTCGGCGTCACACCGTCTTCGCGTTGTACAATCTCTTGCAAGTGGCTCTTCGGATCGCGCCAGCTGTCTTCTTCTAAAATCTGATCGAGCTTCAATAGGATGTTATCAGCAATGAATTTTTGCGCCTGATCGTAGCCTTTATCTAAATAGATCGCCCCGATTACCGCCTCGAACGCATTAGCTAAAATCTGTTGATGAGCACGTTCGCTACCATTTTTTTCACCGCGGCTCATGCGCACTAACGGCTTATAGCCAAGCAATTCTCCAGCCGCACCAATGCTTTCGGTGCGCACTAGGGCGCTACGCCAACTAGTCAAGATACCTTCTGGTTCGCTGTAGTTATTGTACAAAAAATCAGTGGCCACAAGCTCTAAAACTGCATCACCCAAAAACTCTAAGCGCTCGTTGTGCTCGTTTACACTTTTTTTGTGCTCGTTTACATAGCTGCGATGCGTCAGCGCCGTAATGAGTAGTTCAATATCGCCAAATTCAAAACCAAGTTTTTCTTTAGCGAAATCCTGATACGCTTGTTTTTGTTGTGGTGTCATCTGTTTAATCCTTGTTGTCTAATTCTTTTTTTCGCCAGCAGCATCAAGTCGCCGATGTCGTCGTACTCGATTTTATCGAGTGCGTCATTGAAACTAAACCATTTCACACCTTGAATCCATTCTTCGCTCTTAAGATCATCAGTGTCACCTAGGGCACGCACCAAGTAAACTTGCATAGTCATCAACACCAACTTGTTCAGGCGACGATACTTGAACTCAGTTTTACCCAACCAGCCCAACACTTCCATCTCTTTTAGCCCAATTTCTTCTTGGATTTCACGAATTGCAGTTTGTTTGGCGGGTTCACCTGGCTCTACGTGCCCCTTGGGGATAGTCCAACGCTTCTTGACGTCCTGAATGAGCAAAATTTCCACTTCACCAGGTGTTTTTTTAGACGGACGGAAAATAATACCACCCGAAGTTGGCTCACGGCCGATCATGTGAATCTGCGGGCGACGCCCCTTTAAAATGCCCCTCAACTTGTCGAATTTACTCGGCCTACCGCTAGGTTTATTCTCCGCTTGTGCTGGTTTTTTCTGCTCCAGCTGTTGTTTCTTTGCTGTCATATGTTGATCCTTCTACAAACTCACGATAAGCCGTGCCCAGTACGCCGTTTATAAACTTACTGGAATTGTCTGAGCCAAAAGCTTTAGCAAGCTCCACCGCCTCGTTGATAGCCACTTTGGGCGGCACGGTTTCCTTGCAATACACCAGCTCATACACACCAATACGCAAGATATTACGGTCGATAGCGCTAATCTGGTCGAGTGGCCACTCTGGCGCCATCGGCTGGATTTTCTCATCTAGGTCTTGCAAGTGTGCAAATACGCCGTCTACTAAGCCATGTACGAAATCTTTGTCGCCTAAGCTGCTGTCGTATGGCTCTATATTTTTTAGCAAGATTTCCTGAATATCAGCTGAAGAATCTTCGCTACGCACCCTAAACTCATACTCATAAAGTGTTTGTAGCGCTACAATCCTGCCTAAATGTCTGTTCGATGCCATATTCCCACCTATTTTTTAATGCTCTTACTAGACTGCTTCTTGGTTTCAAAGGCCTTCACTGGTGAAGTCTTGTTGACCGCGCGCGCCAATTTAAGCCTAAGGTGACTACGGCGAGTACCAGTCTTCCTTGGGCTACTTTGTTTTTTTGGCTCTGCCATCTAATGTGCTCCTTCGTTGTTTGTAGGTTTAATTTATATCTTGGCTAACATTATATCACTTTACAACAATGTTAACTAGGCGATTTTTCTTAACGTAGATAGTCTTGATGATCTGCTTACCGTTTATGAAAGCCTGAACATTCTCCTGACCCTTAGCTATTTCAAGCACGACCGTTTCATTTTCGAGTTCATCTGCGGCCATCATAATCTTGGCGCGCACTTTGCCGTTAACTTGCACCACCAGCTCAACTTCATCGGCCACCAGATACTTATCGTCCCACTCTGGCCAGCCTGCGTCTTCTATGCGCTCTTCGTGCCCGAGCTGTTCAAACAATTCGCAGGCCAGGTGTGGCGCGAACGGTGCAAGTAGTTTCACTAAAACCTCAAGAGCCTCTTGCCACTGAGGGTTAAAGCCGTCAAGTTTAAGTTTATAAAGTTCGTTTACATATTCCATAAGCGCAGCTACGGCAGTATTGAAGCTGTTTCGATACATATCTTCGGTAACACGCTTAACCGCTGAGTGCTGAGCCCTCATTAACGCCGCGCTATCATCGCCGCCTTTTTCGTTGGCCTCTAGGTATTCCTGAACAACCGTCCAGGCACGGTTAAGAAACCTGTAAACACCGCCGATGCCGCGCGGGTCCCAGGCGGCATCTAGTTCATACGGGCCGATAAACAACTCGTAGGTGCGCAGTGCATCAGCGCCGTAACCTTGATCAATAATATCTATCGGGTCAATTACATTGCCCTTGCTCTTACTCATCTTCTTGCCATCTGGCGCATTGATGTAGCCATTGTAAAGCAAGCGTTTAACTGGCTCACGGAAACTAAGCAGGCCCTCATCGGCGAAAAACTTACACCAAAAACGCACATATAGCAGGTGAGCCACCGCGTGATCACCACCCACGTAAAAGTCCACAGGATTCCAATAGTCAACTTTTGATTTGCTCCAAGCCTCTTCCACGTTTTGCGGATCGGCGTAGCGCAGCAAGTACCAACTTGAGCAAGCATAGCCATCCATAGTGTCAGTTTCGCGGGTCATTTCTTCACCGTCAATAGTCACCTTCAGCCAATCTTTGTCTTTAGCTAGCGCCGAACGTCCGCTATCGTCGGGTTGATAATCGGTAATTTTTGGCAGCAGCACTGGTAATTGGTCGTTGGGAATCAAATGCGCCTTACCCGCCGCGTCGTAAGCAATCGGAATAGGACAGCCCCAATAACGTTGGCGACTAATCAGCCAATCGCGCATGCGGTAGGTAACTTTACTCTTGCCCACGCCCTGTTCTTCTAGCCAAGCCACGATTTCTTCACTTGCCTCAGCCGACTCCATACCATCGAACTGGCCAGAATTTATCATATCGCCCTCGCCCGTCCAAACTAAGTTTTGACCCAGTGCACGCTCCAGATACAATATCTGGTCTTTGAAACCCGTCATGCGCGGCTCGTTCATAATCTGGTCATAATTCAGCCAAACAGCTCTCTGAGTGGCTTCTTCATCTGCACTCAGTTCGTCACGTTCATCATCGACCAGCTCGAATAATACGCCGTTGTATAGTGCTCGACGATTGATTCCCTTGTGCTGAGCATAAAACTCTACGACAACCTCACCAGGCAATACTTGTTTGAATTTCAGGTTTCTGTAACCAGTCTCCTCGTGAACTTCACGCTCAGCGGTTTTAATAATGTCGCCGTCGTCTTCGGGCTCCATACCGCCGATAACAAAGGCTGTCCAAGGTTGTTTGAGCCACTCCACACACAAGTACTTATCGGTCTTTGGGTCGTGGACGATAGCGATACAGGCGCGGCGCTCCTTCCATTCTTTGCCGTCAATCGGCGTGTTGACCGAGTCGATAAAATGCGGCTTAACTACTTCCTTGATTGGCAAACTAAACTTAGTAGCAAATTCATAGTCGCGTTCGTCGTGCGCCGGCACCGCCATAATCGCACCCTCGCCGTACGTAGATAGCACATAATCTGCCACCCAAATTGGGATCTCTTCGCCAGTGGCTGGATTGATAGCGTAACTGCCAGTGAATACGCCCGTTTTCTCGCGGTTTTCTTGGCGCTCAACCTCTGTTTTGCGCATAGCCGTTTCACAGTAATTATTGACCGCAGCGCGCGTTTTACTATTCACTAGCTCATTTATCAGTGGGTGCTCAGGTGCTAGCACCATAAAGGTTGCGCCAAAAATCGTATCTGGTCGCGTCGTGAAAACTGATATTTCACGCATTGTATTTTTTACAACAAACTTAATTTCTGCCCCTTGGCTACGCCCGATCCAGTTTCGCTGCATAGTTTTAATCTTTTCGGGCCAATCAAGGTTATCTATCTCGTCAAGTAGCTCGTCAGCGTAAGCAGTAATTTTGAAGAACCACTGCTTCATGCGCTTTTTTTTAACTTCGTTACCGCAGCGCCAGCACTTTCCGCCCTCAACTTGCTCGTTAGCTAGCACAGTTTTATCATGCGGGCACCACCACTGCAAGTTTTCGGCCTGATAAGCCAAACCTTTTTCGTAAAGGCGGGTAAAAATCCACTGCGTCCACCTGTAATATTCCGGGTCACTTGTGTTAATTTCGCGTGACCAGTCCACCGCCATACCCATGCGCTTAAACTGTTCACGAAAATGATTAATATTAGTTAACGTGGTTTCTTGAGGCGGCAAACCAGTTTTAATAGCATAATTTTCGGCTGGCAGCCCGAATGTATCATAGCCAAACGGGCGCATCACGTTGTGCCCCAATTGGCGGTAAAAACGAGCAATAGCGTCGACGATCATAAAATTACGCACATGCCCAACATGCAACCCGTAGCCGCTAGGGTAGGGGAACATCTCGGCAATATAAGACTTAAGCTTACTGCTCTTTTCGTCAACTTCAAAGGCCTTGGTGTCATCCCAAACCTTCTGCCATTTGGCTTCTATCTCTTGAGGGTTGTATCGTTTCATATCTCATCCATTCTATCATAGGATATAAAAAGAGCGTGAACTAACTTAGCCCACGCTCTAGTTATCTGCTAGTTATTCAAACAATAAATGCTATTGTTTTCAAGCCTGTAAATTATAGATATCTTATTATTACCACTAGTTGCGATAACTGTTTCACCGTCGCCTGCGCATTTTGCACCTCGCACGAAATAAACCATATGGTTAAACGTTGCTGGTGCGTGGTATTCACTTGGGCTAGAAATATCATTGAAAATGTAAACACTGCCATCTGGGTCGCAAAAAGAGTCACCAGCAACTAGCAAATAATTGGCGGCAAAGCTCCCTGACGAGGCAGCAGTGCAGCTTGAAAAAACTCCCAGACCACCAGGCTCTGGTAATTTGCCACGATTATTAGACTGATGCAAATTAATTGCAGCTTGTACGCGGCTCAAATCATTTTTGCGCTGCGTGTCGCGTTGATGGCTAGATAGTGAGTCATAATCAGTACCAGTGGTGATCGACTTTGCGCCGCTCGGAGCTTTAATTTCCGACTTCTGATTAAATATGGGCTTAAATGTGGCCGAATATTCACTTGAAAAATCTTGGTAAACATCAGATTTGTGGCTACCCTTAACTTTAATCTCTACGATTTCGTGGGCGAGCTTACTTACCCACATCTCAACCGTTACTTTAAAGGTGCTCTCTACGGCGCTTTTGCTATCCTCGTAATCTAAATCGTCATCAATCTCGAACAATTCGTTGCATTTATTGAGCTCTTTATATACCGAAGTTTTCTTCAGGCCTTTTATAAACTTATTAGCCTCTTTGCTGTCGCCCTCAATCTCAAAACCATAATTACCATCTTTTTCACCTAGTTCTTTCTTGATAGTTATAAACTTATGATCGCCATATACACTCGCTACCTCAGCGCGCATATTAGAATCCGTTTCGAGTTTCTTCGCAACTTTCATCACACATTCTTGTATATTGGCGTACTCTTCATTATCTTTACTTAGTTCTTTCACTGATATTTTCCACCATTGCCCATCAATTTTGTCGGTGAACTTCTCGAGAGGCTCACGGTAAGTAGTAATATGCGCTTCAACTTGCTCTTCACTAAAATACTCAGATGCAGTTTGTTTAAAACTTTTCATATAAACGTCGATAGCCTCGTTGATACCGTCGGCCTTAACGTAAATATCACCCTCTTCAGACACGATAACACTACTCTTCAAGATTATCGAACCACTATAGTAATCGCTATCAATATCTACAGCAAGCTCGGCGTTCATGTCGTAAGTGGCAATGTTGCTCTTTTCGGTAATCTTTAGTTTTGCACTCTTAATACCAGATGAATTATCTTCCCCACTGTTTTTTAGCGAAAACTCGCCTGTTACCTGCACCGCGTCAGCCTTAATAGCATGTACTACGGCGTCGAGTACAACTCTCTCTGGGTTTTGATACCACAGAGCATAAACTAGCGCAGACGCCGTGCCGAGCACTAGCACCAAAACAGCCGCTACAATACCAATAATCAGCCTGAGTTTCTTTTTATTCTTTAGCGGTTTACCAATTATTGGTTGATTTTCTAAAGGGGCGGTTTGCTCAATAGTCGGCATAGCTGGCTCTGTAGCTAGCACTGCGCCTTCAGCTACTTGCACATCAGTTTGCTGAACAGGCTTAGTGTTGTTTGGCTCGGGTGCAACATTGCCGCCGTCATTAGAACCGTCAATAGTGTGTTTTTTATGGTGATGACTCATATTATTTTACCCAGGTTAATAGTTTACTTAAACTAAGTATAGGCGATTCCGGATAGTAATTCAATAAACCGTTTTAGTAAAACATTTCGCTCAGCTAATCTTCAGGAGCTTCGGGTTCAAAACTTTCAAAGAAATCTTTCTTAATTTGTAACCACTGTGGCGTTTGGCGCACTAAGTCGCGCTCTTCCTCAGTGCTGTGGAGAATAATCTTTATAGCCTCTTCTAAAAATATGCCGCTCTGCGAGCCTTTAAATAACACTACTGCGCCAGGCTCTAACACTTTATGCACGAAAGCTCCAGCCTGCAGGGCGTTAGTAAAACTTTTCACCTGGCAACCGTTTTGCCTAGCTACAGGAGCAAGATAGTTGGCGCTTTCTCGCCCAACTGTTACCACCCACGACAATAGGTTTGGATCGCACATTTTACCAACAGCCTGATGCTCTACCGCGGAAGATTGCCCGAGCTCATTCATATCACCAAAAACTACAATTCGCGCAGGTGATAGCACGGTATAAAGTGTATGTAGCGCCGCTGCTACGGCGGCTGGGCTAGAATTATAGCTATCATCAATTATTGTCGTATCATTTAAACCCTTCAAAACATCCATACGGCCAGGCACCGGGCGAATTTGCTTAACGCCTACCTCAATTTTACTGGGCTTAACTTGCATAATGGTGCCCACCGCCACTGCTGACGTAATTGGGCGAATAGTATGCTCGCCTAGCACATGTAGCTCCGCTGGTATCTCGCCGTTTGGAGTCTTGAAACTACCTTTGTAACCAGTTTTGATATCAAAATCATCAATCACAAAGCTATACTCTGCCGCATCAGTACTACCGTAAGTGAAGATGTTTGGATTAGTTAGATAGTTCGCAAAATGTTCGCCGTCTACATCGTCTCGACTTACTACAGCTGTTCTAGCAATGTTCGCTACTGTAATTTCTTCTTGCGCTACGGCCTCTATGGTGCCAAAATTCGCCATGTGCTCAGGCGTAACAGCCGTAACAACTGCGAGATACGGGCGCAGATATTGCGCAAAAGCTGCGATATCTCCAGGCTTATCGGCTCCTAGTTCTTGTACAATCACGTCAACGTCGGTTGGTGCTTTGATGCGCCTTCTGGCAACCTTAAAAACTCGCCTCCAAGCCCAAAAACTACGAATGTTTTCGGGCATATCTATGCCTAAAATCGCCATCGGCGCACCAATTTCGGTATTGAGATTACTTAAATTCATGCGCACACGGTATTGTTGCGCTAACACCTCTGCTATGGCCGCCTTAGTGCTAGTTTTCCCCACCGAACCCGCCACAACAACTAGCTTGATTTCTGGATGAACTTCAAAATAGCGCCGAACGTACTTTTCTAGTTTATTTTGAATATATTTTTTAAACATTATTTATTTTTGACGGTAGCCTTCTTCTTTACTGAAGACTTTTTCGTTGAAGCCTTTTTCGTCACCGTCACCTTAGGCGCAGGAATAGTCGCTAGTTTTGAACGAATATGCACAGAGTAGAACAGGTTCGACACGCCAAACACCAAAATATAAAGACCAAACAGCCAGATCATCGTTATACTAGCCTCACCCGGATGGTTTAGTATAACCAGCCCTAAAATCACACCTGCTATACCAGCCACAATCCAGAAGAATTTATCGATTGGGTCTTTAATATTAAATAACGCCACAATAAGGTCGAAAGCGCCACGCACCAAAACTATGGTGCCAAACACGATAGCCGACACCTGAAAACCAGCGTCGATATTAAGCAGAAAATAACCGCCAACCGCCAATTCTACTAAAGCGATTATCAAACTATCACCCCAACGGCGATGCGGCCTACGCGTATAATCGTGGATCATGCGAATAACCCCAACTAGCCCCATCAGCACCAAAGCGCCAGCGGCCACAAACACAATCGTGCTTAGAACACGGATTGGCGTTGTTAATGCGAAAACGCCAAATGCAATGGCTATAACCGACTGCAAGAAAAAGTACCACCAATAACTTTCAATATAATTCTTGATAAGTTTTCTCATCTCTATCTCCTATATAGCTATCTCAGGCCATTTTATCACTCACAGAACATAAGCGCAATCGCCCATAGAAGCAAACAAGCGGCCTCGATTCCGCTTGCTCACACATGCTGTTACGCGCCCACCCTGGGGCACATTGGTTTGTTTTAATCCGCTGTTTTTGTTTCTGTCTCCACACGCGTCCTACACAAAACTGTGTCGGAACCCCGTGAAGCGTACCAGCTTATGGTTATAATATCAGTCAGGTTTTTATTTTACAAGCCTAAAAACCACTTTTCGTGTTATAATGACGAATGTTCAGAAGTTTACGTTCGATAGTAAGCAACAACTTGTTTGTGCGCCTTATAAATAAACGTGATTGGTCGATCTGACGTTATATTTATAAGAGGTAAATATGCAACAAAATCTGTTTATAGGTAGTCTTTCGTATGACACCACCGATGATTCCTTGAAGGCTTTCTTCGAGAGTGTCGGCGAAGTTAAAAGCGCCCGCGTTATTACCGACCGCGATAGCGGCCGTAGCCGTGGCTTTGGCTTCGTAGAATACGAAGATAGCGAAAACAACCAAAAAGCTATTGACGAGCTTAACGGCAAGTCGCTTGATGGCCGCGAAATCACCGTTAGCCTTGCCCAGCCAAAAGGCGAGGGCGGCAACCGTGGCGGTCGTAGCTTTGGTGGTGGTCGCGGTGGCAACGGCAACACTTTCCGCCGTTCGTATCGCTAAGCTACAACACCATATTTAAAATAAGGCCCTCTCACAGGGTCTTATTTTTTGCGCGGCACAGTGCTATAATCATTAACATTATGAGTGGGTTTAGTATTAAGAATATCGTAGCAAGGCAAATTTTAGATAGTAGGGGCAACCCAACAGTAGAGTGCGACGTGGCACTTGAAAACGGTTCGGTAGGCCGCGCTGCTGTGCCAAGTGGCGCAAGCACTGGTAACGGCGAAGCGCTAGAACTGCGCGACGGCCTCAAAGCTTACGGCGGCAAAGGTGTTACTAAGGTCATAGCGCACATCAACGATAAGATTTATAAAGCTCTAAAAGGTAAAGAAGCTAACGACCAAGCCGCTATCGACTCTACTCTCCTCAACCTAGACGGCACTGACAATAAGTCTAAATTAGGGGCTAACGCCATCTTAGCGGTGAGCCTGGCCTCAGCTAAGGCCGCGGCTAGCGCCAATCACCTACCGTTCTATAAATATATTGCCCGCCTCACTAAAACTTCACCAATTAGCATCCCCATGCCGATGATGAACGTCGAAAATGGCGGCGCACACGCTGGCTGGGCAACCGACATTCAAGAATACATGATAGTGCCCACCAGTGCTAAGTCGATTAACGACGCCGTGCGCATGGGTGCTGAAGTTTTTCACGAGCTTGGCACTGTTCTCAAAAATAAGGGTTACCCAACCACCGTAGGCGACGAAGGTGGCTACGCACCACATGTTAAAGGTGGCAACGAAGGGCCGCTAAAACTCATAAAGCAAGCTGTTGAAGCCGCTGGTTACGTGTTCGGTAAAGATATTTGCCTAGCCATAGATGCCGCCGCTAGCGAATTCTACAAAGCTGGCCGTTATCACCTGAAGGCCGACGGCAAAACCTTAACCAGCGCCGCCATGGTTGATTGGTATAAAACTCTAGTGAAAAAATATCCTATAGTTTCCATTGAAGACGGCTTGGCCGAGGGCGACTGGGCAGGTTGGCGCAAACTCTACGAAGAATTAGGCGACAAAGTGCAGTTAGTGGGCGACGACCTTATGGTTACCAACGTAAGGCTTATCCAAAAAGCAGTCGACGAAAAGGCTGCCAACTCGGTGCTGATTAAGCCCAATCAGATTGGCACACTAAGCGAAACCATCGCGGCGGTCAAGACGGCTAAGGATAACGGCCTTACCACCATCATTAGCCACCGCTCAGGCGAAACTGAAGATGTTACAATCGCGCACTTAGCAGTTGGTTTAGCTGCTGGCCAAATCAAAACTGGAAGCCTTAGCCGCTCAGAACGCGTCGCCAAGTACAATGAACTGATGCGCATTTCAAGCGCCGAACCTAAAGTTGAATTCTCTCGCCCATTCAAGGTTTAAGACAAGTCTATATCTTTTAGCTCCTCAAGCCTTGCCTCTAAAAATGATAATTTCTGCACTTTTGTTGTGGTTATATTACTACTTATGAAGTTGTTCAACACTTCGCCTAATGTCTTTAACATATATTTATTGTTCCTCCGTGAGTTCGTGTTTGTTTTAATATTTTTTATTTCTTATTCAAACTCTCCACAAGTATAGCACAAGTGTGTTAATAAGTCAATAGTTTTAGCACATTTTGTGCAATGTTCTAACTTGTATATCTGTTATTTGGCTCGAGATTTCAGCCGACTATTGGCCTCGTGTGAGTCGTGACGATCGGTGTAAGCGTCAACCTGTTCACTTAATTCCTTAATAATTTCACTGATGCGAGCAAAAAAGTTTTGCGTAAAACTGGCATAATCCGACACCATTAAGTTGCGCGAAGTGGCTATGTAAACATATTGATCAACCAGCTCAATGTCGTATTCGGCAGCATAGTCAACTAGGTCGGCCATCACGTCGGGTGTTAAAATCTGCAAAGCGTCAAGATGATAGCTGGGCGGCACAAAAACCTTAAAGTGCTTGTTGAAATCTCCCTCAAGACGCAATGCCTGCGCGTTATATTGTTCACCGTGCATGGGGTTCAGATTCTTCAAGCCGTCAAGCAAAATATTCGGCACTTTCCGCTCAAAATTATAGCGAACTACATTGAAATAATAGCTCTGCGCGCTCTTGCCGCTGCCAATAGTTTTACAATGTTCAAAGCAGATCGTTCTGCTATTAATATCTACAAGGTTATCGAAAGAATTTGTGCCACGCTTGAAGAAAACACCATCTATACCAACTTCGCTAGTATATATTCGCGAGCTGGGGATGTGTGACGATGTATTGGGATTAGCGAGATTACCGAGCTTAGTCCTAGGGTTGTGATAAACCAAGCCGTTTTTCTTAGCAAACATCATCCATTTCAAGTTATTGGCACGCGGAAAGTGACCCCAAAATATCGTGTAAAATACCAAACTACCAATTATTGCAATCGGTATCATATTAATCAGCACGACAAACGGCACTGCTAGCAGCCAGGCACCAAAAGCCAGGCCCGGTATACCCAGAACCAACGAGCCGAAAAAGACCACGCCAGCGACTGCAGCAATCTTCTTAAGCCGTGCGCGTAGCTCTAAGCTGGGGTAATCGAACCCGTGCGCCTTAATCTCTTCAGGTGTAAAATCCTCAAGTTTCACATCGCCAGACAGTGGTGAAAAATCTAAATTCGTTAACCCACCCGTGTAGCTCATCCTAATACCTCCAAAAACTCTGCCTCGTTAATAATTTTAGTACCGAACTTTTCAGCGGCTCTGCGTTTAGAATCGCCAACTTTACCACCAGCCACTAGATAAGTTGTGCCTTTACTAACGGTACTCTGAAATGTGCCACCTAAGCCTCGGATCTTCTCAGCTGCTTCTTCGCGGCTCATGTTAGTTAAACTACCTGTAATAGCAAAGCTTTGCCCAGCTAGTTTTCCAGTAGTTTGATCGTGAAACTGTGGTTTCACGCCCAGTTGTTGTAATCTTAACAACATTTGTACGTTATCTTCGTCGGCGAACCAGGCCATGATACTTTCGGCCATCACGTCACCAACACCGTCAATGGCAAGCAACTCATCAAGTTCAGCATCCATAAGCGCACTTAAGCTTTTAAAATGGTTTGCGAGATCGACGGCGGTTTGCGTGCCGACATGGCGAATACCTAAAGCTGCAATAAACCTTGCAAGTGGTGGTTTTTTACTAGCCTCAATCGCACTGGCTAAATTACCTGCCGACACTTTACCAAACCGCTCAAGTTTTATAAGATCCGATACCGTAAGAGTGTATAAATCGGCGATATCGTGCACTAGCCCAGCATCTACTAAAGCCGCTACGTTTTTTTCACCCAAACCATCAATATTGAGCGCCGGGCGACTAGCGTAATATTGCACTGCGCGCTTTAAAATCAAATCGCTAGTTTCACCTTTCACGCGATAAACCACCTCACCAGCCGGCCTTTCAAATTCTAGATCGGGGTATTGATGTTCTAATGCTTTCTGATAATCAAACTCATATGTATCACTCGGACGAAGCTCAGTGAGCACGCGATTAACCTGTGGAATGATGTCACCAGCTTTATAAACTACCACTGTGTCGCCGATGCGTACGTCGAGCCGAGAGATTTCGTCGGCATTATGCAGGCTAGCATGCTTGACTGTCGTGCCCGCCACCACCACCGGGTCGAATACAGCAACCGGCGTTGCTGCTCCAGTGCGACCAATCGAAATTACAATATCACGCACTATTGTCGTTGCCTCTTCAGCCGGATACTTATAGGCCACAGCTGCGCGCGGGCTTTTACCCACCACCCCCAGAGATTCTACGAGTCGCCTGTCGTTCAATTTAATAACAGTACCATCTGTATTAAAATCCAACACCTGCCGGTGGCTTTCCATATCAGCTATATAATTATCTACCTCACTTAGGTTAGTTAAAAGTTTTTGCTGACGGCTGGTTTGAAAACCTAACATAGTTATCGTGTTATAAACCTCAGCGTTAGTGTTTAGTTTTGGTTCGATGATATCGTAAGCAATAAACCTAAGTGGGCGAGAGGCCGCAACAGACGGGTCGAGCTGACGAATAGTGCCAGCTGCTAGGTTACGTGGGTTAGCAAACTCTGCCTCGCCTGTTTTGCGTCGCCTTTCATTAAGCTCCTCAAAGTCGTGTTTAAAAATCACTATTTCGCCACGTACTTCTGTGCGACCAAGAATTTTTTGGCGCAAGGCCAGAGGCACATTATCGATTGTGCGCACATTATTCGTAACATCTTCGCCAATTTTGCTGTCACCACGCGTTACTGCTCGCGTAAATACACCATCTTCATAAATCAGCGCGCAGGCTAAGCCATCCATTTTAATATCACAAAAAAATTCGAAAGTTGCGCCAGGCTGCAGCTTCTGGATTCGCTCCAACCACGCCGTAAGTTCATCTGTACTGAATACGTCGGCTAACGACATCATCGGCGTGCGATGCGTTACCTTAGTAAACTTGTCGAGTGCTCGACCAGCAACTTTTTGAGTCGGTGAATCTGGTGTGATAAGCTCTGGATACTGCGCCTCTAACCGCGCTAATTCGTGCTTCAAGCTATCGGCGGCAGCCTCGCTCATAGTACTATCGTCTAAAACATGATAACGGTAGCGATAGTCGTTAATAATCGCTCGCAGTTTTAGAATGCGTTCGGCAGCCTGCGGTTTAGGCGGGATCGGCGTCATCGACAATCAACCTTCGGTAAAGTAAATATATATAGCTCGCTGCGTAAATGACTGATACTGAAGTAACCACCAGCAAGGCGATCGGTACAACTGGCCAACCCGTTAACCAATCAATAAAGCTCTTCAACCAACCGTCTAGTATAATAATTGGTATCATAAAAATGATCCACAAAGCACAAATATTTAAAGCCATCCAGATTAGGCGCTTCAACAGCCGCAAGCGCCGCGAAACAACTAGGTCGCCGGATATTTTAATTGCTTTTAGCGGATACATGCCTTGTATAGTAATTATCACCATTGCAAATATCGACCCCATAAATAGATATAATGAAAAAATTCCAAGTGCTATTATAGCCGCCGAAGTAACAACTGCATAAAGTGGCGTGGTGAAAAAATCGGTAGACATAGCAGCGCCAAGTATCACCACCGCAATAATAACAGGTAATGCTTGTAGAATAATCACTAACGCAACCAAAAAAGTCGATATAATTGGCGAACAGGCGTTATATAGCCCATCGCGAAGCTTCACCTTCTTACCAGATAGCTGGTATCTTATCAACCACACAGTTGTTAGCCAAAGCACCAGAAATACTATAACAGAGAAGACCTGCTGTATCTCAGACGGTGCTTGGTTAAGCCCGCCAGTTACGGCAGTTGCAAGTAGTAACATACCAGCCTTACCAATTTCGTTTAGCTGGCCGTTAACCACGTTCTCGCTAGTTTGGTTCAAGGCGTCGCCAAACGACTCGTAAGTGTCTTGTGACATCGCACCAACTAAAACCGCAAAAGCTACAATAGTAAACAATGTCAATAGCAAAAACGTCTTTTTATACTTGAGTAAGTGCCCCCAAACCTGGTTAGTGAAAGCAAAATAACCCGGCATTTTAAAAGAGCGTGTATAGTCGCGGCGGCGAGTTCTGCGAAAACTACGATGCGGACGACGTAGTTTATAGACATGCGCTTTACTCTTTGCCAGTGAAAAACCATCTTCAATACCAGATTTAAACGTTGTATTTTCTACAACGTTTTTCTTAGCTCGCTTTTTGCTTTTCCCGCCAGCCATTAAAACCTTGCCTGATTTTGCTCGATTCTCTTTATTCTGTCTTCAATTGGTGGGTGAGTACTTAATAGATTACCCATAAAGCTCTTCTTGTTGGGGTTATTGATATACAGCGCCTCCATAGCCGTACTATGTTTGCGCATCGGCCGGGTGCTTCCTTCAAGTTTACGAAGTGCATTCGCCATGCCTGCTGGATAGCGCGTAATCAACACCGCCGAACTATCCGCCAGGTATTCGCGCTGCCGGCTAACTGCCAAACGTACAAACATAGCAATAAGAGGCGCTAAAATCAATACCACAATACCCACAACTAGCGCTATCGGGTTTTTTCCACTATCCCTGTCGCCGTGCCACAAAATACGCACACCAATATCAGCAATTAAACCTATCGCGCTAACTAAGCCAAAAACTATCATACTCACCCTAATATCGTAATTCTGGATATGGCTCATTTCATGCGCCATCACTGCCATCAGCTCGTTATCGTCCATCATGTCAACCAGCCCAGTGGTAGCTGCCACTATAGCGTGTTTTGGATCGCGCCCAGTAGCAAAGGCGTTAGGCGCAGGGTCTTCAATGATATAAACTTCTGGCATCGGCAAGCCTGTCGAGATTGAGATTGTTTCTACCGCATGCCACAAACGCGGGCAATTTCGCTTTTCAATCTTCTGAGCGTCTGTCATAGCAACAGCAATCTTGCCAGCCATAAAGTATTGAATCAGCGCGTAAAATGTTGCTACTCCAAGCGTCCACCAAGCTATTGATATGTCGCTATAAAGATATGAGAATATCCAACCGATCGCGCCAATTAGCGCAACAAACACCATCATCAAGATGATGGTGTTGCGTTTGTTAGCAGAAACCGCCGAATACATTATTCAAATTTGACTTCTGGCGCTTCTTCAATAGCAGCACGGTCTTCAACCTCAAAGAAGTCTCTCTCCTTAAAGCCCAATATATTAGCAAAAATATTGCTTGGGAATGTTTTAACCTTAGTGTTCAGGTCTTTCACGCCACCGTTGTAAAAACGGCGAGCGGCCTGAATTTTGTCCTCAACCTCTTGTAGCTGACGCTGCAATTCAGCAAAGTTCTGGTTAGCTTTGAGATCTGGATAATTTTCGGCAATGGCGAATAGCCCGCTTAAAGCTTTCGTCATGGCATTTTCAGCCTGAGCCGCTGCCTGCACATTTGCACCAGGGTTAAGTAGGCCTGCCCGCGCCTTAGTAACGTTCTCGAAAGCTTCTTTCTCGTGTTTAGCATAAGCCTTAACCGTTTCCACCACGTTGGGGATAAGGTCGGCACGATATTTCAGCTGAACCGTGATGTCGCTCCAGGCTTCGTCAACCCGTACATTCAGATGGACAAGTGAGTTGTAAATACCGACAATAATAGCCAGCAGAACTACAACCACAACTACTACAACTATAATCCATACCATTTTGTGTTTGTTCCTCCGTTAAAATAATTAGTGCTTTCATTGTATCATAAAAACGACCATAAAAGACAGCTTACCCAATAGCTCGCTATATTCCAATAATAGCGAGCTAAACCAAACTTTTAGTATAATCAGAGTTAAATCAAAAAAATCCCTATTTCCCCATATAGTAGGCTTAGATACTGAGAAATAGAGGTATTTTACAAATAATTGTTTTAGAATATGGAATCACAAGGTTTAGCCTTGCTTTCCCCATAGTTCGCCCCACGTTTAACCGTGGGGCGTTAGTTGCCCTGACTAGCTATTAGCTCTAGTCAGGGCGTTGAACTAGTTATTAGAACGTGAGGCTTTAGCCACCTCAGGCTGTCAGCGTAATTAGTCGGCTGACCCGTAACTCTATAGGTTTTACTCGCCTATAGTCGAGGTAGGGTTTGCACATATATCGCCTATAGTCGAGGTAGGGTTTGCACATATATCACCAATAGCGTAATTACCGCTATTAATGATGCAATTCCTGATGTCAGGGCACAAGCGATTACAACATAAAACTTCGCTTCTGCCATATCTTCGTTGTATTCGTTGTATCTAGCAATGACAAGGAATACAAGCGCTAAGAACCAACCCACGATGGCGACCAGTACTAAGATGCCATTTAGATCAAAAATCACCTCCTTCCCTATCATGGTTCCGGCCATAGTGAACAGAGATACTGTCCATATGGTTATGAGAGAACCTAGTATCCTCACATTGTGAAGATACAACCTATAGAAAGGTGAATCCTCATCTCTGTCCTCAGAGAAGAGGATATACAACGCTGCCATAACAATCGCTATTATTATACATATAATAATAGCGATTTTTACCATGACCATCATCTCTTTCCTCCTGGGTTTTCACCCTACGCTCGTCAGCAAACAAAAGGTTATTGGTTTTTGTTTAACCAAATAACCAAACTAACGGACGTCTCCGTAGTTCGTTGTGGTGGCGAAACTCGTCATCACAACGAACTACAGAGTCCGGTAGGAAAATGAATCTATACTGCAATATACT
>JAIRRY010000006.1 GCA_031255735.1 Candidatus Nomurabacteria bacterium | reverse complement strand
AGGTTTGAGTTAGGGTGAGCAACTATGTAGGGTTACACTACTCGCTTAGCGGGGAGTTATCTACTCTCACCCTGATGGATGGTTCCATAGTTGCATTCATGAGCTAATCTATGGTTCCTCTCGGGATATCAGGGCTAAACCCTAAGATCCCGACCAATAGTTTACGGAACTTAAATCCGTTATACATCTGATGGATACTCATATCCATACAGATCGTACGTTAAAAGTTAGAATTAGTTATTTAGATTGCTGTAGCGAGTATATTGCAGTATAGATTCATTTTCCTACCGGACTCTGTAGTTCGTTGTGATGACGAGTTTCGCCACCACAACGAACTACGGAGACGTCCGTTAGTTTGGTTATTCGGTTAAACCAAAACCAATAACCTTTTGTTTGCCGACGGGCGTAGGGTGAAAACCCAGGAGGAAAAAATGAAAAGGACCTTTTCAATAAACATTATAACTAACGGTCCCGGCAAGCCGTTCGCTATCGCCGCTATCGTCTATGACGAGAACGGCAACGAAATTGCCCGCTTTGCCGGGCGGTGCCTAATATGGGGTGAAATCCATCCGTCCATACAGGAAATATTTCCTGTATTTACGTCTAGGACTGGTAGATGGATACCAGGATTAGACCCTGACATTGTTCTACCTGTAACTCATTTGAATTACAGTTTACTTATTGCGGCGTTCAAGAAATTTTGCGTCGCAAATAAGACTAGTAACGGGGACGTCGTTATTCACACCGGAATTCCTAAGGAGTTGTTACATATAGTTAATACCTTAGGCTTAGGTGTTGATATTAACTTGCTACTAGGTATAGGTATTTCAGTTGGCGACTACAACGCCTCCAACGGAATTACGGTAATACCAACTGAGTCGAACGGTGGGACGCGTAGTCCGCTCTATTACGCGTCACAGAATGCGGTCGCCTACCAGCACATCTGTGCTAGTAGGTAGGCCGATAACTAGTCTAATAAAAGAAACGGCATGTAAAATGCTCAAAGAACCCTGCTTTTTGCAGGGTTCTTTTTGGCGCTAAAGGTATTAAGCTTGTGGCGCAGCTGGTTGCTCTGGTTGCTCGGTAGTGTCGGCGGTTGTGGCCGTTGGAGTGGCTGGTGCAGCTGGAGCAGCGGCAGCAGTAGCCACCGGTCGTACAACAACTTGTGGGGCGGCTTGCGCAGCTGCACCTACTGGTGTGACACCGCCTAGGCCCTCACCGGATATGGTGCGGTAATAATTAGCTAATGTAGTTTGCATGTATGGGATAACCCAGATGCCAGCTATACCAAAAGTGATTGGGATCAGTAGGCCCCAGCCGATAAACGATAGACACAGCACGAAGTATTCGGTTTTGTGGCCAGCCATTAAAGCCATACTTTGTTTGCGAGCTTCGTTACCACTCATGGTTGGGTTGCCCGCCAGAATGTAGAAAGTTTGGCTGTAGCTGATGGCTTTGATGATACCAGGTATGATAAACAGTAGCGACCATAGCCAGGTGAAAATTGTTACCGTGATTGCGGCAATAAAGCTCGACTCAAAATAGTGAAATCCCTTAAATAGATCGCCAACTTGTGGTTTTTTATTTTCGCGAGTTATAGCTAAATAAATGAACGTCCAGGCTAACGTGATTGGCCCATAAATTAACAGCATGGCGGCTGGCCCAACAAATGGGATGGCGGTTATAATACAGCTAGCTACAGAGTAAACTAGTGTTATCAAGAACACCATTAATAATTTACCTTTAATTTTTTGCTTAGCATCAGCTTTTAATTCTGCTCGATTCAACATTTTGTAAGACTCCTTTTTCATACAGAGAGTATAACATAACCACGTTGGTAACAACAAGGTAACTGGCAGTGTGCTAAAGAATTCGAGAAAAACTCTGGCACTCTATTGACACGAGTGCTAATGTGCTATAAACTATAACTATTAGCACTCATATAAATCGAGTGCCAGCATAAGTTAAATCTCGCAGAGCTTGCAGGAACCGTACCTGCAAAAATCTGCAAAAAAGGAGGATAATTTCCATGGGAAAAATTATAGGTATCGACCTTGGCACAACTAACAGTGCTATGGCTTATATGGTGGCGGGCAAGCCTGAGGTTATTACTAACGCCGAAGGTAACCGCACTACACCTAGCGTAGTGGCTATCAAAAAAGGCGAGCGCTTGGTTGGCCAGGTAGCTCAGCGCCAGCGCGTAACCAACGCCACTGATACTATTTACGGCATCAAGCGCCTGATCGGCCGCCAGTTTAGCGATAAAGAAGTTCAGGACGATATAAAAATTATGCCGTACAAAATTGTTAGCAACAAGGGTAACGCAGCTGTAGAAATTGGCGGTGAGGTTAAAAGCCCTGAAGAAGTTTCAGCCATGATACTTAGTAAGATGAAGGCTGACGCCGAGGCTTTCTTGGGCGAACCAGTTACCGAAGCGGTAATTACTGTGCCCGCTTATTTCGATGACAGCCAACGCCAAGCTACCAAAGATGCTGGTAAAATTGCTGGGCTTGAAGTAAAGCGCATCATAAACGAGCCTACTGCGGCCGCTTTGGCTTACGGCCTTGAGAAGAATAAAGAAGAGAAAATTGCCGTTTTCGACCTTGGTGGTGGTACGTTCGACGTGTCGATTTTGGAACTCGGCGACGGTGTGTTTGAAGTAAAAAGCACTAACGGCGACACTCACCTAGGTGGTGAAGATTTCGATAATCGCATTGTTGACCATTTCCTGGAATACTTTAAAGGCGAAACTGGTATTGATCTAAAGGGTGACAACGCCGCTTTGCAGCGCTTGAAAGATGAGGCTGAGAAAGCTAAAAAAGAGCTTTCAACCACCAACGAATACGAAGTGAACTTGCCATTTATTACCGCCGACGCCGAAGGGCCAAAGCATTTCGAATATAAGTTAACCCGCGCTACGCTGGAAGATTGGGTAGGTGGCCTGATTGATCGCCTGGCTGAGCCATGCGAAAAGGCTTTGAAGGACGCTAAGCTAAAAGCTGGCGACATTAACGAGGTGGTGCTAGTGGGCGGCATGACCCGCATGCCAGCTGTGGTTGAAAAAGTCAAAAAGATTTTTGGTAAAGACCCAATGCAGGGCGTCAACCCCGACGAAGTGGTGGCTGTGGGCGCGGCTATCCAGGGCGGCGTGCTAGCGGGCGACGTAAAAGACGTGTTGCTGCTTGACGTAACCCCGTTGACTCTTGGTATCGAAACCGCTGGTGGCATTCGCACGCCAATGATCGACCGTAACACTACCGTGCCAACCAGCAAGTCGCAGGTGTTTTCAACCTTCGCTGACAACCAGCCGCAGGTGGAAATCCACGTTTTGCAAGGCGAGCGTGAAATGGCAAACGACAACAAAAGCCTGGGCACGTTCGTTCTTGATGGCATTGCACCCGCACCGCGCGGCGTGCCGCAAATTGAGGTAACGTTCAATATCGACGCTAACGGCATTTTGAACGTAACAGCCAAAGATAAGGGAACGGGCAAAGAGAATAACATCACCATTCAAAACAGCGGTAATCTTAGTAAAGATGACATCGATAAGGCTCAAAAAGACGCCGAGGCTCACGCTGAAGACGACAAAAAGAAGCGCGAGTTGATTGAAGCTAAAAACCAGCTTGAAAATATGATTTACCAAGCTAAAAAGATGCCAGATGAGTTTAAAGACAAGATCAGCGACGAAGACAAAAAGGCGATTGAAGGCAGCGTAAAAGAGGCTGAAGAGAAGCTAAAAAGCGACGACAAAGATGAGCTTGAGGAAGCTTTCAAGACTCTTAGCGAGCGAGTGCAGCAAATTGGTGCTAAGCTTTATGAGAGTGCTGCAAAAGAAGAGAGCAA
>JAIRRY010000019.1 GCA_031255735.1 Candidatus Nomurabacteria bacterium | reverse complement strand
CTGTGCATGTGTGCGGCCATGGGCTTCAATGCATTTGGATATTTCAACTTCATCGTGAAACGCTATAATATTGGCAATATCGGTGAAATAGAAATCCTAGGCAAGAATATGATGTATCCACGCACCGCCTTGGTCATGGGCACACTGATACGCCAAGAGCTAGAATACGGCAACACCCGCATCGACGCAGGCGATGGAGGCACAGACCACGATGATGCGTACCGCATATGCGAGCATGAAAATTACCGCAACTATCTTGAGAAACTTGACGGGCACCTGAAAAATGCTGACACTTACGTCCGCAATGGATGCAACAAAATACTGCAGCGGCTGCCCGACGCCGACAACGCGCCCAATGCTTGCGCGGGGCTGAAAAATGCCCTAAAGCATTTGGAAGGCTTGCTAAGCGATAGTAACAAGGATGCAATCTCTGAACCATCGAAAATCTTAGAGGCAGCTGACCAGGCTCTTTTTGCCTGCGGCATGTCCCAAACGCAAAAAAAACCATCGGGCAACGCCACATCCGGAAACTTTTCCGACAATATCCACACTGCCCTTTATGAGCAGATAAGCCATTTTAGGGCGATGCTTCAGGCGAAATCTGGTGTCAAGGACAAGTTCAACCACTGCAAACGCAGGATTTTTTCACATATATCGGACATCTTCATGGAACATATCGCCAGTCCGCGCCGAGAACCATCCGGATGCGCGGAAAATGGCAGCGCCGGCAATGCACAGGCACGAAACCATGCCGGCTGCAGGTGGGAGTGCAACATAAGCCCTATAGACATAGAACTCCGCAATCATATAGCCGGCTACTACAACTCCCCCGGTTTCAAGCATTATGACAAGGAGCTGTCATGCGATATATTCAAAGAAAATCTGCATTTCATCACGCATCACTATCTAAACAGCCGCATGCTTTATGAGTGCAGTCTGTCGTCTCTCGCAGGCACTCGCGGCAACGACAGCAACGTCGGCAATAAAGTCCCGATTTGCGATGATACCGCGTCCGGATGGCTTGGCCAGATAGCAAGCTTCCCTAACCAGCCATGCCATGGCGCGCCCGGCTTAGGAGGTGCCACACGATGAGGATTGTAACCGCAAGCTCGCTCGGCGAAATAATCGGAATCATAGACCGCTGTGCAGCCAATGTGCCGCGCCCAAACGGTGCCGGGGCCAACTGGACAGCCCCTCTCTGGTTCAGGGGCGAAGAGAGCGGCACTTACGACCTGCTGCCCAGCCTATATCGGAATGTCCCCCCATCTACACTCAACCCTGCATCCACTTACGAGGATCTACATCTGCGGGAGGATTACAGGCTGCAGGCCTTCCGGGCTAAGGCAGGGCACCAGATCACAACAAGTCCAGCCTTGCCATTGGAATGGCAGGAGATAATGCAGCACCATAGTGTAAAAACGCGGTTGCTTGACTGGTCGGAGTCTGCAATAATCTCGCTGATTTTTGCACTTGAAAATTTCCTGCCGGCCAACAACAGCCATGCCGCAAACATAAAACTCAGGAAAATGATCCCCGCGCTATGGGTGCTTCAGCCGCAGGGGCTCAATGGAAGAATCTTTGATATAATAACCACACCAGAACCTGGCGCACGGCACCTGCGGTACCCCTTCATCGAATCTGCCATGCGCTCTATCGCCGGCAGCAATACCGCATGCATTTCAGCAGCGATAGGCGATGAATTGCGACGAGGCAGGCAGATCTATTTCGATCCGGAGCCAGGCCTGCCATCAAGCGCACTGATAAACCTACCTGCTATAGAATCAACAAGGCAAGCCTATGCGGCCCGCCTTCTGGAAGCGCTTACGCGCTATGAATTCAATCCATTCCATTACATACTGCTTCGGATATATGCCGATGGCACACCGATAGATATCAACGACCCTTTGAAAATCCTGCCGCCCTTGGCTACGGTCCACCAGTACCACAGTTCGCGCATACAGGCGCAGCGTGGTGTCTTCCTCGCAGTCCCGCATTACCGGCTCGACAGCGGCTCTGAAGCCTTATATAAGGCTGGGATCGACCTAAGGACGCTGAACCGCCAGCCTGCAAACTGCGGCCTGCTGACCAAGATCCTCATAGACAGACCTGCCGACATAGCGCATAAACTGCGCAGCATAGGCGAAAAAAGAAGCACCCTTTTCCCCGAACTGGGCACATATGCCGAGGAAATAGAGCCTTGATGCAGGGTCTACACGCCAAAAATGGCGGCTAGTTCTCTGGCATTTTTATCAAATTCTTCATTCAATTTTTTGCGAAGCGCTTCAGAATGCTTAATCGCTGCCTCATCGCGCCCGTCACCTGGTAGGATCATGCCATCCCAATTCTCAAATATTGGCATATCAGAATCATCAGCTGGCCAATAATTCTTCTCAAAGCGGCTAATATGCATGAACCTCACCTCCTTTTAATTTAAAAGTACCTCACATTACCGTTATTGTACCCCCCCCCGAAAGAAAGTCAATGGCTAACATTTATTCACAGTGTTAGGTGAATGTAATGGGCGAGAGCACCTGACACTTGTCATTTTGTGGTAGGGGTTAAGAATGTGATACAATCATTCACTATGAAGACAAGTATGAAAAAAATAACTGATACTAAAGTTGAGCTAGATGTGGCAATTGACAAGGCTCAGCTAGCTGATGCCAACCTAGTGGCCTTAAAACGCATTGGGAATGATCTTAAGGTTGCTGGTTTTCGCAAAGGTAAAGCGCCAATCAGTGCTATCAAAAAGAGTGCCGACCCTAAGGCGGTAAACGAAGCGACAATTAACGCGGCTATTAACAAGGCTGTGGCTGATGCTTGCAAGGCCGAGAACGTGCGTCCGATTGCTACGCCAAGCGTGACGGTTACTAAATATGTACCTGGCGAAGTGCTGGAATTTAAGCTTGAGGCTGAAATATATCCCAGGATTGTGCTAGGCGATGTTAAGAAGTTGAAATCGAAACGCGAAAAAATCGCCGTAACTGATACAGAAGTTGAAGATGTGCTGAAAAATATCCAGAATAGTTTTGCTGAGAAAAAAGTGGTAAAGCGTGCCGCCAAGCTGGGCGACGAAGTGATTATCGACTTTACGGGTAAGAAAGACGGCGTGGAGTTTGATGGCGGTAAAGCCAAAGATCACACCTTAGAGCTAGGCAGCAATTCGTTTATACCAGGTTTTGAGGATGGTGTAGTTGGCCACGAGAGCGGCGACAAGTTCGACGTTAAACTTAAGTTCCCGAAAGATTATCACGCTAAAGAATTGGCTGGTAAGCCTGTGGTATTTGAGGTGCTTTTGAAGCAGGTTAACGAGCGCACCGTGCCAGCTGCCGATGCCGAGCTAGCCGCCAAGTGTGGACCATTCAAGACGATAGAGGCCTTAAAAAGCGACATCAAGAATAACTTGGTTGTGCAGAAAGAAAACCAAGCGGTAGACAAGCTGAAAGAAGACTTGCTCGCCGAGCTGTTAAAAGCTAGCAAAGTTCCTGTGCCAGAAGTGTTGATTGAAGACCAAACCAAGCGGCTTCGGTTTGACATGGAGCAAAACCTGGCCTATCGAGGCATCAAAATCGAAGATTACTTGAAGAACTTGGGTAAAACTGAAGAAGAATGGCTTAAAACCGACGTTCATGAAGCGGCCGTGCGGCGAGCTGCAACTGGCTTAATGTTGGCTGAGCTGAGCGATCAGCTAGGTATTAAAGTGCCGAATAGCGAGGTTGATGAGCGAGTCGAGCAGTTTAAACAGCAATACCAAAAAGATAAGGGTGTTCTGGCGCAGCTAGAAACTCCAGAAACGCGTACAGACATTCGTAATAACATTCTTACTGAGAAGACGATTAATAAACTGGTTGAAGTAGCTGGTGATTAGCACTCGCTTGACGTGAGTGCCAGCGGCGGGTACAATATAGCCATGACAGCGAAAAATTACTTAGTGCCAACTGTGATTGAAGAAACCAACCGCGGCGAACGCGCCTACGATATTTACTCGAGGCTGCTCAACGAACGCGTTATCTTCGTTGGCGACGAAATCAACCCTCACACAGCGAATATCATTGTGGCGCAGCTGTTGCACCTGGCGTACGAGGATGGCAAGAAGGACATCAAGCTATATATTAACAGCCCTGGCGGGAGCATTTACGACGGCCTAGCCATTTACGACACTATCCAATATATCGAGCCCGATGTGCAAACTATCGGCATTGGCCTGCAGGCTAGCATGGGGGCGTTCTTACTGAGCAGTGGCTCGAAGGGTAAGCGCATGGCGCTGCCTAGTAGCCGAATTATGATTCATCAACCGCATAGCGGCACTGAAGGCCAGATAACCGATCAAGAAATCCGCTTGCGCGAGCATGTGTTCCTTAAGAAGCGCCTAAGTGAAATTTTGGCTAAAAATACTGGGCAAAAATTGGCTAAAATTGAAAAAGACGTTGAACGTGATTTTTGGATGAGCGCCGAAGAGGCTAAAGAGTACGGCCTAATTGACGAGATCATCAAAAAAGCATAAGCTGTGTATTGACTTTTTGCGCTCGGTGTGCTATAACGAGAGAGTAGTGTTGCAAAGCGCTACTGCAAGGGCGTACCCTTAGCACTTTTGATGTTACTACTTTTTCCCTACTTGCTACACTCGTGTTCACGTATAAAATATGGGGCGTCTTGGTTTTAATATAGAGCTTAGACGCCCCACATTTTGGCGTGGGAATTTACACGGAGGTGAATAATGAATAAATGGGTAAGACGATATGTCGGTAGCCAATTGCAAGTAGTTTGCGACCAAATTAATACGGTCCTGTCTTGCATGGTGGAGGGAGAAGATCTCCATGTGGCGGCTGCACTTACCGACAATGAAGAGGTTCTATTTTTTAAGGTCAACAGTAGCTGCGACTTTAAAGTGGAACGTGAAAAATTGCGTCCACTGATGGAGCGCGCGATTAGCGGGCAACTGGACAATGACATCGTGTGGTTTAAATACCAGTACGCCTCTGACGGTGTAGAGCGTGGTATGCTGATCGATGGCGAGGAGTACCAGGTCTTTCTGGTCGTTAGTTCGCTCGATAGAGCTCTCAGGCAAGTAGTTGAACCACTAGTTACTACTTACTTGCGTGTGATTGAGCTCGGAATCGCTGCTCATGAAAGGGGTGAAACTGAAATGCGGTTACAGGCCGTAAAAGTGTAGTAAATTAGGGGCGAGTCAGCATAGGCCGCCCTTTTCTCATTCTATAATTTGACGATGAATGGTGCTTGATAACCGAGTTAGCGTTTCGTAGGGGAACTGGCCGTGTTGTCTTTCGAGGCTAATTATAGAGTTGGGGTCGTTTTTGCTGCTGCTAACCACCGTGACTTCGCTACCTAGCCTGAGGCTGGCTTCTGTAATATCTATCATGGTGTGGTTCATGCAGATGCGACCTAGTACGGGTAGCCGGTGGCTGCCACTAGTAAGCATGCAGTTGCCGCTGAGCGCGCGCGGTAGGCCTTCGTAATAGCCCACGGGTAGCACGCCAATGCGCATGGGTTTTGGGGCGGTGAAAGTTAAGCTGTAGCTTACTTTGTCGCCTTCTTGCAGTTCGCGCACCTTTACGATGTGGCTTTTCAGGGCAAGAACGGGTTGCAGAGCCTCTAGCTTGCTATAGTACGGGTCGTTTTGTGCCAACGGGTTGATGCCGTACGTACCAATGCCAAGCCTGATAGCGTTAGCGTAGCGGCTGTGCAGTTTCAGGCTACCTGCGGTCTGTGAAATATGGATAAACTTGGGCTTGAAACCAGCTTGGAGCACCTTCTCGACGGCCGAATCGAATAATTCTAGCTGTTGGTTGGTGAACGCGGGCGCGCTTGGGTTGTCGGCGTCGGCTAGGTGGGTCATGATGCCTTCTAGCTTGAGCTTTGGCCACTTGCGAAGTTCGTTCAAGTAGCTGCTGATCTCATTAAGGTTGATGCCCATGCGGTTCATGCCCGTATTTAGCTCTAGGTGTATATTAACTGGTTTGCCGAGCGCGCCCCAGGCCTGCAAGTTGTTCACGGTTTGAGACACAAACGACACTCGGCGCGTGTTAAGCAATGCGAAATTGCGCTGATCGATATAGCCCATCACTAGCACCTTGTGCTTGGTGGTGTGACGTATTTGGTTGGCTTCAAAGTAGCCATCAACGGCGACGAGCGGCACATCTGCACCGCTGAGAATTGATGCGACCTCTTCTATGCCGTGGCCATAAGCGTTGCTTTTGAGCACTGGAATAACGGCTTGGTTAGTGAACTGTTGCATAAGCTTAACATTACCAAGCAAGCGACTGTTGCTAAGCTCAATGCGGTTAACAGGGTGGTAGCTTTTGTTTCTATGAAATAGGTTCACATGAATATAATACACGATTTTGAGCGTTAAAACTCTTGCAAAGCTTGCAAGTGTGCTGTAAAATTAGCAACAAGAAGTAGTGTAGCTTTGGTTATCTATGGTTAAATATGCGGCAATTTTTAGCCTTGAACCAACGTTAGGATCTTCGATATGCCGATTTCGAAGAGTTACGTTTGAGCCTTTTGGCGTGCTTAAACGTTATTCTTACAACACTAAACTAAAGTAGAGAGGATAACAGTGGTTAAAAGTGTCACCAAAGACGGTCGCGTTTACTTTTCTAACGTCGACGACACTCTGCCAATGCCAGATCTCACAATCCATCAAAAACAATCTTGGCAAGATTTTGTCGAGAATGGTTTGAGTGAGGTTTTTGCAGAGATAAACCCGATTGACGATTACACGGGTCAAAAACTATCGTTAAAGTTTAAGGAATATCATTTTAAAGAGCCTAAGATGGGCGAGCGTAAAGCTAAGGATAACTTGACCACCTACACCGCGCCGCTGCATGTGGTAACCGAGCTTACTAATAAGGTTACGGGCGAGATCAAAGAGCAAGAGCTTTACCTGGGTGATTATCCGTGGATGACAGATCGTGCGAGCTTTATTATTAATGGCACTGAGCGTGTAGTTGTTAGCCAGTTGATTCGTTCACCTGGCGTTTTCTTTACCGCCGACAATGTGGGCGGACGCAACCTGTATAATGCCAAGATTATCCCAACTCGTGGTGCGTGGATGGAGTTTGAAACCGCTCCAAACGGTGCGATTTATGTGAAGATTGACCGCAAGCGTAAATTGGCTGTTACGGCGCTGCTTCGCGCATTGGGTCATCCTAAAAACGCTGAAATTAAAAATCTATTTAAAGATGTTGACAACGGTGAAATAAGTTATATTGACGCAACTTTTGAAAAAGACATCACTAAAGGTACTAACGATGCTTTGATTGAGGTTTACCGCCGTTTACGCCCTGGCGACCTAGCCGCCGTAGATAACGCCAAAAGTATGATTGAGCGCACATTTTTCGACTTCAAGCGCTTTGATTACGGCCGAGTTGGCCGCTATAAGATCAACCAGCGCCTTGGTTTTGATACGCCAAACACAATCGAGAACCGCACTTTGCAGATGCAAGACTTGGTTGCGATAATTGCCGAAATCATCAGGCTGAACAACACTCAGGAAGCGCCAGATGATATAGATAGCCTTAGTAATCGCCGCGTGAAACTCGTGGGCGAGCTTATTACGGCTCGTTTCCGCGTAGGCTTACTACGCATGCAGCGTAACACTATGGATCGCATGAGCGTTTCAGATATTGAAACGGTTGTACCAAACCAGCTAGTTAACGCTCGCCCAGTGGTGGCTGCAGTTAAAGAATTCTTTGCGAGTTCACAGCTAAGCCAGCTGATGGACGAAACCAACCCATTCGCTGAGCTAAGCCATAAAAGGCGCCTGTCGAGTATGGGCCCTGGCGGCTTAACTCGCGAACGTGCAGGTTTTGATGTGCGCGATACACATCCTACTCATTATGGCCGTATCTGCTCAGTGGAAACGCCTGAAGGTGCTAACATTGGCCTAGTGCTTAACTTTGCAACTTACGCCCGTATCAACGAGTACGGTTTCATTGAAGCTCCGTATGTGAAAGTTGTAGACGGCAAAGTTACTGGCGAAGTTGAATATATGGACGCTGCTGAAGAGGAAAAGCACATTATTGCCGACGCTAGCGCTAAGCTAGACGACAAAGGTGCGTTTGTAGAAGAGCGTGTTAGCGCGCGCATCCACTTGCAGCCAGGCCAGATTGAAGCCAGCCAGATTGATTACATTGACGCAGCTCACCGCGAAATTCTCGGTGTGAGTGCCGCAATGATTCCGTTTGTTGAAAAAGACCGCGTTGACCGCGCTTTGACTGGTTCTGCCATGCAGAAACAGGCAGTGCCGCTACTTACGCCAGAAAGCCCAATAGTTGGTACTGGTATCGAAAAAGATGTAGCTAAAAACACCAGCCAGCTAATTTTAGCCGACGGTGCGGGCGAAGTGCTGCGTGCCGACGCTGATGCTGTGGAAGTTAAATATAAAGATGGTGTGCGTCGCTACGATCTCATCCACTTTACAAAGAGTAACGACGATCGTTGTATCAACCAAAAAACCCGCGTGAAGCGTGGCGATAAGGTTAAAGCTGGCGACGTATTGATTGAGGGGGCATCTGTAGCGAATAGCGAATTGGCACTTGGCCGAAACCTGCGTGTGGCATTTATGCCATGGCGCGGTTACAACATGGACGACGCTATTGTGCTGAGTAGGCGCATTGTCGAAGATGACACGCTTACTAGCATTAATATTAAAGATTACGACGTAGAAGTGCGCGAAACCAAGCTTGGCCCAGAGCAAGTTACCCGTGACATTCCGAATGTGTCGGAGCTTAGCCTGCGTCACCTAGGTGAAGACGGTATTGTGCAAATTGGCTCAGAAGTCAAAGCTGGCGATGTGCTAGTTGGTAAAATTACACCAAAAGGCGAGCAAGAGCTTTCAAGTGAAGAGCGCTTGCTTCGTGCCATTTTTGGTGAAAAGGCCAAAGATGTGCGCGACACGTCGCAGCGCATGGATAACGCTGGTGGTGGCAAGGTTGTGGGTGTTAAAGTATTCACCCGCGAGCAAGGCCACGAGCTAAAAGCTGGTGTGCTAATGCAGATCAAGATTTACGTAGCAGAGCTTCGTAAAGTTGGTGTTGGCGATAAGCTAGCTGGTCGCCACGGTAACAAAGGCGTGGTGGCGAAGGTGCTAGCTGTTGAGGATATGCCATTCATGGAAGATGGTACTCCTGTAGATGTGGTACTAAACCCGCTTGGTGTTCCTTCACGTATGAATATTGGGCAGTTGTTTGAAACGCATCTTGGCATGGCTGCGAGCGCGCTGGGCTACAAAGTGGCTACTCCGTCGTTCGATGGCGTGACTGATGAACAAATCAGCGGCGAGCTTGAAAAAGCTGGTTATAGCCGTGATGGTAAAGTGCAGCTTTGTGATGGTCTAACGGGCGAGCCGTTCGAGGAGCGTACTACGGTGGGTATCATGCACATGATTAAGCTGCATCACATGGTAAGCGACAAGATCCACGCTCGCTCAACTGGCCCTTACACCATGGTGACACAACAGCCACTAGGTGGTAAGGCTCAGAATGGTGGCCAGCGCTTCGGTGAGATGGAAGTTTGGGCGCTTGAAGCATATGGCGCTGCAAACACGTTGCAGGAAATGCTAACTATCAAGTCGGATGATGTGTATGGCCGCGCTAAGGCTTACGAGGCTATCATTAAAGATGAGCCAATCGTAGGGCCAAAGCTTCCAGAAGGCTTTAATGTGCTAGTTAAAGAGCTACAGGGTCTAGGCTTGCGTATCGACTTACTCGACGATAGCGGTCAAGCCGCAGATGCTGAAGAGGTGCTTGCTACTAGCAATAGTATGGGTGAAGTTGTCAGCGTTGAAGTGGCCGAAACTATCGCTGAGGACGCTGAGGGTGTTGAACTAAGCCTTGAGGATGGCAGCGACGAGGAAGATTTAGAGGATATGGAGATATTAGACATCGACGAAATAAATGACTTAGGAGAGGAGGCGTAACATGGCTAGAATTATGGAACCAACAGGCGTTGCCGACTTCGACTCGATCCGCTTAAGCGTGGCGAGTGCCGAAGACATCCTAAGCTGGAGCTACGGTGAGGTGCTCAAGCCAGAAACCATTAATTATCGAACTCAGAAACCTGAGCGCGATGGTTTGTTCTGTGAGCGCATTTTCGGGCCAGTTAAAGACATTAACCCGCACGACAATAAGTTAAAGGGTGTGCGTAGCCGCGAGGCTGCCGTTGATAAAAACGGTAACCTGGTGACGAAAAGCATTACTCGCCGTGAGCGCATGGGGCATATTGCCCTGGCCGCTCCTGTGGCACATGTGTGGTTTATGCATAACACACCTTATACAATGAGCCTACTACTCGGCATCACTACTAAGAATATTGAGCGCGTGGTTTACTTCGCGAGCTATATAATTACGCATGTTAACGAAGAAAAGCTTGGCCAGGTGATGAGTGATCTTGAAACGCAAACCGAGGCCGCGCGTGAGGCGATCAAAGTGCGCTACGAGGCTGCTGCTGCCGAGAAAGATGCTGACGTTAAAAAGCTGGCTGAAGAACAAACTAAAGAAGTTGATGCACTTGAGTCTGACTACCTAGCCAAGAAAGCATCGCTTGACAGCTTTAATAAAGGCGCGATTATCAGCGAAGTTGATTATCGTAACTTGCCCGAGGAATACGAAGACCTCATTGAGGTTGGTATGGGCGCGGTTGCTATCAAGAAATTGCTTGATGAAATTAGAATCGACGACCTAATTGCTAAGCTGCAAGAAGAAGTTGAAGTGGCTAAAGGCCAACGCGAAAAGAAGTTGGTAAAGCGCCTCAAGGTGCTTGAAGGCTTGCAAGCCGCTGGTATCAAGCCAACTGACCTAGTGTTAACAGTTATACCTGTCATCCCACCAGACTTAAGGCCGATGGTGTCACTAGCTGGTGGCCGCTTTGCGACCAGCGACCTCAACGACCTTTACCGACGTGTGATTAACCGCAACAATCGCTTGAAGAAGCTAGTCGACCTCAACGCGCCAGAAGTAATCTGCCGCAATGAAATGCGTATGCTGCAAGAAGCTGTTGACTCGCTAATTGATAACTCGGCAGCTCGTGGTGGCCGCAGCGCTAACACCGCAAACAACCGCCGCCGCCTGAAGAGTTTAAGCGACATGCTAAAGGGTAAACAAGGTCGCTTCCGCCAGAACTTGCTGGGTAAGCGCGTTGATTATTCTGGCCGCTCGGTGATTGTGGTTGGCCCAGAACTTGAAATTCATCAATGTGGCTTGCCTAAGAAAATGGCTCTTGAGCTATTTAAACCGTTTGTAATTAGCTGGCTTATTCAGGGCGAGTACGCGAATAATATTCGCGGTGCTACGCGCCTAATTGAAGCTGGTGAAGACATTGTTTGGGATGCTCTAGACGATGTGATTGAAGGTAAATATGTGCTGCTTAACCGCGCGCCGAGCCTTCACCGCCTAAGTATTCAAGCTTTCCAGCCTAAGTTGGTTGAGGGTAAAGCTATCCAGCTGCACCCACTAGTGGCTAATGGTTTCAACGCCGACTACGACGGTGACCAGATGGCTGTGCATTTGCCACTTAGTAAGGCCGCTCAGGCCGAAGCTCGCGAGCTGATGGCTGCGGGTAAAAACCTATTGAAGCCCGCCGATGGTTCGCCAGTGCTTAATATCGCGCAGGACATTGTGCTTGGTAGCTACTACTTAACTTACGATAAGCCAACCGCTAAAGCCGACCAGCCGCGCGTTCTGACATCTGTTAATGAGGCTGAATTAGCTTACGATACTGGTGTGATTAAGTTGCAAACTCCAATCCGCGTATGGGTGAAGGGTGCAATCCGCAACACTACGTTTGGTCGCATCTTATTTAACGAGCTACTGCCATACGATTACCCTTACACCAACGAAGTTCAAACTAAAAAACAGATTAAAAAAGTTTTGGCCGACATTTTTGGAGACTACGGAGCAGAAATGACCGTAAAGGTAGTTGACGACATGAAAGCTTTGGCCTTCAAGTATGCTACTATCGCCGCCGTATCAATCGGCAAAGGTGATTTCCCGAATATCGAAGAGATCCCAGAGTTTGTGGCTGAGGGTGACGGCAAGTCTGCTCTTATATCTGAGCAATTTGACGAAGGTTTAATTAGCGAAGAAGAACGCTACAACCTAACGGTTGGCAACTGGCGCAACATAGATAACAAAATTACCGACTTCTTAAAAGGCCAGCTAGCTGATACTGATACCAGTATTGCTGTGATGGTTAACTCTGGTGCACGTGGTGACATTAGCCATATTAAGCTAGCTAGCGCTATGGTGGGTATCATGGTGGACGCTTCTAACCGTGAAATTGAGCTACCAATTCGCTCTAGCTTTAAGAAGGGGTTAACTTCACTAGAATCGTTTATCGCCACTCGTGGTGCGCGTAAAGGTCTCATCGACACCGCTCTTAAAACAGCCGACTCGGGTTACCTAACCCGCCGCTTAGTAGATGTGTCGCAGGATGTCTTTACGGTAGATGAAGAAGATGAAGATAATAAGGGCTTTGAGATCTTCCGCGATGAAACCGAGCTGACTATGATTAGCTTTGCTAACCGTTTACATGGTCGTTATGCTGCTGAAAACGTAGCTGGGCATATTAAAGCTGGTGAGCTTATCACCCGCGAAATTGCCGATGCAATCTCGGACGATGAAGAGGTTAAAAGTGTGCGCATCCAGAGCATTCTAACTACTGGTTGTGTGCATGGTATACCACGCAAGAGTTACGGTATCGACATGGCAACCAACGAGATAGTTGCGGCGGCTCAGCCAGTTGGCGTTATTGCTGCTCAGTCGGTTGGTGAACCAGGTACGCAGTTAACGCTCCGTACTTTCCACGCTTCTGGTGTGGCTGGCACGGATATTACGCAAGGTTTGCCACGCGTTGAGGAATTGTTCGAGGCTCGAATACCTAAGGGTCAGGCTTATATGGCAACCATTGGTGGCCTAGTTGAGACCTGGGAGGATGGTAAAAAATATATCGTACAGATTACACCCGAGGGCGGCGAAGTTGTAAAACTGAAGTTAGAGGGCCGTGAGGTTAAGGTAAAAGATGGCGCAGACGTAAAAGAGGGCGACGTGTTAGCTGAAGACGGCAAAAACACATTGGTTGCACCGTGCGACGGTATTGCCGAATTGCTTGATGATGAGATTGTTGTAACAGGTAAGTTCGCTGGCCCAGTGCGCTACGAAATTCCTGGCAACTATCAGTTAGAAGTTAATTCTGGTGATCAAGTGCAGGCTGGTGATCGGCTAACTGATGGTTCGCTCAACTTGCAAGACTTGATGAGGCACAAGGGTATTGAGGCGACAGAGCGCTACATTATCAACGAAGTGCTGCGCATTTACGCCGCACAGGGTCAGGATGTGGCAGATAAGCACCTCGAGATAATTGTGCGTCAGATGTTTAGCCGCGTACAGATTGAAGGCTCAGGCGATAGCACTTTCGTTGCAGGCGATATTGTGAGCAAGAATGCTGTGGTTGAGGCCAATAAATCTCTTGAGGCAGTTGGTAAAAAACCAGTTGCTTACACGCAGCTGCTGCTTGGCATCACTAAAGTGTCGATCTTTAGCGATAGCTTCCTCAGCGCAGCTTCGTTCCAAGACACCACTCGTGTGTTGATCAGTTCGGCAATCTCTGGCCGCGTGGATCACTTAAATGGCCTAAAGGAAAACGTGATCATCGGTCGCAAGATCCCCGTGGGCACAGGCGCGGTGCCGCTAAATATTGAAGAAGACGAAGAAGTTGATAGCGATAACACCTACGACGAGCCAGCCGACACTGGTGAAGCAGCTGGTGAGATCATGATTGACGAACACGAATTCGACGAAGTTTAATCTGGCGCTAAATGCTAAATCAAAGACTGGTAGTGTATATACTACTGGTTTTTGATTACCAAGCATATTGTGGCGATATACGCAAATCTTGCATTTATAAGCGGTTTTTGTTATATTTACAGCAGAGTTTCCCTTTTTGGAACCGTTTTAGTGTGTGTTAGTGAAACGGGCGGCCGAAAAGAAGGCTACTAAAGTAGGCCGTGCTGAGCCTAAACGTAGCGATAACAACCTAAGTTAAGAAGGATTTTTATAATGCCAACTATTAATCAGTTGGTGCGTAGGCCACGCGCAAAATCTGCTAAAAAAAGCAAAGCGCCAGCCCTAGGCACTATCCAAAATACGCTTAAAACCCGTATTTATAAGCAAAACTCGCCATTTAAGCGCGGTGTTTGTATTAAAGTAACAACTAAAACGCCTAAAAAGCCTAACTCAGCCCTTAGGAAGGTAGCACGTGTGCGCTTAACTAATGGCCAAGAAGTGTGGGCTTACATTGGTGGTGAAGGCCACAATCTGCAAGAGCACGCCGTTGTACTAGTGCGTGGTGGCCGTGTGCCTGATCTTCCAGGTGTGCGTTACCATATTGTACGTGGTACGCTCGACCTTCAGGGTGTGAGTGGCCGCAAACGTGGCCGTAGTAAGTACGGTGCTAAGAAGGAGGATAAGTAAAATGCCTCGTAAAGTAACTAAATCTCTACAAAGACAACTAAACCCAGATCGCAAGTATCAGAGTATCCTGGTACAGCGCTTGATCAATAAGTCAATTTTGGACGGCAAAAAGGCTACGGCTGAACGCGCCGTCTACGCGGCGCTAGAATCGGCAGCTAAGAAGCTAAAGAGCGAAGATCCACTTGGTGTATTTGAAAAAGCTTTAGGTAATATCAGCCCGAATTTTGAAGTGAAAAGCCGCCGCGTGGGTGGTGCTAACTACCAAATTCCATTCCCGATTAGCGGGCATAGGCAGCTTCATTTTGCTTTCAGCTGGCTAGTGCAGAGCGCTCGCGCTCGCCAAGGTATGCCATATGCTGATCGGCTTAGTGCTGAAATTGTAGACGCATACAGCGAAACTGGCGCTGCGTTTAAGAAAAAAGAAGATACGCATAAAATGGCCGAGGCTAATCGTGCCTTTGCCCATTTTGCTAGGAGTTAAGGGGGGATATGGCAGAAAAACATTACAGTTTAGATAAGTTCCGCAACTTGGGCATCATTGCTCATATTGACGCGGGCAAGACTACAACTACTGAGGCGATTTTGTATCGCACGGGGTTGAAGCATAAGATCGGCGCGGTGCACGATGGTGAAACCGTTACCGACTGGATGGAACAAGAACGCGAACGCGGCATCACTATTACTAGTGCGGCCGTAACGGCTTTTTGGAAAGATCACAAAATCAACATCATCGACACGCCAGGGCATATAGATTTCACCGCCGAGGTAGAGCGTTCACTTCGCGTGCTAGATGGCGCTGTGGTGGTTTTTGACGGTAAGATGGGCGTTGAAGCGCAGAGTGAAACTGTTTGGCGACAAGCCAACAAATACAACGTGCCACGCGTTTGTTTCATCAATAAAATCAATCAGATTGGCGGCGATTTTTATAAGAGCCTTGAGAGTATCCATAGGCGTCTCAGTAAAAATGCTTTGCCAATTCACCTACCGATTGGTTTTGAAAAAGACATCAACGGAGTGGTTGACCTAATCGACATGAAGGCTTACACCTACAAAGACTTTACCGATCATGAGCTGACGCAGGGTGAAATCCCAGCCGATATGGCCGATAAAGCCAAGCACGCTCGCAGCATGCTGGTTGAAGAGGCCGTGCAGGCTGATGATGAATTATTTGAGCGTTTCCTCGACAAGGGTGAAGAATCGATTAGTGCCGAAGAGCTTAAATCTGCCCTTCGCAAGCGCGTAATTGCGGGCGACTTCTACCTGGTTACTGGTGGTGACGGCCGCGGCGTGATTGTTGAGAAAGTTCTCGACCTAGTTACTGAGTATTTGCCAAGCCCAACAGACATCGGCTCAATCTGGGGTAAAAACCCTAAAACTGGCGATGAGGTGGAGCGCAAGCCCGATGATCAAGAGCCAGTGGCGGCTTTGGCCTTCAAGATTGCTACCGATCCGTTTGTGGGCAAGCTGATCTTTATCCGTGTTTATAGCGGTAAGGTTTCGGCTGGTAGCTACATTTTGAACGCTACAACTGGCAACAAAGAACGTGTGGGTCGCTTGGTGCGCATGTTTGCCGATAAGCGTGAAGATATTACCGAGATTAGCGCAGGCGACATTGCTGCTGTAGTGGGCCTAAAAGACACTACTACAGGTACGACGCTTTGCGACGTAGCTAAATCGATCTTGTTAGAGAGTATCGAGTTCCCAGACCCACCAGTTTCAATCGCGATTGAGCCGAAAACCAAGAGCGACCAAGAGAAAATGGGTATTGCTTTGCAGAAATTGACCGAAGAAGACCCAACTTTCCGCGTGCACACTGATGAAGAAACTGGCCAAACAATTGTGTCGGGTATGGGTGAGCTGCACCTCGAGATATTCGTAGATCGCATGCGCCGCGAATTTAATGTTGAAGCTAACACGGGCGAGCCGCAGGTGGCTTTCCGTGAAACCATCAAAAGCGTTGCCGAGGCGCAAGGTAAGCACATTAAACAGTCGGGTGGTCGTGGCCAATATGGCGACGTGTGGGTGCGTTTTGCTCCGAACGAGCCGGGCAAGGGCTTTGAGTTCATCGACGAGATTAAAGGTGGTGTGGTGCCTCAAGAGTATCGCAAACCTGTTGAGCAAGGTATCCGAGAAACTCTGGACAGTGGTGTGATTGCTGGCTATCCAGTGGTAGATGTTAAGGCTACTTTGTATGATGGTTCTTACCACGACGTTGACTCTTCAGAGCTGGCCTTCAAGCTAGCTGGTAGCCTGGCTACCCGTGAGGGTGTCAAGAAGGCTACCCCGGTGCTACTTGAGCCTGTTATGAAGGTAGAAGTTACCACACCTGAGGAATTCATGGGTGACGTGATCGGCGACCTCAACAGCCGCCGTGGCCGCATTGATGCCATGGAAGATCTGAGTGGCGGGGCTAAACTAGTACGAGCTTTCGTGCCGCTAGCTAATATGTTCGGCTACACTTCCGACCTGCGCTCGATGAGCCAAGGCCGCGCAGCCAGCACTATGGAGCTACACGCCTACGAAGAAGTGCCGCCAAATGTTGCCGAGGATATAATCACCAAGCGCAACACCAAGTAGAAACTTGTACAAGTTTCTCCAAGAACCACCTCTGTAAAATGGGGTGGTTTTTGTACAAAAATGCCGCGAGTGCGGGGTTCTTGTTTTTATGGCAGCATGCTACAATAAACATAAAGATAATTCAACGACGATATATTGCCAACTATTGAGCTAGTTGACTAAGCGGCTTAAAATAGTAGTTGTAAGCTAATACATTTTAAATAAGTTATATGGTAAAAAATTTGGTTTCAAACTGGAGATTGTCTAGCTATAAGCTAACATACGTTCTTATTGCTGTCATGGCGTGTGGTTTGGTTCTAAGCATGTTCTTAACTGAAGACCCGCGCTGGATGGAATGGCACTTAAGCCGCTTGGGTGAAGGTATGGCCTTAAGTTCGGCTATATTCAACTTCTCGATAACGATTGGCGCACTGCTACTTGCTATTATCGCTATGTTGATTGCTGATGACATTTGTGCAGCTTCAAAAACAAAGCAGGCCGAACGCGGAGCCCGTATCTTGCGCGACATACTTTTAATAGTAGCCGTTTGTTGGTTGGGCGTTGGCTGTTTCCCGTTTGACAGGTTCCCAATTATTCATAACTGTTTTGGCTACGGTGAATTCTTTTTATTAGGTGGCGCCATGCTCGCCTTACATAGCCTTTATAGTGGGTTTAGTAAACGTACGTATAGTTTAGGTATAGCTGCTGTTTTAGTAACGGGTGTGCTAATGATATTATTCCACCTAGTGCAATTTACAACACTTCTAGCAGTTGAGCTTATAGGCCAGTTGTTCACGAGTGCCTGGCTACTACTGGTAACTTACGACACCTCTAAGCGCAGTTTAGGGCAAAAGTAGATTATACACAACCACAATTTTAGTATAATACTATTGACAATTACCAAAATGTATACTACAGTAGTATTAGAATCAAAACTAAGTAATTAGTAACGATTCAGAATAATAGACAATTAAGCTTTTATATATAAGTAATATCAAGATGGTAATTGATTTAAAGATCGCTCCATCTAGATGGAGTTT
>JAIRRY010000025.1 GCA_031255735.1 Candidatus Nomurabacteria bacterium | reverse complement strand
ATTTATATATAAAAAAACTTCTTAATATTGTCTATTATTCTGAATCGTTACTAATTACTTAGTTTTGATTCTAATATTACTGTAGTATACATTTTGGTAATTGTCAAGAGTTCAGAGTTATGTGACCCCTCACGCTCTCAGGCGTCATTAGGAATTAATGGAGGTTTTCTGATTGATTATCGCTAGAGTAGGTTATTTAACGCTATCCAGTAATTGGTTGGCTGCGTAAACCATTTGGCGAGCTTCGTCAGTGCGAATCACATAGATCGGCTTGTCTTCCTCGCTAGCAGCCAGGTTGGCGTGCCCTGATTCAAGATAGGTTTTGTCGTTCTTTTCGTAGTCCATATTAAAGCCCAAGTAATCTAGCTTCTCCATAATAGGATGGCGCACCTCAAAACCGCGCTCGCCTACCGTGCCGCTAAAAACAATGGCGTCAACCCCATTCATTTCGGCGGCCATTTGGCCGACCACGCACTGGATGCGGTGAACATAAAGCGCAAACGCGAACGAAGCGCGCGCATCACTTTCCTCATCGCGAGCCTTAACAATTAAGCGCATGTCGTCGGAGGAACCGCTTACACCGAGCAAACCAGATTTCTTATTTAGGTATTCTTCCAACCCTTCATCGCTTAGGCCAAGATGTTGTTTTAATCGCAGGGCAACCGCTACGTCCATACTGCCAGCGCGGGTGCTCATCATAACACCTTCAAGTGGGCTGAAGCCCATCGAGTTATCAATACTTTTACCTTGGTAAACCGCAGTGATGCTTGAACCGCTGCCAATGTGACACACGATGGTTTTGTCGGCCAAAATATCATGCTCTTTCATATAGCGCACCAGCGACGCCACACTCAAACCATGATAGCCATAACGCTTTAGGCTGTGCAGGTCGGCCACTTCTGTATCAAACGGATAATACTGCATGAGCTTAGGCTTGGTGGCGTGGAAGGCGCTATCGCTAACGGCAATAATCTGCAAGTTGCCAAAACTTTCGCGCAACTTGATAATTTCACGTTCAGTAACTGGTGCGTGTAAGGGCGCGTTCATCTTAGCTTTTCCAAGCTGACTCATAAATTCATCGTCTACTACGTGATCTTTTGCAAAATAATCACCTGGAGCAACCACGCGAATCACGATGCCGTCAAAATCTTCGTCTTCGTGCAAATAGCCGTGTTTGGCAAAAATGCCGTGAGCGTGACTCAACGCTTCATCAATCTTACCGATCTCTACAGGCACGGGCGTTTTGTTGTCTTCAGCATCGCGCAACGTGCAAATAACTTTGCCGTTTACAAACTCAAAATGCAAGCTAGCCTGCAACTCCTCGCCTCTATAGAGCGCCGTCTTGCGGCTAGCGCTTCCTGGGTTAACGATCATTAATAGTCTGTCGGTTTTTTCCATATCCAGTCCTTTATCTCTGGCGGGTCGTCGCCGTATTGCTTGATATAAACTTGGTGCTCGCTAAGCTTCGCCATGTACTTGTCGACTAGCTTAGCTAACTCTTCTGGACTTATTATATCAAGTTTGGCTGCTCTCTCAAAGATGTTAAGCGCCAGGTGGAAACGATCAGTTTCGCTCCTAACCTGCATGTCGAATGGCGTAGTAGTACTGCCATGCTCGTTGTAGCCGTGAATATCAAGGCGCTGCGGGTTAGTGTAGTTAAACAAAATCTGTTTGCATGTGCTGGGGTAGCCGTGAAAAGTGAAGACGATGGGCGCTTTCTTAGTGAAGATGTCGTCGAAGCGCGCTTGAGTTAACTTAAATTTACTAGTGCCAATTGCACCATAGCTAAGAGCTGCAACGTTCACAAAGCGCAAACGTATCTGCGGAGCTGCTGCTTTAACAATTCGCACCGCTGCCAATGCCTCTTTACTTACGTAATCGCCCGCGCTAGCTAAAACTATGTGCGGCTTGTCGTCGCTGGCAAACTTAAATACCATAGCACCACCATTCAAAATCTGGTAACGGGCATTATCAAGCGTAAGATAACGGCCTTCCTTGGTTTTGCCCGCCGTTATAACATTTACGGTATTTTTACTGCTCAGCGCAAACTCGGTGGCTACCAAAGCGGCGTTGTCATCCAGAGGTAGCAACACATTTACTAAATTGCTGGGGCGAAGCAACAGGTCGGAAATAAAGCCTGGGTTTTGATGGCTAAAACCGTTGTGATCTTGCCGCCAACCAGTGGAAGTAAGTATATAGTTGATACTTGGAATGTCGGGCCGCCAATCAATTTTCATAGCAACAGCCAGAAACTTACTGTATTGATCAACCATACTAGTAACGATCGGCATGAAAGCTTCGTAGCTGCTCATTAAGCCGTGACGGCCAGTTAGCACATAGCCCTGCAACAAGCCTTGCAAAGTATTTTCGCTGAGCATTTCAATCGCGCGCCCATCAGGCGACATGTGCTTGTCCCAACTTTTTAAAGGCTTTAACCAAGCGCGATTGGTGGCTTCGTAAATAGCGTCTAGTTTGTTACTGCTGGTTTCATCAGGGCAGAAAAAACGGAAATTAGTTGGGTTTTTGGTAAATACATCACGTAGATACTTACCCACGGCGTTCATAGCCAGCGAAGACAGTTCGCCCGTTTCAAACTTGGGGTCACCAGCCAGCTCGGGTAAGTTCAAGTTTACAGGCTCAAAGTTAGCATATTTGCTCTGCCCCATGCGCTTAGCTGGAGCGGGCAAAACAGCGTCTATATAATCACCAAAACCTTTTTTGGTATCGAAAAGCTCTTCAAAACGGTAGCTTTTCAGCCACTTTTCAAGCATTTTAAGCTGAACACTATTGGTTTTAGCCTCAGTTAAGATAACTTGGTGACTGAGGTAATTGCCCTCTACCTTTTCGCCATCTAGCTCCTTCGGCCCAGTTTCACCTTTTAGGGTGCGCATAATAATAAAGGGTGTCCTGAAGAAGCCGTCTTCAGGCGACTTCTTTATATTGTACACCGTCTCAATTGATTTGTCAAGTGCGTCGGCCATTTGGGTGTCGAAATCTATATCTTCACCCTCGTTTACAATAATAGGCACGTAGCCGAAGCCTGTGAATAGATCTATCAATTCTTTGTCGCTCATGCGGCCGTAAATGGTAGGTGCGCTAATTTTATAACCATTAAGGTGCAAAATTGGCAAAACCACACCGTTGGTTTTGGGGCTAACTAGCTTGTTAAGATTAAGTGCCGCCAGCAAACTAGCAGTTTCTGCCTCACCATCGCCAATTAGGCAAGCCGTTATTAAATCGGGGTGGTCGAGCACCGAACCGTAGGCTGTGCTAAGGCTATAACCTAGCTCTCCGCCTTCTAAGATTGAGCCTGGTGTGAGTGGGCTGGAGTGGCTCGGGTAGCCATACGGCCAACTAAACTGTTTGCAGATATATTCAATGCCAGCCACGTTCAGGGTGGCTTTGGGGTCAACTTTTTCTAAGCTGCCCTCTAGAAATAGGCTGGCTTGCAGGCCTGGGTAACCATGCCCTGGCCCTAGTACAAACAGCATCTCTTGCCCCGTGCGGCGAGTGAGCGCGCTAAGGTGAGCGTAGGCTTTTATAATGCCCGGCGTAGAACCAAAATGACCTAACAGGCGCGGTTTAATATCTGTAGGCTTAAGCGGCCGCTCTAACAAGAAATTATCTTGCAGGAAAATTTGCGCCACAGTTAGATATTCTGCCGCTCTAAAAAACTTTTTGATATTTTCGTTTAAATCTGCCCGCCCTTGCATGTAGTTAATTATAGCAGAACCAGGCACACCTATACTAGGAGTAGAAGCATAATAGCTTTTAGTTATAAAATAGAGTAAACTATAAAGTAGTTAGGAGAAAATTATGGGGTGGTTATTTTGGATAATAGTGATTGCGGTAGTGGTTATACTAGTTCGCAGCACAGCTAATAAATCCATCGGTGGCGCAGGGGCGGCAGCTAGTAATAACACTCACTCAGAGAGCACTTATCTAGACGGATACAAAGCGGGCTACGAAGCCATGCGCGATGCGTTGAAAAATGAGATAGCAGCGGGCGCAACGATGAAACGCATAAAAGAGGTAGCCAATCAAGAGCTGGAATTCAAGATTGAAAACCCAGCCGCCCAACACACAGCGTCACAGATTAACCCGATTGACAACACGAGCGAAACAACCGCAACCACCGCTGAAGAACGCGCTAGCGAAGAAAAGCTAGCCATACCAGGCTCAATCAACACACCGATAGCCAACACTACCATATCAAAGGCTGGAACTTTAGTATTCGGAGTAAACGTTAGTCAACAGCCCACTATATCAATCTCTCCTGAAGAACTAAAAGAACGCACCACATTACGCAACCTAAACGTCATATTATATGTAGCCAGTTTCTTACTAGTAGCGGCAGCAGCCACTTTTGTAGGTGCGAGTGGTATATCTGGTGGCGCAAAGCTCATCGGCTTGGTGGTGACTACTATCGCCATGTACATTGTAGGCCTAGTGCTGCACGAAAAAGTTAAGAAGCTCAAGCCAGCCGCAGTTGCCTTTATTGGTACTAGTTTGGGCATTGTGCCATTTATAGGCGTTGCCTTAGTGGCGCTCACCAACGTGCCAGCCCAGGTGGCCTGGCTTATAACCTCCATATTCGGGCTAGCGGCTTACACCGTTGCCGCCGCTATTTTACAAAGCCAGGTTGTGGCTTGGCTAGTTATGGCTTTTACTTTGTCGCTTACCTGTTCATTCTGCGCCACCGCCAGTTTACCTGTAGTGTGGTATTTCATCACCTTAATCGGCGTGTCTTTAGCGGCATCGGTGTTGAGCATAGTAAAGCCAAATCTAGTGCCTAAGTATTTTAAACAACCGATTGAAGCCACTGGCCAGATAGTCACACCCATTGCATTAATAGCAAGTTTAGTGGTTTGGAACAGATCCTCCACATTTATGTACGAAATAGTTTTCGGTATTGCCGCCATGCAATACTTCGTAATTTGGTTAGCACAGCGCGATTATAAATATGAAACGGCAACTCGCCTACTGGTTCACTCAACTTTATTAATTATCGGCTGGGATATATTAAGTTTCAACACTTTCGCCACCATTAGTGTGTGGTCAATCGGCATAGCACTATTGCACGCTGTATTTTCGCTAGCCCGAGTTAAGCTGAGCAGTAGCGAAAGCCGCAAAAACGAAACCGTATGGCTAGGTAGCCTACTGAGTATTATCGGTATTGGCACGCTCTGTTGCGCTGGTGCTGAACACGGTGCAGTTTACGTAAACTACGGGTTATTCACTCTGCTGGGGCTGGGAATTGCCACTGCAGTGCGCTTACGTGCTACTAGTTGGGCATATATTAGCCTAGGCGCAAGCTATATCTTACCGTTCATAATTGGCCGCTGGCTGTGCGAACCAGCCTTACCTTGGGTTGTTGTGCTTACTATACCGCTAGTCATCAGCCTCGGCGCAGTGGGTGCTTTCTGGCTTACTAAAAAACCATCTAATAGCTTAAAGAATCTCTTACGAGTCACCGTTTTCAGCCACCTGGCATTGGCGATAGTTGTAAGCCCAGTTGCAAACAACCTGTACATTACTAGCTACATATTTACAGCGGCAGCAATCGTACTGGTACTATTTTCGTATGTCGTCAAACATATAATCAGTGAGGTACTCGGGTTTAGCTGTGCCATTCTTGCCACCATACTATTATGGGCCAAGGTCGACGTTGGCGACTGGATAATCAACCTAGCAGTGCTATCAGGTGTTGCCGTAGCTGCAGCTGGAGCATTAGTACACCACTTCACGCGCGAGTATGACAGGCGCAATACGCTAACCGTACTCAGCTTAGCCACAGGTTTCGGTATGCTCGCCAACCTACTAGTACTCAATTCGCACCCAGACATCGACGCTACAATTGTAGCTAGTTTCACATTGCTTAGCGGCCTCAGCCTATGGCTTTACCATTCTGCTAAACACCAATCTAGTAATGTGAAGGTATTTTTGTTGGCAGCTTGCCTATGCCACACGGCCTGCAACATCTTGATTGGCGCTTTAGCCAAAGACGTATTAATTAGCGGCTACGCTTTTGCGTCGTCGGCAGTCATATTAGTGTTGACGTCCTATGCAGCCAGACAGGTTTTGCTAGAAGGCGCAGGGTATATTTGTGCAGCCATAACAGCCAGTATTCTTCTAACTAAAGTGGATATCGGCAGTTGGTATTTAACAATCACTCTCGCCGTAGCTTCAAGCATTGCGCTAATTGGCACACTTGTACACCACTTCATAAACGAACGGCTGCGCCGTAATACACTGCTGGCGCTCGGCATGGCGACGCTCGGCTGCCTGGCGCTTAATATATCAACAACCTCACTGTGCACACTCACCACGTGCGAGCCAATGGTCGCCCGCGTTAGTTTCTGGTTATTAATTGGCGCAGCAATAGCCAGCTTCCTAACCCGTATCATCACGCGAGATAAATCTTTACAAAAAATCATGACTATTGGCTATCCAACCTACATTTTCCTGGCCTGGGTGCTATCTTGCGCGATTGGCGACTGGACGCTTTCAACCGCGTTCTATGGCATAACCGCTGTGATGTTCTTAGCCGCCTCTTATATCGAAAATACGCCACCGCTCGGCGTTGTGGGCAATGTCGCTACACTCATGTTCGTTGCTACCATTACACCGCACGCTTTTAATGGTGATTTTCATTGGTCGGTATTTCTGAGCTGCGTGGTAACTGGCTTAATTTATTACACGCTCTACATTTTCGCACTTAAATTCAAAGATGATTGGCGTAAATGGTTGTATCTAATATCAACATGGGTGGTTTTGGGCGTAGCCGTACTTTCTGGCTTGGGGCAAAGCAGCGTTATTCAATATTTAGCAGCTATCACACTTATTTTTGGTGCCTGCACGGTTGCCTTTCAAGGCTACTTACTCAAATCGCTCAACGCGATTGAAGGCAGCGTCTACATAGCTACGGCTGGTTTACATTGGTTAATCGCCACTATTCTCCCGAACTTAAATACCGTATTTTATGCGCACTTATGGGCAACTGTAATAGCTTGCGTGGTGGCTACGCTATACAGACGAAAAGGCGGTAGCGCTCGCACTAACCGCTTGATAGTTGCCGCAGCACTAGTTTCAGGTGCGGGCGCATTGTTCGCTCTTGGCCAAGGTGGTTGGTATCAGTTAATATTCTTGGTTGAACACTTGGCGCTGTTAGTAGCTGGCGCATTAGCCCGTAAGCAATGGGCCACTTGGTGGGGCGCTGTCGGTGCCGTAGCGGCTGTATTCTATTTCATAAAAGATTATATGTACCTATGGCTCGGCCTGCTCGGCCTCATCTTGATTGGTATCGTAATTTGGCGCCTAGTTAAGATTGGGAAGAAGGGCTAGCAAACAGCCTGGCATAGCTGCCCAGTTACCTACATTCTAGCACATTATATGTTATTTGTCAATGTTTTGTTTAGTGACTCGCACCATTGCAGGGCGAATAACATCTGTGCCGAGCTTGTAGCCCGCGCGCAGTTCTTCGGCAACAACCTCATGATCGCCATCGCCATCATCCATAGTTATAGCTTCATGTTGTTCGGGATTAAACGGCGTACCAGGCTTAGCTTCAATTTTACGAACGTCCATAGCCTCCAGATTTTTCTCGAGTTTTTTAGTGAGGTTTTGCACACCTTTTGCCCAATCGTCATCTTTTAAAGTGTTAGGTACGTGAGCGGTGGCTAGCTCAATATCGTCGAGAACTGGTAAAAGCTTGAAAATGACGCTCACCTTACCCGCTGCGCGCGCGGCTTCTTTCTCGCCTTCAACACGTTTACGGTAATTTTCAAAGTCGGCTCGCAGACGTTGCAAGTCGGCCGTTAGTTCTGCGGTTTTATCTTGTTTTTTACTCATAGAGTCTCCTCAAGCATAGCGCCCGCATGTTGCACCAAATGCATCACGCGTGCATAGCTTTGACGAGTTGGCCCCAACACGCCGATATAACTTTTGTCGGAATATGGCGAGCGAAAACGGCTAATAATAAGTGACGCGCCGCTAGATTTACCGATAGGATTTTCGTTACCTATGTAAACATTCAGTGCTTCGTTAGGCGCAACCTCGCGCAGCCACGGTTCAAGATTGTCTAGCAAAGTTGCCACCGCCTGCACGTGATTATTACTTACAAACTCTGGCTGTGTAAATAGGTTGGCCAAGCCGCTCATATAAAGCTGGTCGCCAATGGTAGCCAGCCCTAGGTTGCCAGTTAATTCCACCAGGCTATCCACCGTGCTACGAATTGCTTGGTCGGCACGGTTCACACTACCAACTCGCGCCTTTATCACCTGCGTGCTGCGATTTAGCTGCGGTGCAGTTTCGGCATTTTCTGAAAGATTATTAACATAGAGCCTGTAGCCAGCATCAGTTGGAATACGACCTGCGCTGGTATGCGGCTGAGCTATCAGCCCCATTTCTTCAAGCTTGGCCATTTCAGCACGAATAGTGGCACTCGACACATCAAACAACTTGGCGAGCGTAACACTACCCACGGGCACCGCCACTTCGGCGTATTGCTCAATGATGGCAAATAATATCTGTTTCTGGCGTTCAGTCATGCCTATACTCCGTTCTTACCATACTGGTATTATACCAATTTTTAGCAATCGGCGCAATTGAGTGCTAACTATCACCCAGCCATGCGCCGTAAGCGTCAACCACTAACTGAGTGACCTGCTCTGGGTTATTGGCGGCCGTGTCCACCACAAGATCGTAGTTGCTCATATCGCTAGGGTCAATGCCATAAAGTGATTCGTAGCGGCGATTCTCGCTATCCAAACGTTGCTTAAGTTGGCCCGCGTATTCACCTGGGTTGTTCGGTATATTTTCATCAGCCAATCGTTCGGGTGTTATGTCTTGCAAGATTCGCTCAGCTGCAACCTGCATATCTAGATTTAGATAAACTTTGAACGCGGTCGGTATCCAATGCCAAGCCGTGCGCGAATCAATAACTAAGTGGTTCTCTGCTTTGCCGATTTCTTGCAAGCGGCTATCAACAATCTCGTCGATATCCGACTTGCCGTTTTCGGCATTCAAGTTAGATTGCACTACGTCCATGCCGCGCTGCTGGCTAATTTCGCGAAATAAATCGCCCGACGAAAAATGTTTGTAGCCTAGTAGGTCGGCCACCATATGAGCCGTAGTAGACTTACCGCTACCTGGCCGCCCCGCGATGGTTATAATCTGTTTTTTCACTACTTATTTTTCCTTAAATTAGCCGAAACTTTAACAAATTCCTTAAATTCTGTTTCGCTAGTCTCATCCGTTTTTCTGTCATCATTCTTATCGCCAAAGAATATAGAGTACGCTGCGCAGCTACAACCGATCAACAGTAGTAACACTATTAGCACAATGATCAGGCCTTTTTTAGACTTTTTCTTAGTTGATGAAAGTACGTTCATCGTTGGTGCAGCTGGTAGCTCTAAGGGTGCAGGCGCGGATTCCAACTCTAGTTCTTTTGGTGCAGGTTCAATTTCTTTTGGCTCATCGGCAGCCTCTAGCTGTTTTTTTGGTTCAGGTGTTTCCAACTCTTTATCCATACTAAATAGTCCTGTTTATGATTACTTTTCAAATCTATTTTAACATGAACTAGTCACGCTTTAACATGACCGTAAAAGCTTCACTAGGAATATCCACTTTTCCGAAACGCTTCATGCGTTTTTTACCGCGCGCTTGCTTGGCCAGTAGTTTC
>JAIRRY010000020.1 GCA_031255735.1 Candidatus Nomurabacteria bacterium | reverse complement strand
AAACTCTGTGTACACAGAGTTTTTCTTTTTAAAGAAAAACTCACATCTCCTTAATTGTCTTGCACTTTAATAACCTACTCTAAAAACAAACTTTCTTATATATTAATCCGCCATAGTATATAGTCAATGAATTAAATTAATGTATTAATTAATTTTATTGATTATTCCTATGGCGAATAACCGCCTAGGGATAGAATTATTTAGATTTTCTTAGGAGGTGGAAGATGTTGTACAATGACGGAAGTACCCCAGAAAACTACAAGTGCGCAATATGTGGGGATACAGGAGTAAAACTTTGGCGTCCATATATGGACGACTCGCCACTCATCTGCGCAAGCTGTGCAGAGGAACGGCAATCTGCTCGCACTTACAATCCGATTGAAAAGTGGGGGAAGGGCACTTCCCTTAATGGTGAGACTTGTTGGATTGGCACGTTTCTGCGCAAGTCTGACGAAAACGGCAATATGGTGATGGTGAATTTTCCTATGCCAAGATGGACTGTAAACGAAGAGGGTTGCATACCCTCAAGTGACGGATTCGGTCCTGAAGGAGAATGGTTATCTAATACCGATCAGCTTAGCGTTGACCTCGTAGATGTCTCGGAATCGTATTCGAGCGGAAGCATAAGTATGGTGCCTGCCGTTCCTACAGAAGATGGCGAGATGTGGGGTTATACGTCAGTTCCCGAAGAGGGATGTGTATGGTGGAAAAAACTTCCCACGCACAGAACCGAGTAGACAAACAAAACCCCCGAATTTATAGCATATAAATATGTCGGGGGTTTTACTATGTCGGGCAGTTTTTCATATATGAAAAGTCCGGAATTCGCAAGCATACCGTTAAGGCAATGTCACGAAGCCCTCGTAGATATACCGATAAAACTACCGAAATATCTACCGAAAACGTTCTAAGTGTGAAGATCTAATTTACCCTATTTTCTCTCTAAAAACGGAAAAAAGCGCGTGCAACGTTTTTTTATTTGACATTTTAAGCCGCTTGTGCTAAAATGGAGGTATGGGCAAACAAACTGCCTCTGTTAGGGCGCAAAACACAAATAAGTTAAAAAGAATTGGGCTAAGCGCGATAGCACTGCTTATGGTGGTTGGGCTAGTTACACAATATAACTTTGCGGTGGTGCGTGCCGATCATTTTGACGACCAAATTAACGCCATCCAGAAAGAAGTTGACGAGTATAATCGCAGGGCGGCTGAGCTTGGTGCGCAGGCCGACACTTTACAGAACAAGGTGAACGAGCTTAATAACCAAGCCGCTACCATTCAAGCTCAGATAGATCTTAGCCAGGCTAGGCATGATAAGCTAGTTGAGCAAATTGAGAAAACTAAAAAAGAGATAGCCGAAACCGAAGATACGCTGGGTTATATTGTGGTAGATAAGGCGATGAGTAGTAAAATCACGCCAATTGAGCGCTTGGCTAGCAGTGGCAATTTGGCGAAATATATCGACGAAGAAACGCAGCGCAACGCTCTCAGTGATAGCTTAGCCGACATGGTAACGCAGATCGAAAATCTGCAAAAGCAGTTGAATAAGCAAAAGAAAGAAGTTGAGCAGATATTGGCCGACCAAAAGGCTCAGAAAGAGGCCTTAGTGGCCAAACGGGCCGAACAACAGGAATTATTAGACAAAACTAAAGGTGATGAAAATACTTATCGTAATTTAGTTAATAGTAATAATGCACGTATTAACGAGCTGCGCGCAGCTCAACGGGCGGCCAATGCTTCAAAGGGTGGCACTGTACAAAGTGGCGACCCGAACAAGGGTGGCTACCCAGCTTATCTGGCCAATGCTTGCCAAGACTGCATAGTCGACCCTTGGGGCATGTATAACCGTGAATGTGTGAGTTACGCCGCCTGGAAGGTTCATCAAACCTATGGCAATATGCCGTACTGGGGCGGCCGCGGCAATGCTAACCAGTGGGCGTCAAGCGCGCGCGCAGATGGTTTTACCGTGAGCTCTGTGCCGAAAGCTAAAACGGTTGGTTTTTGGTACGCTGGTTATTATGGCCACGTGGTTTGGGTAGAGCAAGTGGACGGTAATAGGCTTTATGTGTCGCAATATAATTACGATTGGAACGGTAATTATAGCGAAATGTGGATAGATGCTTCGGCGTTTGATGGCTTTATATATTTTGGCGGTTAAAACTGAGTTAACCGTTAGCTTCAATGTGCTAAAATAGACCTAATGATTGAACGAAAAGGTGTTTCGGTTGGGGCTTTGATCGCTGCAGTGGCGATTACTTTAGTATTTGGCTTTGTGGCTGGCACTCGTAAAGACGAGATTTTTGAGGCAGTTGGCCCAATGTTGGGGCAGAAAGTTGCTATAGCTCCTAACTGGAGCGAGCTGAATGAAGTATATAAAGCGCTCAAGAACCATTACGACGGCTCGGTTAGCGATTCGCAGATTATAGAGGGTGCAAAAAAAGGCTTGGTGGCTGCTGCGGGCGACGATTATACGATTTATATGGATAGAGTAGAGGCTGAAGAGTTTAGTAAAAGTTTAAGCGGCGACGTTGGGGCTGGCATTGGCGTAGAGATTGGGCAGAGAAACGGCGTACCGACGATACTCAGGGTGCTAAAAGATAACCCCGCCAAAGCGGCTGGTGTGCTAGCGGGTGACATTGTAGTTATGGTTAACGACGAGGATATGTCGGGTAAGACTACAGATGAAGTGGCGAGCAGGATTCGTGGCGAAGATGGCACATCGGTGAAGGTGAAGTTTTATCGCAGCGGTGAGGAGTTAGAGCTTAATATTGTGCGTGCTAAAATAAACAACCCGAGTGTGGAATTGAGCTATAAAAACAACGTGGCCATTATCACAATCAGCAGGTTCGACCAAGAAACGGGCAGTTTAGTTAAAAACGCGGCCAAAGAGATTAACGATAAGGGTATCGACAAGATTATTTTGGATCTACGCGGCAATGGCGGCGGTTATGTGTCGGCGGCACAAGACGTTTTGAGCCTGTGGCTGCAAGATAAGCTGCTACTTACTGAAAAGGCAAACGGTAGGGTGATTGACACTATCAGGTCGGGCGGCAATGCGCCGTTAGCGGGCAAGAAAACAATCGTGTTAGCCGATGGTTCAAGTGCCAGCGCCAGCGAGATTGTAGTAGGCGCACTCAAAGATTACAAGGCCGCTACGTTTGTGGGTGAAAAAACCTTCGGGAAGGGCAGTGTGCAAGATCAGATCAGCCTGAGCGGTGGTGGGCTGCTTAAAGTTACTATTGGCCGCTGGTATACACCTAACGACACCAATATTAATAAGTCGGGCATCAAGCCAGATATTGAGGTGAAGATGACCGCAGACGATATTAATGGTAACAACGATACGCAGCTGAAGCGTGCTCTTGAGATACTAAAGTGATTTGTATTTTTATGGCGCTTAAGTTAATATAGGGGGTATATGGAAAATAAGAAAATTCTGCTAGTTGAAGACGATGAAGCTTTGGCGGCAGTGTATCGCCAGCGCCTTGAGATGGAAGGCTTTGACATCCGCGAGGTTCACGATGGCGAGCAAGCTTTAGCGGCAGCAATCGAATTTCAACCCGACTTGGTGCTACTAGATGCTATGATGCCGAAAATTAGCGGTTTTGATGTGCTCGACATTTTACGTAATACTCCAGAAACAATGAATGTTAATGTAATTATGCTAACCGCACTGAGCCAAGATAAAGACCGCGAACGTGCCGAGGCGTTGGGCGTTGACGAATACTTGGTTAAGTCGCAAGTTGTAATTAGCGACGTTGTAGAGCGCGTGCGCCACCACTTAGGGTTAGATACTTAATCTTCCTGGCGCGTTTAGGGCGCGAGTTGGTGGTTTTTTGGGCGTAGAAAAGAGCCTTGGCGATTACTTGAGGCCATTAGAACTTTCTATTTTACGATAACTTGTGTGCGTGGCACGGTTTTGCCGCTAAAATGAGTTTTGCGGATCTTTTTAAAGCTCACTACGCCATCAATTGCGGCATGGATTGTGAAGTTTTTGCTGATATATGTGCCTGGGCCAGCAATTTTTGTAGAACCAGTTTGGCGCACCAAAACTTCGCCTTTTTTGACGGGTTGGCCGCCGAAGCGCTTAACACCTAGGCGAGCGCCAGCGTTGTTATGGATGTTTTTGCTCGAACCACCAGCTTTAACATGTGACATTTTAGTTTAGCTCCTCTTTAAAACTAATAACTCACGCCCAACAACCTGACTATCGCGGCAATACAGCAAGTCTTGTTGCGTTGCGTGTTTAAACTGCTGGATATTGTACCCGAGTTTAGAGATGGTGTCAAGGATATCAAGGCGCGTGAAGCCATACTTTGTGCGCCAAGCGGGCACGGCTAGGCAAACTAGCGTGCCAGATTTAATTTGTGGGGCGAGGTTAGTTAGGAATTCTACGGTGATGGCACGACAGATGCGGCGCACTTCGGCCAGTTTGGCGTCGCTGGGCGGGGCGCTGAATGGTTGGCCTAGATAAACCTCGCTAGCTACAGCGCCGATGGGCTTTTGCCACTTAAACTTAGTGGCGTCGCCAACATCAAGATTAAAAGACGATGAGCGGGTGGCGCGAGGCGGGGCAGCACCCAAAAATGTTTTGTCCACTTCAGTGTGACAAAAATTTTTAGGGGCGGACCGAGCGACAGGACCCGCTAGCAGCCAGTTGAGGTTTTCGCGGCTGTAGTCTATCATTTTTGGGTTTAGGTCGGTGCCATAAACACAGTGACCCATTAGCAGGGCTTCTTGCAGAACTACGCCCGTGCCGCAAAATGGATCAAGAACGCGAATTTTGGTGCGCTCAGAAACAGTTTGCTGAACCGCAAGATTTACTATAATCTGGGCTAACTTCGGTGGTAGCATGCCGACAAAAGCGTCGCGCTTGGGGCGTTTTTGGTCGCGGGCGGCGTAAGCGGTGATATTTTGCGCACCAGTGCTGGTAGCCAGTACTACCTTACCTTTTTGGCCAATTAGAAAAATCTCAATCTTGTTGGGGCTGAGGCCGAGTTTATTGTGGTGGCTAGTGGCGGTGCTAAGTGCGGGCTCGCTATTCGGCACTAGGCGAAGGCTTTTACCTTGTTTTTTGAGCTCAACTTTAAGGCGCATGCCGATTTTTTGCAGATTGGCGGCCGTAAAGGGCAGGTGATAGGCGCTTAAGCCTAGGGTGGTTTTACCATCGACATTTAGCTCCGTAAGGTGTTTGAGAATGGCACTTAGGATGGCGTTTTGGTCGCGCGGGGTACGAGCGAACACCAGCCCAGCCTTTTTCGTGCCACCTAGGTGAGAAATGTCGAGAAAGTCGGTTTCCACTTCTAGAATATCATCAGCCAGTTCTGTAACCGCGTTTGCGCCATAAACCGCCTCAATTTCGGCCGTACCGATCTTAGGTTGTCGCCCTAAAATTGCTATAAACATGAGATAATTATACGTTAAGTGCAGAGAAAACGCTAAAACTATTGCAAAACTTCGCATAATATGCTAATGTGTGGAAACGAATCGGCAATTCGGCCGATAGAAACACCTGAAGGGGGTGATTTTATGTTCGACACACAAGACGTGTGTCGATACTGCGACAGCCTCTCGGCTGAGGATGCGCGGCTGCGCGTTATCCCTCAGGTTTCGAGCGGACACCTGTATGGTATTTCCGTAAATTTCGACCCGAACCTATACAGGTTCGATTATATGGAGTTTGCGGACGTCCTGCGGGATGTTCCAAGAGAAACCGCCAGAGGTGTTACCGCCGCTTTGGTAGATCCAAGCGTGATAGAAAACGGTAATGTACATTTGTACGTTAACGACGTAGCTTCACGCGTATCTACCAAATGTGTTAAGCGCGGTATTGACCTGGTGGTGCAGTTTCTCAGAACCCACCAGGTTAACGGCGGAGCCAGCGCATAGTAATATGCGCCGCGACTCCGCTGCTTTACTTTAGGTACCATATTTACAAAAAGCTAAGTTTGTGATAAACTCCCAGAGAGTATACAGAAAAATAAACACATGAATGAAAGATACCATGAAAGAATTGACATTGAGCCTATACGGCGCTTCTATCGCTCGGCGACGAAATCTATAGATCGCCTGCGCGTTCGTGAGTCTGAATATGCAGCGGAGTCTGCTGATTATGATACGAAAATGTATTGTTTGTCGCGCACGAAAGAGAATATTGAAAAGAGTAATCGGTATGATATTGCCAGAGCCGAAATCAATACAGATGACGGTGCTGCGCGAGAGCGTGAATCTATGGAACGCAGCAAAATGCTGGCCACGCTTCTTGAAAGCGTGTTAAGTAATAGGTTAGGCAACTATGATTGGCTTGAAACAACCGAAATAGACGCAACAGGCGACAGTATGCTGGAAACTGTTATAGCCTCGGAGTACGACGACGTTATAAATGGTACGGATATAATTGGCATTGCGCGTGGTGATGTGATGGGCGACACCCCTGTGGTGTTTGCTATGGATGTTTCTTACGTACATGATAGGTCTGTTATGCGACAAAAAATGAACCGCGCGAACCGTAGTGTGCCTGGCCGGGAAGCCTTACCAAGGTTTACACGCTTAGATTTTGCAATAACAGATCTGGGGGGGGAGAACCGATACCTCTAGAGATAGAAGACATACCGCGCTTCGTGATAGGTGTTGAGGCAGATGGTGAAGATTTTTTTACGGTGCTGAGTAAGGAGTACGGTAATAAAGGTTCACAATGCTACGACGCTGAAGCTCTTAAGGTGAAGTCGGACAGGGTGCTAGAATCGGTGCAATTTAAGGTTGTTTCCGAGTTGGCTACGCAGGCGCAGGGCATGTACTCTTGGCTGAACGCTCGACTGGAAGAACAGATAAGTAATCAAGCCGACCCTGCCGTGATTGCGCGCTTGAGGGCTAGTTTAGCGAACCTAGAGCCACTGGTTGGTTATTTTTCTGACGCCATGAGGCGAGTTGAGGGTAAATATCCGCATCTGAGCGCACGCACTTTGCGGGAAATTGATTCGGTTTACGACAGCATTCTTGAATGCGCCGACGACGTGCGCGAAGACTTTAGCTTAAGAGATCGTCGCAGAGTTGGCTACAAGGTGGCCTCTGTCGTACATAACACTACTACACGTGATGCACTTCGCGCCTAGTAGATAAAATAAAATACACTGCAGAATTAAATCTACAAGGCATTTATTCGCTTCTTTCACACTGCAATTTCACCCCGCAAAGCATCGTCGTGGACATAGCCATCAAGACGAATGTCTTCAAAGGTGAAACCATCAATAGTTTTAACTTTCGGGTTCAGCCAAAGTTTTGGCAGTGGATGCGGCTTGCGCTTCAGCTGTTTTTTGGCTTGGTCGATGTTGTCGTTCAGGTAAACGTGCACGTCTTTACCACTCCATATAAACTCGCCTGGCTTTAAGCCATAGACGTGCGCAAACATTGATAACAGCAGGGAATACGAGCTGATATTGAATGGCACACCCAGGAAAGTATCGCAACTACGTTGAGCCAAATCGAGATCAAGACGACTGGGATTACCGTCTTTATCTGGCCAAACTTTGAATTGAAACATACAGTGGCAGGGCGGCAGCCCGCCTGACCGCACAATTTCTGGTATCTCGGCCACGTTCCAGGCCGAAACAATATTGCGTCGTGACCACGGGTCAAGCCGCAACATCTCGCCGGCTTGCAAAATTTGGTCAATATCGCCACCTTTACCATCAGGCCAGTGGCGCCATTGTACACCATAGACCGGCCCCAAGTTACCGTGTTCAAGCGCGAATTCATGGTCGGTAGCGATGCGAGAGCTAAATTCCTTCATCCCACCTTTGCACTCCTTGGTTTTGAAGAATTCTTTGTCGGCTTTTACGCCTTGCTTCTCTAGATAGGCCTTATATGGCCACTCGTCCCAAATGTGAACATTGTTTTGAGCCAGGTATTCGATATTTCCTGACCCCTTGAGGAACCAAATGAGCTCGTGCACAACAGAACGGAAATGTACCAATTTGGTGGTAACGATAGGAAACCCATCGTCAAGATTAAACCGCATTTGCCGGCTAAACACACCAATTGTGCCGTTGCCGGTGCGTTCCGCGCCTATAACTGTGCCATTATTAACCACGTCATCAAGTAGTTTAAGATATTGTTTCATTTTCTTTCCCTCCTTTATAAATATAGTGACAAAATGTTAGGTTATAACCAGAGTCGTGTTGATGAGTGACGTCGCCAGAGAGTGACCACTCGGGATGTTGATCAAGATTTGGGAAAAACCTGTCGGCGTTACCGTTGGCACCAACTTTGGTGATAACCGCACGATCGCAATAGGGTAGTAGCGCACGGTAAATTTGTTCACCGCCAGCGATGAAAATTGAATCTTGATCGCTGATGCGCCGCAAAACGGCTAAGAGGTCGTTTAGTGTTCTGACAACAAGATAGTTGTCGCCCGGTGGTAACGTGGTTGAAAGCACCACATTGTCGCGATTTGGTAGTGGTTTACTGCCGGGCAGTGACCGAAAAGTGTTTCCTCCCATAACTACTGTTTGGTGAATGGTTGTTGCGCGAAAAAACTTCATATCGGCTGGCAATCTAAAAAGCAGGTTGCCGTTACGTCCGATACCCCAATTTTGGTCGACACAAGCAATTAGTTGCATAGTCCCTAATATCCTTTCTTATTGCTCACAGCTTAGCGAATTGTAAAAGTTCGCCCACATCTAGTATATAGTACTATTAACAATGAGTGAAATCAACTTACCATTCCGTAACCCCATCGGTATTTAAGTGTTTGATTGCGAGAAATGAGGGGCTACATAGCTCACTTTAGTATTATTTATGACTATATCACGCGTTTAACATCGCATAGTAGTATATAATAGAGCTATGTTTAAAAAGATTTTAAGCGTAGTTACGCTGTTGCTTGTGGCTGTCATTGTTTGGGCAGCGCGAGATTCTTTGGCTAGCTCATTCGACTACCTTAAGCACCTTAATGTGTGGGTGTTATTATTTTTGATTCCGGAACAGCTTTACATGTATTACGCGGCGGGCCAAATGTATTTTGCTTATCTGCGGGCTAAAGGTAGCACCAAAGTGTCTACCTGGAAGCTGACTCGAGTTAGTTTAGAAATTAACTTCATGAACCATATATTGCCTTCGGGTGGCGTGGCTGGGCTGGGCTACTTAGTTTGGCGGCTTAAAGAATGGCGTATTAGCGCCGGCCAAGCTACATTTATGCATATTTTACGCTACGCTATAGCGGCAGTTACTACAACTGTGCAGATGTGGGTGGCGATGGCAGTTTTGGCTGCTGTTGGAACACTGCCTTGGCCGCTCTTTAGCATAGGGGCGTTAACGTGCCTAGGCATAGAAGCAGCTGTGGTTGTGGCGTTTGTGATTGTTATGAATAAAAAACGCATCGACTGGTTTTCGGGTGTGTCGGCAAGATTATCAAATAGGTTTGTGCGCTGGATAACGCGCGGTAAAAAGCGCAAAATACTTGACGAGCAGAAGGTTGATAAGTATTTCACGGATCTCCATAGCGGTTGGTTGGTAGCTAAGAAAAAGAAGAAGATGTTGGTTTATCCGTATTTATGGGGTATGATTTATTCGTTTTTAGAGGCGGGCACTTATTGGTTAGTAGCGGCCGCGCTTGGGCACCCGGAGATCTTGCCGCAAATTATGCTAGGGCAGGGTATCGCATCAATCGTTGGTACGTTAATTGCCACGCCGGGCGGCGTAGGCGGTTACGAAGGAGCAATGATTTTCGTGCTAGTAACGGCTGGCGTTAGCGTAGAGGTTGCCACAATCACCGTTATAGTGACGCGCGTTATCTTGCTACTTGGCACGATTGTTAGTGGTTGGGGTTTTTATCAGCACGCTTTATTGTCGAAAAAAGGCCATGGGGCGGTGAAAAATGGAAAACTTAACGCTTAGTGTTAGCGAGTTTATAGATTTTACCAATCAAACTTTAGATGGCGCTTACCCTACGGTAACTATTGAGGGCGAAGTGGGCTCATTTAAGGTAAACCAGGGCAAGTATGTATTTTTCGATTTGAAGGATGAGGGTGCGTCGGTGCCGTGTTTTCTTAGCTTGTATAACTTACGTATGCAGCTAGAGGAAGGAATGAAGATTATAGTACTAGCCAAGCCGCAACTTACTAATTGGGGTAAATTTAGCCTTACGGTGCTGAATATGCGGCCAAAAGGCGAGGGCACTATCAAAAAAAGTTTTGAATTATTGAAGAAAAAGCTAGCAGAAGAAGGCTTGTTTGAGTCTGCTCGCAAGCGGCCGTTGCCTGAAAAGATTAGGAATGTTGCGCTGGTTAGTAGCACCGATGCGGCGGGCTACGCAGACTTTATAAAAATACTTGGCGAACGTTGGGGTGGGCTAGAAGTGAGTGTGGCGCACGTTCAGGTACAGGGAATGGACGCCCCCGACCAGATTATCAGGGCTATAAAGTATTTTAACCAACAAGAAGAGCTAGCAGATGTGTTGGTGATTGTGCGTGGCGGTGGCTCACAACAAGACCTGAGCGCCTTTAATGATGAACTACTGGTGCGCGAGGTGGCGAGTAGTCGTATCCCGACGGTAACTGGTATTGGGCATGAAATTGACGAGAGTTTGGTCGATCTTGCAGCCGACGTGGTGGCTAGCACACCGAGCAACGCGGCGCAGATGATAACGCCAGACAAACAAGCCATTTATGCTCAGAACCAACAGAGTGTGTTATACGCTGGCGAGCACATCTTAAGGCAAGCTGAATTGGCACGTAGTGGCGCGTTTGAGGCGGTAGAGCGGTTAGGTGCGTTTATCGTTGATCAAGTGAGTGGTAAGCTGGCCGACGTGCGAACACTAACTAAAATGGCTGCTGGATTAAACCCAGAACAGGTGTTGCGCCAAGGCTACGCTATGATAAAAGGTGAACTGACGGTAGGTAGTGTTGTAGAAATTACAACAAGTGATAAAATAGTAAGTGCGGAGGTAAAAAATGCCAAAAAAAGGTAAAACTGAGGGCGTAACGGCTAAAATCGATGAGCTGAAGGCTAAGATTAATTGGTTTTATAGTGATGATTTCAAACTAGACGCTGCCTTGGAGTGTTACGACGAGGTTATCAAGCTATCTAAAGAAATCGAAAAAGAACTTGAGGAAATCAAGAACAGTGTAACCGTGCTAAGTAAGGACTTCAGTAAGTGATCTGGGCGGCCGCTGGCGTAGTTTTGGCGGCGATTTTGGGAGTGTCGCTACTGTTTGGTGCGCCTTATGTGCCTAGTCGTAAGCGTGATATTGAACAAGCTTTTACGGATATATTGCGGCTTACTAGTAAAGACACTATAGTAGATATGGGCTGTGGTGACGGCGTGGTGCTTAAGCTAGCGGTGGCGCATGGCGCAAAAGCGGTTGGTTATGAAGTTAACCCGCTACTAGTAGTTATAAGCAAGATTAGGCTTGGCAAAAAGGCTATTATAAAATGGCAAAATGGCTTGAAAGCCAAGTGGCCAGCTGGTACTACGGTGGTGTACGTGTTCGGAGTTGAACGCATCATGGCAGCTGTGGCAGAAAAGGCGAGGCAGCACGCTGAGGTGTACGGTAAGGCTATTAAAGTTGTTAGTTACGGATTTGAGATACCAGGCAAAAAACCTGAACGTACGGTTGGCGCGTACCATCTTTATAAATTCTAGGGGTATTTACTTATCTTTTAAACGTAAGTACAATATATACTGAAGTAATTTATGCGGAGCGAAAAATGAAATACAAATCAGGCGAAGTAGACACGTGGATGATCGTAAACATTGTGCTGGGCGTGTTATTTTTAGCGGCTAGCGGTTTTGCGGTGTGGGCGTTTATCAGTTACCAAGATCAGAAAAATAATGTTGATAGTATTGTGGCTGAGCGGGTTGCTACAGCAAAGAAAGAACAGGCCGACGAAGACGATGAGAAGTTCTCGCAGCGTGAAAAAGAGCCAAACCGCGGTTTCGTTGGCCCGGAAGATTACGGTCGTTTAACGTTTAAATATCCAAAAACCTGGAGCGTTTATGTGGCGTCGGATGCTTCGAACGGCGGCAATTATGAGGCTTACCTCAACCCAATTACCGTGCCAACAGTGTCTAGTAGAGAAATCTTCGCTTTGCGTGTAACAATTTACGATAGAGACTTTGATCAACTAAACAAAACTTATGAACCTTTAGTAAAGAAGGGTGATTTAAAGTCGACTCCGCTTGAAACAATCGGTGAAACAGACGCCACTGGCATCCGTTACGACGGCGCTATTACCAGAAATATGCGCGGTTCGCTAATCGTGTTTAAGTTGCGTGACAAAAGTGTGGTGATGCAAACCGACGCGGAAACTTTTAAGCCAGACTTTGACGCGTTAATCAAAACTATCGACTTTAATAAGTAAAACCGTTTGCCTGAGGCACTTAAGCGAAAATTTCAACTCTTTGTTTGGTGTGCCGCAAAGCACACCTCGCTTCAGCGCCTGTTTTTCGTATGTTATAATTAGTGCAGGTTTTCTATGAGCGACGGAGGTGAAATAAATAAATTACTGAAGGTGGACTCTTCTTTAGTAGCGGTGGCGCACGAACTTAAATCGCCGCTGGCGCTGATAAGGCAATTATCTTTATTTCTAGACGAAGCCACCAACGACACGCGCGAACAACGCGAGGTTATTGTGCAGCTAGGCCTAGCTAGCGACCGCGCGCTTAGATTAGTAACAGACTTAACAAAAGCGGCTCGTTTGCAAGATGCTATGTTCGAGCTAATGCCTGTTAACCCGTATCAGGTGTGCGATGATGTACTGCGTCAACTAAGCCCAATTCAAAAGCTAAAACACGCTAAAGTTAGGCGCAGCTATCGTAGCAAGGTGAAATTAGTAGTGGCTAACCGCGACTTACTAAGTAATTTACTCTATGGTTTTTGCGATAATGCATTACATTATGCTAGCGCGTCGTATGCGCCGGAGCTATTTGTGCATGGCGTGGGCGAGAAAGTGCGGGTTGGGGTGCGCGATCATGGCCCAAGCCTGCCCACTAAGGTATGGCGTGAAGTAAAAAGGCAAGGCGACTTGACACCTCAGCCAGTTAGCAACCGCCCAACTAGTAGTGGGCTAGGGCTTTATGTGGCGCAAAGCTTTGCGCAGGCTATGAATAGCCAGCTTGGCGTAATTCGTCACCGTGACGGCGTATCATTTTATGTTGATCTGCCAGTGTCAACTCAGCTGAGTTTATTGTTATGAAAGGAAAAAGAGCAGTCGGAGCGGCGGCTTTGCCGACCGCACCGCACGATGATAATGCCCAGCACGAAGTGCAATGGCGCATTACACCGAAGGTTGAAAAACCATCGGTTTTGTCTCATAAGCGAAACGTCTATGTTGTGGAGGATGACGACGCGATGGCGGCGCATCTAGCTCGTGTTCTAAAAAATTATACAGTGCGCACCTTCAGCAATGGGCTAGATGCCATTGATGCTATAGATAAAAAACTACCCGATGTGATTATTTTGGATATTATTTTAGACGGTCCGTCGGGTTTCGCGTTGCTTAACGAGCTGCAGTCTTACACCGACACTGGTGCTGTGCCAGTGATTGTGTGCAGCAGCATGGCTGATGAACTCAGTGAGCTGTTAGACGATTCAGTGCAGGTGGTGCTAGATAAGGTAACTATGACCCCCAACGACGTGCGTGAGGCGGTGCAAAAGGTGTTGGGTGGCTGACGTTCGCACGCGTTCGCTCGTGTTGCGGCGTACAAACTACGGCGAGGCTGATCGCATTGTGCAGCTAATAACACCCGAAGGCAAACGTAGCGTGATGGTGAAGAGTGCACGACGCGAAAAGAGCAAACTAGCTAGCGGCATTGAGCTACTGGCGCTTAGCGACATAACAATTCACGAAGGTAAGGGCGATTTGGGTGTGTTAACATCGGCGCGAGTGGTGAGGTTTTACGGTAAGATTTTGCAAGATTACGACCGTTTACAATTTGCTTACGAGGCTATGAAGCTCATCGCGCGCGGCAGCGAGAACATCGATAGCCCAGATTTTTTTGAAGTTTTAAACAGTACATTAGAAGGCCTGGACGGCGGCGCGCCACTCGACTTAGTGCGAGCTTGGTTTTACTTGCGCTTAGCAAGGGCGCTGGGCGAAGAGCTTAACTTAAGCACAGATGCAGAAGGCGAAAAATTGCAACTTGGTGCCACTTATTCGTATGACATTGACGATCAGGCACTGCGCGCCAGTCAGCACGGTTTGGTGACGGCTGATCATATAAAATTACTGCGTGTGATGATGCATAACGACTTAAGGTTGGTACGTAAGGTGGCCAACATAGAAAATCTATTGCCTGAAGTTTTGGATCTAGCCAGAATTGTAGCTAAGTTTTAAAATAGAGTCAGTAATATGAGTCCACAAGAGTTAACGGAAGCAAACATGGATGGTGCAGTGGCTAAGGTTGGCGGCTCAACTTGGCGCTTGCTGCTGCTTGGCGTAGCGGCAGGGTTGTTTATTGGCATTGGTGCGGTGGCTTCAAGCACGGCAGCGCATGCCATGGGCGATGCTGGGTTGGCGCGCCTGGTTTCGGGTTTAGTTTTCCCAATTGGCCTGTGTATGGTGGTACTGTTGGGTGCGGAGCTGTTTACGGGCAACTCTTTAATGGTAACGGCTGCGCTATCGGGTAAAATAACTTGGCGTGGCTTGCTGCGTAACTGGACGTTGGTGTTTGTTGGCAATTTTATCGGTGCAGTTTCATTAGCAGCGCTGATGGCGTATTTTGGTCAGCTGAGCATTGGCGGCGGTGCGCTGGCGGTTTATACGACTAAAGTGGCGGTGGCGAAGGCTAGCCTGCCTTGGGCGAACGCTTTTGTGCTGGGTATCTTTTGTAATATTTTGGTTTGTGCAGCTGTTTATATGGGGTTAAGCGCTAAAGATATAGCTGGTAAGGTTTTGGCGTTATTCTTGCCGATTATCGCTTTTGTAACAGCTGGTTTTGAGCACTGTGTGGCCAATATGTACTACATTCCCGCAGGTATTTTTGCAAACTTGAACAGTGTATATAGCGAACTAATAGCAGGTGCGGGCATTGGTACTGCAGCGTTAAATTGGGGCGCATTTTTGTGGAATAACCTGCTGCCAGTAACGCTGGGCAACATTGTGGGCGGTGCAATTATGGGGTTGATAATGTATTATGGTCATGTATATGGAAAACGGTCCACCAAGCGCCGCAAACAATAACCCACTGAGGCCAACTCCGTTGGGCGGTGTTGGTTATCTTCGACAGGCGCGCCGCGACTTAGGAAATGGACGAGTTGAGAACTATAGAGATTTTAGCTTAGAGCGTGCGCGGCAAGAAGCGCAGCGTCTTTTGGCTAACAATCGAAATGCAAGTTCTATGCATAGCGACGGTGATATAGGTAAAAATCGTGCTATAGGAATTGGTGGTAAAGCTGATGGTAAGCGCGATCAGCACCGTTCGGCGGGTGGTAGCGCAAATTTCAAAAACGGTGGCTCAAGCCGAATTGGCAGTATCGGTGCGTATGGTAGGCAAGTTGATGAAGGTGCTCAATCAGGCAGGCCAGGGCTCAGTAAACCGCCCGGCCTGACACCGATCAAGCGCCCTGATAATTTGTAGTGTGATGGCTCATTACGAACTGTGAATAACAGATGTAAAAACAATATTATACCACAGTTTTAGCATAGAACTATTGACAATTACCTTTTAGTGTGCTATAATGGAAATAGGATCGGTACTGAGTAACCGGTAACGATTCAGAAATTAGACAGTTTAGTTAGTAAACATTAAGATAGGCTTGATTGAACGATCACTCCATCTAGATGGAGTTTTTTCTTTG
>JAIRRY010000018.1 GCA_031255735.1 Candidatus Nomurabacteria bacterium | reverse complement strand
AAACCGTGATTTTGCGCGAACTGCTTTTCGTGCCCGAGGCTAATTTTGCCTTGTTGCAAAAAGCCACGGGGCTAGAAAGCGATCACGCCAAGTTTCACATTAAACGTTTGGTAGAGCTGGAATACGTGAACAAAAATGGCAGCTCTTATTCGCTAAGTATCAGGGGTAAAGAATACGCCAACAAGCTTGACACCGACGATAATACCATTGAGCGCCAGCCTAAAGTTGCGGTGATTATTGCCATCAAGAAAGGCCGTAAATATCTTTTTCAACAACGTCGCAAGAACCCGTATTACGGCTTTTGGGGCTTGCCAACTGGCAAAGTGCGCTGGGGCGAGCAGATCTGCGAAACCGCTACGCGCGAGGCCAAGGAAGAAACTGGCTTAGATGTTGAGTTCGAGGTGCTGGGTATTTACCATGAGCTGGTACAGGTAGACGGCACAGCTGAGTATACCGAGGATAAAATTTTTTTCGTGTGTTGTTCAACCAAAGTTTCAGGCCAGCTGATGGAAGATTTTGAGGGCGGGCATAACGAATGGGCAACCACCAAAGATGTGATCGAAAACCGCATTTTTTTCACTTTAGCTCCAGGCTGATGGGGCAATGGTCGCTGCCGAGCTGTTCGGGGTGGATGGCTGCCGCCTTCACTTTTCCAAGAATGTTTTCCGACACTATAAAGTAATCAATGCGCCACCCGACGTTACGGGCTCTAGCTTTAGCGCGCCAAGTCCACCAGGTGTAAGCGCCTGTTTCGTCGGGGTGCAGGTTGCGGAAAGTGTCTATCAGGCCAGCTTTGGTGAATTGGTCGAAATCAGCGCGTTCCTCGGCTGTGTAGCCAGCGTTGGTTTCGTTCTGTTTAGGGTTGGCGAGATCAATGGGCTGGTGCGCGATATTTAGGTCGCCACAAAGCACCACGGGCTTGGCTTGTTCAAGTGTTTTTATGTGCTCCAGTAGTGCGTTGTCCCAGCGGCGTTTAAGCGGCAAACGTTCTAGCTCGCGTTTGGTATGCGGCGAATAGGAGTTAACCAGATAAAAATTCTCGAACTCGGCGGTTATCAGCCTGCCTTCTTTTGTGGCGTCGCCAAACTCATCAACCAGCCCCGCACTTTCCCACAAACCTTCTTGCAGGTACGGTACCTGCAAAGGTGTTGAGCGGTGTTTTGCAGGTACCGTACCTGCAAAGGTGGTGGAGGTGCTGAGCGGAGTGTGTTTAGTGAATATGGCTGTGCCGCTGTAGCCTGGGCGGCTCGCGTTGCTCCAATATTCCTTATAAATCGGCAGATCAATTTCAGCTTGGCCTTGCTTGGCTTTGGTTTCTTGCAAACATAAAATGTCAGGTTGGTAAGTTTCGATGAATTTAGCAAATTCGCCTTTTTCAATAACCGAGCGAATACCGTTCACGTTCCAACTGAATAACCGCATTATCTTTTCATGCTCCTGGCGGCCTCGCGGGCACTTTCGCGGCGCTTAATAGTTTCGCGTTTGTCGTACTTTTTCTTGCCTTTACCAGTGGCGATGACCAGTTTTAGCAGCCGCCCAGCCGTGTTGAGACGTAGCGCGGCAATGGTGTTGCCATCTCGTCGCGCCTGTTCAAGCTGATGCAATTGTTTTTTGGTGACCAGTAGCTTAACGGGTTCGGTGCTGACTACGTTTTCGTTTCGATTAGGCTCGTTGACCTTCAGCGTCCAACTGGCGTTATTAAGCCATAACTCACCTGCGCGTACAGTTACGTAGCTGCCTTTTAATTGCACGCGGCCATCGCGGGCGGCACGCACCTGTTTGCCGTTTAGCGCCAGCCCAGCTGTGGTCTCTTCGCCTAGGATATAATCGTAGCGAGCGCGACGGTTTAAGATAACAGAGCGGTTCCTAGCCTTTGGTTTACTTTTTGCCATGTAATTCCTTAGCTAATTTTATCAGCTTTTTGGCGCTTTCGTCCCAGCTAAACTTGGCGGCTTGTTCCTTGCCCAGCTTGACCAACTTAGCGCGCAGTTTATCGTTTTCAAGCTCGCCGATCTTCTCGGCAAGGCTTTTTGCGCTGGTGGTTTTAAAATAGAGCGCGGCACTACCCGCCACTTCACGGTGGGCTGGCTCGTCGCTTACAACTACGGGCACACCAAGTTGCATAGCTTCAACCAGCGGCAGGCCAAACCCTTCATCTTTACTAGCTGAAACTAGCGCGGCATTATTGGCTAAAACCTTTGCATATTCTGCGTCGCTTACGCCGCCATGAAAAACCACTTTTCCACAGCCTGAACTAATAATTTGTTCAATTTTTAGCCTCTGTTCTGGGGTAACTTTGCTAAGTAGGTGCAGAGTTTTTTCGGGTAGGTACTTCATGGCTCGCACTAGCGTTTCAACGTTTTTATACGGCACGAACGAGCCCATGTAAACTAGGTTGTTTACGGCGCTAGTCTTAACAGGCTCTTTGAGGTGCTGCGCTAGGTTGCCAGGCGCGTTGTATATCACACTAATTGGCCGTTTGGTTAACTTCATCTGCTCTATTTCGCGTTTGCTTTTTTGGCTCACCGTCGCCACGTGGTCGGCCGCGTTTAGGGCAATGCGCTGCGGTAGCGATGTGGTGTGGAACAAGCGCCAACCTACTCTCACCCAGGCGGGATTGTTGTTTGGTGGCGTGGGGTGGCGGTAATAAATAGTATCGTGCAAGGTTAAAACCAGTTTATAATTGCCGCTGCGTAGAGTTTGCATGGGTGAAAATACCACATCTGGGCTAAACTTGCTGAGCTTACGGCCAGACAATACTTCGCTGGCGCTTTCAGGATGGTTGAGCTTGATGGTTTTAGAGCCAGCAGGCAAAAACGGTAATTGCTCGTCGCTGTGAATGATAAAAGTGATGTCGCTATGATGGTTAACTATGTGCCGCGCTAACTCGAAAGAATAGCGGCTGATGCCGTCGTGGTGGTCGGTTCGAATAAATCTGGCGTCAAAAAATAAGCGCATAACACCTTAATTATATCACTATGCGTGAGTTGGTGGGAGGAGATGTTACAATAGTGATATGAGAATTGTTATTTCATCTGACCTTTATTGGCCGACGGTTAACGGTGTTTCTACCGCTAGCCACACTTTAGCGTTGGGGTTGGCGAAGCGCGGCCATCAGGTGCTAGTGCTAGCGCCTAGCCAAACTGGAGAACACTACATTGAAGAAGACGGCGACACCGAGGTTGTGCGTTTAAAATCTACTATCTTTCCGTTTTACCACAATCAGATTGACCCATTGCCACCTAGGCGTGAAATTGTGGGCGTTTCTGTTCCGCGCTTGCCAATTTATACCAAGAATGGCTTTCGGATCTGCCTAGCGCCGCGCCGCGAGATTACCAAAGCGCTAGACATTTTTAAGCCCGACATTATTCATAATCACATGCGTATTATGATAGGCCAAGAAGTGCTGCGCTACTCGCGCCTTAATAATGTGCCGATTGTGAGCACTAACCACGTAATGCCTGAAAACTTAGTAGACAACCTAAAGCTAGTAGCTCCGTTTTCTAAGCAGATCAACCGCGCCATTAAGTTTTTGGGGCGTGCTATCACACAGGTAGATTACATCATCATGCCTACCCAGAGTGCTATTGATATGTCGTTTACTAAAGAAGAGTTGCGGCACTTAAAGGTGCCAGTGCAGGCCGTGAGCAACGGTATTAACCTATCGCAGTTTGCGGCGAAAAAAGCGCCAGCCAGCATTTACGCCAAGTATGGTTTGCCTAAAGACCAGCCTATCATCATGTATTTTGGGCGCGTAGATCAAGAAAAGCACTTGGGCGTGCTGCTGGAAGCGTTCGCACATATTCGCGGCGTCACTGGCTCAAGCGTGGTGGTTGTAGGCGCTGGCACTGATGAAGCTAACTTGCGGGAACGAGCAAAAGAGCTGCGCATTAGCTCGCACGTGGTGTTTACTGGCCGCGTTCCCGATGAAGACAAAACGCCGCTTTTGCAAGCAGCTACGGTGTATTGCATGCCCTCGCCCGTTGAGCTACAAAGCATATCAACGCTCGAGGCTATGGCCTGCGGCCAGCCCGTGGTGGCGGTAGACGCTGGCGCTGTAGGTGAACTTTGCCAAGATGGTCGCAACGGATACTTGTGCGAAAAAGATAACGTAGATCAAATCGCGGTAGGTTTGGAGCGAATTTTAACCAACAAAACTTTGCGGGCTAAGTTCGCAGCTGAAAGTTTGGCGATTGCTAAAACCCACGATATAACCAACACATTGAAACAGATTGAAGAAATTTACCAAAAAACCATCAAGCTTAGGGCGCAAAAAACTAAATAAACTTAAGCACGTGAGTGGCCACTTCGCCAGGCGTTTCGTAGTGCGTTAAATGGCCAACATTTTTGATGACCTCCACCTTAGAATTGGGCAAAACTTGTACAAGTTTTGCCTGTTGTTTGCTCTTGCCGATTAGGTCTTTGTTGCCAGCTATTATGAGCGTTTGGTTAGCTATAGCGTGCGCAAACTCAGCTACGTGGTGTTTGTTTGAAGCTTGCATGGCTTCCATCATGGCGCGGTGGCTGGTAAAGCCGCCAAAAAAGCGGCGATGTTCGGCCACGATCCAACGGCGCAAAGCGCGGTCGTTGGTTTTGGTAAGCGTGCGGCTCATGAAGTCGGTGGTAAGTTTGTTGGCCGTAAATGCACGGCCGAGTTTATCGGGCATGGCGCGTAGTAAGTCAAAAACCGGCTTAGCCGCTGGGCTCAAAATTAGCGGTAATGGCCTGGCGGCAATCGGGCTAAGTAATACTATCTTGTTCGCCTCGCCACCATACTTAGCGGCATAGGCGCTCACGATGGTTGTGCCGAACGAATGCGCCAGTAGGTTTGGTTTTTCCTCCAGCTTCAGCGACTTTATAAAGCTGCGCAAAAACTCAATGTAAAGTTCTAGGTTGTGCTTTTCGCCTGCAATATGTTGAGTTTCGCCGAAGCCTGGTAGGTCGGGGATGAAAAGATTATACTTGCGGCCTAACTTCTCGGCAATTTTTAGCATGCCGTGATGATCGCCGCGAAAGCCGTGTATCATGATGAGCGTTGGCCTGCAAGCATCGAAATCGCTCTCCCAATAATAGGCGTTAACCTTACCTATCTTGCGGTGCATTTTTATAAATTCAGTCATGTTAGTTAGTGTATTTTTTCAAAGCGGCTTTAATGCCTGGGCGGTCGAACCCAACGACAGTGTCTTCGCCAATGGCGGTAACTGGCACTACGAACTGGCCTTTGGTGCGCCTCAGCATTTCTTCGTTGGCGGCCGGGTCGGCTTCTACGTCAACCTCTTCGTAAGCTACGCCTTGCTTGTCTAGCCAATGCATCAAACTGTGGCAAAAACCACACCAGCTGGTGCTATAAACTATAACTTTTGGCTGCTTTTTGTCCATGCGTCTATTATATCACGCACTTCGGCGGTGTTTTTGGTTTGCATGAGCTCACTGCGTAAGCTGCTTGCGCCTGGAAAACCGTTGACGTAGATTTTGAAAAAGCGCTTTAGCGGGTCGAACTTTTTACTCTCGTGTTTGTCGAACTCGCTTAGGTGAAATTGTAGTAAGCCTATTAGTTCGTCACGGCTATGCGGCTGCGGTTTTTGCTCAAAGCAAAATGGGTTTAAAAATACGCCGCGGCCAATCATGACCCCGTCTACCCCTGGGTACTTTTCTGCTAGGCGTGCGCCTTGGCGGGCGTCGGCGATGTCACCGTTTATCATGAGCTTGGTTTGTGGCGCTATTTCGCCTCGCAACTTCACAATTTCTGGTATCAGCTCGGTGTGGGCGGCTACTTTACTCATTTCTTTTTTGGTGCGCAGGTGCACGGTTAGGCAAGTGAGGTTTTGTTGCAACAAAAAATTTAGCCAGTCGCGCCACTCGCCAGTTTGGCTATAGCCCAAGCGGGTTTTTACGCTCACAGGCAGGCCGCCCTGCTTGGCGGCCGAGATGACCTCTTTTGCTAGTGCTGGTTGTAGAATTAAAGCACTACCGCCACCGCTACGCACCACGGCCTTGTCGGGGCAACCCATATTGATGTCTAGCCCTGCAAACTTGCCCATTTTGGCAATCTCGACTGCGGTAAGAGCGAACTTTTCAGGTTCGTTGCCCCATATCTGAGCGATGATGGGCGTGTCGGTCGGGCTAGTTTCTAGCCTGCGCGCCACTTGTGCTCTGCCCTGCTCGTGGCAGAAACCGTTCACGTTCATAAATTCGGTAAAAAATATGTTGGGCTTCGCCGCTCGCGCCACCACGGCTCGAAAAACCACGTCGGTTACGTCTTCCATAGGTGCGAGCGCCAAGAATGGTTGGTGCTGGCTGGCTAATTCTTCCCAGATTGTCATCTGTCGATTATACGAAAAGCAGGACGGGTCTTGCAAGGCGAGGCTTGCCTTCGTTGTTGCCAAAAAAACAACTAACCCAGGCGGTTAAGCCTGGGTCGAAAGGTGCGGTGGTTGTTCACTGCCCCTTGAAGCCGCCGTCTGGCTGCTTCTGAAGCACCTCTGCACCGCATTTGCGGCAAACGTACTTGCCTGTTGCGGGGTTGAATACAACCTCGTAGTCAGCACGCTTGCCGCAGTTTGGGCATTGCCATGGTTGTGTCACGCATATCACCTCCTTGCAGTGGTTTCGCGACCGTTTTGGATATGGGGCTTTTTAGGCCGCCCATGCTATGGGTTGGACAAAAACAGCACCCAAAGTTGGGTACTGCCTCATTCCCACGGCATTATACGTTTATTCTGCAAAAATGTCAATAGCCTTTAACGAGGAAGCGTTCGAAGTCTAGCGTGCCACCCAGGCCTTCGCCGTAAGCGCTAGTATCTGGCAGGTCAAGATCTTGAATGCATTTCCAAACAGCGCGCACCAAAGACTTGAAAGCGTGCATGTCGTTGGCTGGGTAATCGGTTTCTAGGCTTACAATCTTGCCGTCGACGGGCTCTACGAATTGCAGCACGCCTTTTTCTACCGTGTAGCCCGTAAACTCAGCTGAGTTCTCAACTAGCAGCTTGTAAAACATCAACTGTTGTTCGTATTTATGCAGCTTGCTGTTGCGCTCCCAATCGGCGAATGGCTTGCCAGTTTTATAATCGTAAATTGTTACAGTTTTCTTCTCGGTGTCCTTAACCAGCATGTCTACCGTGCCAGTTAAGCGAGTGCCTTGCCAAGTAATGTTGTCGGTGCGGAAGTCGCGTTCTGAAACCTGCTCGGGCTTAAATTCAAACTGGTTTACAAACACCGTGAGATCGTCTTTGCCTTTTTTCAATAAATACTTAAAGTCGGCTTCGTTTAGGTGGGCCTTGCTTAGCTCGGCTTCAAAGATCTTAGCTACCTCGTTCGCCGAAGGTTTCTTCTTTTTGGCATTCAGGGCTAGGTGTATTTGCTTAATGGTATTGTGTATGGCTGTGCCGTAGCTAGCGTTGGCACTCACAGCATACGGAAAATGTAACAAGGTATTTAGTAGGAACGATTGTGGCCCAGCGTATTCTAGGTCTACAAAGCTATTTAGGTGTGTGGCACTAAGTTGGTAGCTAGCCAGTGTTGGCGCCAGTAGATTCTTTAGTGTTGCATCCGCAGATACAATACGCGTTTGCCAGCTGGTGCGCAGATTGGTGATTTGCTCGGTAGTACTATTTGGCGGCAACGTGATGCGCTCAATGTTAGCGTCGGTTAGGTATGAGCATGGCAAAAGCTCTTTGCATTTTGAATTGAACTTGTGGGTGGTTATGTAAAGTTGGTTGCGCGCCCGCGTCATGGCCACATAGAATAGCCTGGCTTGTTCGTCGTCGCTATCATCGGTGGAAAATGGCATATTAGACGGAAAACGGATCTTGTTTTTTGCTCCAAAACCTTTTGCCCATACATCGTTAGTGCCATTAATGATAAATACTATATTGAATTCAAGCCCTTTTGCTTTGTGCGCGCTCATTAGCTGCACCCGTTCGCCAGATAGGTATTGGCGCGTTGAGGTTATGTCTTTGCCTGCTTTCTTGTAGGCTTCCAGAAGATCAATTAGGTCGGTGAGTTTCAAATTATCTTTACCTTTATAATCGCGGGTTAGCTGGCGCAGAGCAGATAGGTCGCTAAGGTAACCGAGGTATGCTTCAGGGTCTTGTTCCAATTTTTCAGCGCTGAAAAAATATTCGCGGTACGGCTCGAATAAAGCGTCGAGGCTCTCTTCAAGGGTTGTGTTTTCGGCGTCTTTGGCTAAATTCATAATCTTACTGGCAATATTGGCCAAATTTAGGTCTTGCTCAAGCATAATACTTAGCCAGTTTTTATACTGCGCATCAATTGCAATGTGCCAGATTTCCTCAGCACTTAACCCCCAGGCAGGGTGCGCTAAAATTCGCGGCACAAAGGTGTTGGCAATATCTAGTTCTTGTCTACTGATATGAACACATACGCGGGCCAGTAGCACCAATTGCTCAACTGGCGGGCTGTTTAGTACGTCTTGTTCTTTTTCGTACTGAATGGGCAGCGACTTTTCATTGAGATACGGCACTAATTCGGCCAGATGTTTATGTTTTTTGGCGATAACGGCAATGCCGCTCAGCTCAGCGCCTGCCTCTTTCAATTCGGCGATCTTGCTGGCCACCCAGGCTAATTCACTTGGTAGATCGGGCGCGGTAACCTGAGCAACGGTGGTTACTTCGGTGTTTCTGGCTACCAGCTCGTGCGACATATTAGCAAAAAAATTGTGGCGCAATACGTCTTTAATGGCTACTGTAGCGGCTTCTAAAATTTTGCCGCTAGAGCGGTAATTTTCAGTTAATTCAATAACAGTTAACTTGTCGCCGTAACGTTTGGCGAAGCGTTCAATGTTGGCCACTTCGGCGCCTTGGAAACGGTAAATGGCCTGTTTGAAATCGCCCACTGCCATGATATTTGGTGTGTCGTCGTAATCGGTTAGTAGCTGCAAGATTTGCATTTGTGCACCGTTGGTGTCTTGAAATTCGTCTACAAGAATATATTGGTATTGCTCCTGCAGGTTTTGCCTTAGCTCGCGGTGTTCTTTAAGAACAGTTAGCACTTGTAAAATCATATCATCGAAATCGTAAAGCTTGCGTTTTTCCATTTCGCCCAGATATTTTTCGTAAACGTCGGCTAGTTGTTTGATGCGTTCGCCCTGCCGCCCGTCTATTAAGGTTTGCCCACCGTCTGGTGTAGCTTCAATGAACTGTTTTTTAAACGTGGTGAGATGTTTGGTGGTTGGTTTTTCTTCGGCTTCAGTGGCTTGAATCGCAGCGCTCATAGCGGCGAGCACGGTGTGCGATAATGTTAGTGTAATGTCTGGTTTGGCGAGCTCCACGTAACGGCCTAACTCCCAATGGGCATGCTTGAAGTGTTTTAAGTAGGTATTGATGCCATCTTTACTGCGCGGCGTAGGGTTTGGGAATAGGTGGTTTAAAAACTGATTAGAAAAATGAATAAAGTGGGCGTTTTGGTCAACAATCTTACGTAGGTCTTTAGATAACACGCCTGCACGCTTGATGTCAGAGATAGCGCTAGTGATGGCGCCAAGATAAATAAATTCGTCGTTGTAGAATTTCGACAAATCGTTACTATGCGGCAGGTGGCGCAAAATACTAGCTAAAACTTCAGTTTGGGTTAACTCATCGGCCGCGCTGAACGCAGCACCATTCCAAAAGTATTCTGGGTATCTATCCATAACGTGTTGGCAAAAAGCGTGGAACGTGAAAACTGGCACTTTATAGGCTTCGCCGCCCATCATGCTGGCCATACGTTCTGTCATATTAGTGCTGGCGGCGTCAGTGAAAGTAAGGCATAGAACATTACTAGGTAGCATATCGGTTTGGCGCAGTATATTAGCTACACGCATGCTGAGCAACTGAGTTTTACCAGTGCCTGGCCCAGCTACCACCATGAGTGGGCCGTCAATTTTATCTACAGCTTGTTTTTGAGCCTTGTTAAGTTGTTGGTATTTCTCTTCAAACATGAGCGTATTATACTACAATTTAAATAGTTCCACCACCGTAAGAAAGTATTACACTGGTAATTATAGTAACTACATAGGTTAGCGGGTTTAATTTTAACTTTGAGGTAAGTATATTACTTAGGAGTAGGAAATCAACAGTCACCCTTTATTGAAAATGCACGAAGCGGAGTGTAGTATATATACATGATCGACGATATTGTGCAGGATATTGATCTTGAAAAGCAGCTGTTCGCGCAGTTTGGCTTGCGGCAAGAGGTGAAAAAAATGATTATGCGCAATGCGCCTGTGGGCGGTAGTGCGCGTGCTACGGTATTTATTAATAAAGAGGGTAAACCTCACATTTATATTCAGTCGCAAACTCGCCTGCAGGTAGCCGATATAAAGCGTATTGTTAGTAATATGGGGTTGAAAATTGGTGTATTTATAGAGCCTAAAGGTAGGCCCAACTATTTCGAGTATGAAGCTACTAAAAAATTCTTGGAGGTTTTTCCAGGGCGCAAAAAAGTAAATGCGGAAGACCTAGTGTTTTACAAAACGCTAGTTAGCTACTCGCCTGCCCTTGCGCCAATCATCGAAACTACGGGCGGAACTATAAAAGTATACGACGACGATGCGTGCGGTAAATGGCGGCCAGGTGTTAAATTTCAGTATCGTCAAATAACTACAAAATAGCCGTTTTTATCTGTTAAATATTGAACAATTTTAGTGTTCAATATGTTGTACTATTTACAACGTTCTAGTACTACTAGGTTTTCAATATGTGGTGTATGTGGGAAGAAATTATACGGCTGAGCTAATGTGATTTTATAGGATTTTAGTAGCGGCGCAATGTCGCGAGCTTGGGTGGTAGGGTTGCAGCTGAGGTAGATGATGGTGGGTGGCTTAACTTCTAATAGGCGGTTTACTACTTTTGGATCAAGCCCTGCTCGCGGTGGGTCAACAATGATAGTTGCCTGCGCGGTGATGTGTTCTAACGCGTCTTCTGAACGCGCTAGAATTGGGCTTGGGGCATTTAAGTAGTGCTGCGCAGCGCTCGCTGCCGCGGAGTTGCTGGCTAATGTTCGTCGTGGCTGCGCACTACCCATCAAGCTCAAGCCACAATTCTCTACCAGCTCGGTAAAAGCCGCTTTGTTGGTCTCAACAAGTGTTAGTTGGCGGTCGGCTGCAGCGGTTAACCCAATTGTGCCCACGCCAGCGTACATATCAACCACCGTGCTTGTGTTGATATGCTTTTTTATCTCACTAAGCGCTAACTCATAAACGGGCAGGTTTATCTGAAAAAAGCCGTTTGGCGAATAGCTAAATTGACGACCAAGCAATGTATCGGTAAGTGCGATGCCTTGCAGATGCGGTTGGTTTTTCAAAAACAGCAAACTTTGCGCGATGCCCTGTTGGTTGCAACGCACCACGAGTGATGAATATGTACGCGCTTCTTCACCGCGTTCGTTGATGCCGTTTACTACGAGCTTGGCTTCATCTAATACCTCAGGGCGCTCAAGGCTTGAGCTTGTGATTGGCACCTTGCGATGGCTGCCGCGTTCGTGAAAGGCTAGTTCTACACTTTCGGTTTCGTTGCTCCAGTAGAGTGAATATTCCATTTTATTGCGATAAAAATATTCGCCGCCGTCGGTTACTGTGCTACCGATACTCGCGCTGATCTTTTCTTGCCGAAAAGCTTCTTTGACTAGAAGGGTTTTCTGCTCCAGCTCGTGGTCATAGTTCACAACTTGCCAGGGGCTGGTGGCTAGGTAGCAAGTGTCGCGATGGCTGGTGCGATGCGGTGAGGCTTCGATAACTTTTGTAACTATGCCTTCAATATAGCTGCGCTTGCGTTTGGTAACTCTAAATTCTACAACTTCGCCAGGCAAACCACCCCAAACGAAGGCTTTTTTCCCGCTGTTTAGTGTGCCGATAGCTTGCCCGCCAGGCACGAACCTGTCTAACTTTACGGTTTCCATGTCTTTCCAGTATAGCATCTGCTAAAATGTGCTTATGAATAACGATCCCGAAAAGCCTGAAAGGCCGGCTGGCCAAGCTACTGAAGAAGCACCGCGCCGTGTGAATATTAGCGCTATTTACCCCACTGAGTTCAAGCCTGCTGGGCTGGAATACGACGATGGCTCTAAAGAGTCTGCTGACGCCATACTTGAGGTGAATAAGTTGAAGCGTAAGCACCCGTTGCGTGGCCGTAAAGTGGCGTTTTGGTGCGCACTTGGTTCGATATTTCTTATATTAGTGGCATTATTTGCCTGGAATCCGCTGAATGATAACTTCATACATACACCTTTTGATTTTGGCCCGTTAACTGCGCTGTGCGCGGCTTTCGCTCTGGCGCTGGTGTTTGGCGTAGCTCGCCTGATATACCAAGTAGCGCGTGCAGCAGCCAAGAAGCAAAAGTTCAGCGCCGCTTATCACTTGTTTGTGCCATTATTAATGTTAATTAGCCTGGGTGTGGCGGGTTGGTTTGAATATAAACAACAATATATACAATTCTATTTAACACCGAGTGTGCGTAAGGTGTCGGGCGTGGATACGGCAGTGGTGCGCTGCGACCGTGTGGTTGGTAATCTGTTTGGAGCAACGCGTTATGGCTACGTAAACTATGACAGTCGTGGTATTGCTCACTTGCACCCTAAGGGTTGCGGCGAAATCTGGAATTGGGCAAAGGTGCAAAATCATGATAAAACCACCGATTTACAAATGCACGCGCTCGACACCGTAACACACGAAGCTATGCATGTTGGCGGTATGGATAGTGAACTGGGCGCAACTTGCGGTAGTTTTGAATGGATTGAAGACATCTTGGTAGATCTCGGTGCTTCGCGCGTTGAGGCAAAGCGTGTGGCGCAGGCGCAGAGTAAAAAGCACGAAAATTATCACGGTAATACTCAGCAACAAAAACAGTACGAAGGCGATTGTAGTGAAGTGCCATCAGTGCGTTAGTTGATAAATAAGTTGAAAATAGCGATGATACCAACAGCAAACCAGATGGTGTTAAGTGCTGCACTGGGAATAGCGTGGCGGATGGTTGATAGCACCAGCATGCCAAGCGCACCAACTATATTTAGCAGCTGGTAAGCCAGCGACTGCCCTTCTATTACACCCATACTAGCTAATAAATAGGCGGCTAGTAGCGCCACTGCGCCCACCCAGCCTAATACGTCACCCATTAGCAGAAGCTTGCTCGACTCGGTTTTCTTGTGATGTAAGGGGTTTAGGAAGTGTTTTTTACTCATAGCGAAGTGCTTCGATTGGGTCTTTCTTGCTAGCGCGGCGGGCGGGTAAAGTGCCTGCTAAGAAGGCTATAAACATTACTATCAACGCCACAGTTACTAGGCTAATGATATTGAACTCAATTAACGTAAAACCTGGTAAGTCTTTCAAGAAAGTTTGGCTGGCAAGACTGTTAGCTATGGCACGCGCCACGTAAGCTAGGCCAATACCGATGGCTGAGCCCCAGAAGCCAAGGCTGATGGCTTCAAAACTGAACATAGTGAAGATTTTACCTTTACCTAACCCCATAGCTTTCATTAATCCAATCTCGCGGGTGCGTTCTTGAACGGCCATAAATAAGGTGTTGACTATGCCGATTGAAGCAGCTACGAGTGCGATGGCGCCGAAAATAGTTAGCACGGTGGTGATAGCATCGAAGAAGGATTTTATCATGCCCACTTCGTCGGCCACGGTCATAGCGGTGTAGCCCATATCTTTAAACTTGTCTTTGATTTCCTGCACTTTTTCGTTTGACGTGTAGCCGCTTTCAAGCTGCGCCACTGCGAAGTACGACTGATCTTTGTATTCAGCTGGCAATCCAGCTGTCATGGCGTTGTAAAGATCTGTGCCGGCGGCTGTATTAAGCCAGCTACGACCCATGCCAACCACGCTGGCGTTCATGATACCGCTAATGGTGACCTCATGCTCGGTTATTCGCTGGGTAATTTGGTTCATTACGGCAATTTTGACTTTTTGGCCTACGGCCTCATCTTTGTTTTTAAAGCCGAGTGGGCTAACGAACTTGTCGGGTATGGCAATTTCAGGCACGTCGCTGCTAAGGTTTACAATGCGGCCACTGGCCATGTCGATGTTGATAGAGTTGGTCGGCATTTCGCTAACTTGGATAGCGTATTTTTTGGCACTGCTACTGCGAGTTATGTATTCTGCCTGGAGTGCATTAAACTGCTTAACAGACTCTACGCCCTTAACTTGCCGCATTTTCTCGATATCTTTATTAGTAATGTATTGCACGGCGGAAGAATCTTTTTCAGGGTTATACTCTTTAACGTCACCGCCACCCATAAAATCGCTGCTCATAGCTAGGTCGGCTACGCTTGAGGTCATAATCTCGAGGTAGCCTTCACCACCCGCCGATTCCATCTGCCTGTCGATGTAGCCGTTCACGCCAGTATTGATACCAGTGGTCATGATAATAGTGAATGAGCCAATCAAAATAGCCAAAATAGTGAGAAAACTGCGCCCTTTGTTGCGTAGAAGGTTGGAATTGGTGGTTTTTATGATATCCCAAAGTTTCATTGCTTAGCTCCTTTCTTAACGTTCCGTTTTTTAGGCAAGCTACCGGTTTTTTTTGATGGGCGGTTGGTTGGTAAAGCTACCTCGCTTGCTTGTTCTTTTTCTCTTCTGTTTGAATCTGACTCAATTAAGCCATCTTTAATGTGAATTTGGCGGTCGCAGCGCTCGGCTAGGTCTTGGTCGTGCGTAACGACAATTAGCGTAATGCCATTATTCACGTTTAATGAAAACAGTAGGTCTTCTACTCTTTTGCCAGTGTTGCTATCAAGGTTGCCAGTTGGCTCGTCGGCGAAAATCACTTTGGGGTTGTTAACTAGCGCCCTGGCAATGCAAACGCGCTGTTTTTGGCCGCCCGATAAGTTGCGGGCTTTGCTGCGGGCTTTATCGTCGAGTTCTACGGTTTTTAAGGCTTCCATAGCGCGCTTTTTACGCTCTCGGCCGCTTACGCCAGCAATTTTCAGTGGTAATACTACATTATTGAGTACGGTATCGTTGCTGTTCATGAAAAATTGCTGAAAAACAAAGCCGAACTCTCGGTTGCGTAATTTATTGATTTTGCGTTCTTTCAAGCGGCTGGAAATCTGGCCATTTATGCCCACTTTACCTTCGGTGGGCTTATCGAGTAGGGCTAATAGGTGCATTAAAGTGCTTTTGCCGCTACCGCTTTTACCAATTATGGCAACTGATTCACCTTCTTTAATATCTAGGTTTATGCCTTTTAAAGCATCGAATCTGGAAGATTTTTTGCCGTAGCTCTTTTTTAAGCCACGTGTCGCAATTATATTCATTAAGTATCCTTTCGTATACTATAGAGTATACTACATAGTACCTAACATTGACAAGATATATTATGTGTGATATAATGAAAAGATAGGCTCTGTTTGGGGCTATTCTGTTGTATAATTAAGTTGTTATGTTACCGAAACATGGTTGGTTTTACTTTGGGGTGGCTTACCCAGTGACGCTGCTGGCGCGGTGGGTGTTTGGCCTCAAGGTTGTTGGTAAGAAAAATATTCCTAAAAAAGGTGGAGTGGTGCTGGCTTATAATCACCGATCTAGCTTAGATCCTGTGTTTGTATTGGGCACGGCTGGGCGCAAAATTAGCTTTTTAGCCAAAATTGAACTATTTCGTTACCCGCAGGGTATCATTTTTCGCCATCTTGGGTTGATTCCTGTTGATCGCTCAAAGAAAAAGAACTCTGATGTAACAGATACTGGAGCGAAAGCCTTACGGGCTGGCACGGCGATAGCCTTAGCGCCTGAGGGTACGCGTAATAAGACTGACATTTTAAAACCATTCAAGTTCGGTGCGGTGGCTATGGCTGAACGTGCCAATGTACCAGTGGTGCCAATTGCAATAACTGGAAAATTTATTCCGTTTTTTGGTAAACTAAAAATTGAGTATGGCGACCCTCAGATGGTTAGTAAGGGTCTTGAATCTGCTAATGAGCAGCTTCGTAAGTCCATTGAGAATGTTATTAATAAGGAGAAAACTAAGTGAGCGCTAAGAAAATCGCCACCCCGTGGCTTAAACAATACGGCAAGCAACGTAAAAAAACACTAAAATATCCTAAAGGTTCGATGTACGATGAAGTGTTGAAGGCTGCCGAACAGTACCCCGAGGCCATGATATACAACTATTTTGGCAACAAGGTAAATTACGCAACTTTCATGGCACATGTCGACCGTGCCGCGCATGGCTTAATTAGCCTGGGCGCCAAGAAGGGCGACACTATCTCAGTGTGCTCAGCCAACATTCCAGAGGCCGTAGTAGCTGTTTACGCTATAAATAAAATTGGTGCGGTAGTCAATATCTTTCATCCGCTTAGTGCGCCGAACGAGATTAAAGAGTGCGTAAACTTGGTTGATAGCCGCATTTTGATTGCCATTGATGTGGCTTGGCCAAATATTAAGCAGATTCTCAAAGAAACTCGCGTGGAGCGCACGGTGGTGCTCTCGCCTGCCGACTCGCTGCCAATGCTTCCGAAAGTTGGCTATAGGTTTATCAACAATTTTCTAAACATTAAAGAGCTGCAGAAGAACCTGATGAAGATTTTGAGTGGTGAAAAGCACACCATGAGCTGGGATGAGCTTTTGGGTCGCGGCCAGTATGTGGTTGGCAAGGCCTACGAGAAGATGAACGCCGATGATGTAGCGGTGATTATGTATAGCGGTGGCACAACTGGTAAAAGTAAGGGAATTGCATTAACCAACCATGCTTTTAACGCAACGGCTGTGGAAGCTCACGGGGCTTTTCCAGAGGTTGTAAGGCCAGGATATACCATATTAGGTATAATGCCTATTTTTCACGGGTTTGGCCTAGGCGTTGGTATTCATACTATATTTTGCAGCGGCGCGGGTACAATCATGCTGCCTAAGTTTGATGCCAAGAAGTTCGATCGTATTTTGATGGACACCAAGCCAAACCTGATTGTGGGTGTGCCAACGCTATATGAGGCCATGATTAAGAACAAAAAGATCCGTAAGATGGATCTTAGCTTTATGAAGGTGGTGATTTCAGGTGGTGATAATATGCCAGCAGCACTTATGGAGGAAGTTAACCAACTGCTCAAGAAAAACGGTTCAAAGGCGTTTATGCTACAGGGCTACGGGTTAACCGAGTGCTTGTCTGTAACGTGCGTAAATAATATGGAGTCGAACCGAAGTGGCTCAATTGGGTTGCCTATGCCTGATACTTATTTCAAGATTGTAGAGCCAAACACTTATATTCAGCAAAAGCCCGGCGATATTGGCGAGATTGTACTTTCGGGGCCAACCGTAATGAATGGCTATGTGAATAATGAGCTTGAAACTAATAAGGCTTTGCAAGTGCACCCCGACGGCCGTATTTGGCTACATACTGGCGACCTTGGCTATATGGATAAGGACGGCTTCGTGTTCTTTACGCAGCGTTTGAAGCGCATGATTATCAGCAGCGGCTACAATATTTATCCTAACGAAGTTGAGACAGTTATTATGCAAGTGCCGCATGTGCTGTTAGCAACTGTGGTGGGTGTAGACGATAAGTATCGTGGGCAGATTGCGAAAGCTTTTGTGGTACTAAAGGGGCACGTTAAGCCTACCGAGGCGGTTCGCGAAGAGATTATGAAGGCGTGCCAAGATAACCTGGCGAAATATAAATGGCCACGAGCTATTGAGTTTAGGAAAACTTTGCCTAAAACTAAAATTGGTAAAGTGGCTTACACTGAGCTAGCTAAAAACTTACCTGAAGAATCGAAGAAAAAAATAGCTAGGCTCTCGCGGTAACTAAACCGCCCGTTCTACGCGGGCGGTTTTTTGCACTACTGAGTTTAAGCGTTAAACTACTAGAATGTTCAGTAGTTCACTTAGCGTGATATTTTTGGTTTCACTTTGCGTGCGGGCTTTGTATTCAAGCTTGCCATCACCTACCTTTTCGCTAGTTACTATACGGTGTGGTATGCCCATAAGGTCGGCATCGGCGAACTTTTCACCAGGGCGAGCTTCGGCTCGGTCGTCCCACAGCACTTGCACGCCGCTTTGTTGCAACTTCTCATAAACTTCTGTCGTGTTCTTCATAACATTGCTAGAACTACCTATATTTATCAAAACGACTCTAAATGGCGCGACACTTTCTGGCCACACTAGGCCTCTATCATCGGCAAAATGCTCGGCCAACACGCCCATAACACGACTGACACCAATGCCGTAGCAGCCCATTATGATCGACTGTCGTTTGCCGTTCTCGTCGGTGTAGTATAGGCCAAGTGTGTCGGAATACTTGCTTTCAAGCGGGAAAATGTTACCAACTTCAACGGCTTTTTTCTCAACTAGATCTTCCTTTTTCAGGCCTAGTTTAACTAGATTTTCGCTGGTGTAGATCTCTTTATTGATGGCTAGCTTTTTCACTTCGTCGATATAAATCGTGTCCTCACCTAGTTCACTAACCGTTTGATATTCATCGCTAAATCGCTCGGTAAAATAACCGCCATCGGCTGCTGTTCGGTAAGTTTGCCCGCCAATACCTAGCCGCTCGTAAACTTTCGTGTAAGCCGCTGCGGCTTTTTCGTATAGTTCGTCGTGTTCGGCTTGGGTGCGAGCGAAGCTATACATATCCTTCATTAAAAATTCGCGGCCACGTAAGATACCCGATTTAGCGCGAAGCTCGTTGCGAAACTTTGCCGCAATTTGGTAAACGTATATCGGTAGGTCTTTATAAGAGTCGATGTATGGGCTTACTGCATCAACAACAGGTTCTTCGTGTGTAAGCCCAACACCTAGTTCAGTGCCGTTTTTTAGCTTAGTTTTAAACCAGTTATCGACTACTGCGTCGTCCCAACGGTTGGTTTTCTCCCAGATGTCGCGTGGTTGCAAAGTTGTCATTAGCAGCTCCTCACCACCAATGGTATTCATTTCTTCGCGAACAACCTGCTTGATGTTTTCTAACACGCGCAGGCCGAATGGTAAGTAGGCGTAAACTCCAGCCATTTCTTTATGGATGAAGCCCGCGCGAATTAGTAGCTGCGCGTTTTTTGCCACTTCGTCGGCAGGAGCGTTTTTAGTAGTGCGTATAAAAGTCTGTGATCGTTTCATGTTGGTTCATACTCTATCAGATTAAAGTTTACTGTGCAAGGTTGCCAGGGTTTGACTGAGGGTAGTAATTAGATGCTGGCGTGGTTGACTGTGCGGAAGCTTGTGGTGGTGCGGTGGGTGCGGGCATACTGGGTTCTAAGGTGGTTGGCGTGATTGGCTCGGGAGAAAATGGCTGAATAGTAGGTTGAGGCGGTTGCTGACCGAACGTGCTGCTTGGCACTGAGCCTGCAGGTTGAACAACTGGTTGCGATACCATGACAGTTTGCGCTGGAGCACCTGGCTGTAGCGGCTGGACTGCGCCTTGTGCCACACCTGCTTGGTAAACTTTGTGATGTTTGCCGTGCGCCACAATTACTACCACGGTGGCTACAGCGCCGATCAGCACCACGCCTGCGATAACTGTTACCAGTAACCAAGGGAAATCTACCACGTCTTCGCCGTTTGCGATGCGTTTTTCGGCCGCGGCGATAAATTCATCGGCTTTGGCGTGATTAGGATAAAGTTCTTTTACCTTCTCGAAGTTTTTAACTGCCTTTGAGTAATGCGATGCGTAGAAGTTGTTGATGCCTTCGTTCCATTCGGTTTGGGTTTCGCTGTTGGTGTCGAACTTAACATTATTGCTGCTAGCTAGGGTTTTGAAGTCTTTGATGTCGCGGATGTAGTTATATACCCCGTTGCCTGCGCCAGAACCGTCGATTGTGTAAGTGGCGATACCAATAACTTCGCCGTCGCCATTAAAGGCTGGGCCGCCGCTGTTACCATGCCCGATTGTAGTGTCAGTTTCAACCAACATGTTATTACTGCCCGAGGCTTTCTTTTTGGCTGAAACCTTGCCTGTAGTGAGAGTGGCTTCGCTAACAGAACTTTCCACTAGGCCGTTACTAGACGCAGCGCCTGGATAGCCCAATATGGAGATGTCTGCGCCCTGCTGTAAGGTGTCTAGGCTGCCTAGTTTTACGATTGGGAAATTTTGCCCACTTATTTTAAGTAGCGCAACGTCAGAGGCGCGCCAGCCATCGTATCCATCCAGCAAGCGGTAATTAGAGCCGACCAACTCGGCGCTAACGGCCTTTTTCTCGGTGTAACTTTGACGAGCATAAGTGGCCTCCAAGAAAGCCGTGGTATCGATTTCGTCTGCGCTTAGGTTAACTAGAATGTTATCGACATCGTTGGCGGCTTTAAAATTAGAGTCGGGTATATCATAAAAAGCGTCAACCAACACACTTGCTGTTTGTTTGCTGTCTTTACCCGCTAGGTCGCTGTTGGTAAGAGTTGTTAAGTTTAACAAGTAAGCTAGGTATCTAGAGTCGCCCTTGCTGTAGTACTGTAATATTGCGCCGTAAATGGCCAACTCTTTAACGGTGATAGCTGCTACGTGCCCGTTAGTGCCGATGTAGCCGTTTTGGCTTACGATGAAACC
>JAIRRY010000016.1 GCA_031255735.1 Candidatus Nomurabacteria bacterium | reverse complement strand
GTGGCTGCTGTATGTTCTATATGTAGAACTATAGCTGCAACTAAGGCTGCTTTCCCTCGTATCTTTTGTTAAATATATAGTTTATATTGGTTTTTCACACATCACTAGGCTAGAACTTTATAGCCTAGTTTACTCTACACTACTAAGTATACCCCCCCCCACGGGAATGCAAGTGTAAAATAATATAGTGGTTGGTGGAGGGGGGAACCAGAGTTATTTTACTTCACTAGGCGGCTTTACTGGTGGTTAGATTTTACTTAGTCTCTAGGCGCAAAATCTGCCCTTCAGCGCTCTTTATGCCATTCCATTCGTTGATATTCAGTGCAACCCATAGCGTAATCTGACTGCCAGGCTCAATAAACCAGTCACTGAGGGGCGAAAAAGCTAAAAGTTTAAAGGTATTATTCGCTCTGTCCACAATCGTTAGCTTTAGATGGTCTTTATTCTTACCAATCCTATCTACAAACTTGGCCGTAACACCTTGTAAACAAAAAATCGGCGCTTCATTGCCCATACCAAACGGTTCAAGAGCCTTGATATCATCTAGTAAGCTAGTAGTAATCTCACTGAGTTTATCCACTCTTATATCTTCTGTAACTTGTAGGTGTTCCAGCTGATTGTTGAGCTTAAGACTTTTATAATAGGCGTTAACCGCCTCTCGCCATGCACTTAACTTGCCTATCTCTAGCGTAACACCACCAGCTGCCGCATGACCACCACCTTTCAGTAGATACTTTTTCTTTGTAGTGTGGATAGCGTCGGCTAGTGAAAAGTCGCCAAAACTGCGGCCTGAGCCTTTAGCTTCTTTTTCACCAAGTGCCACCACAAACGTAGGTTTCTTATACTTTTCAACTAATTTACTAGCTACAATACCAATTACACCTTCGTTCCAGCCTTCACCTGCTACAACTAGTACATCGTCTTGCGTGTCTTTCAATTTATCGGCTGCTTCAGCAAAAATACGATCTTGCTCAGCACGACGCTCACTATTCAGGCCTTCTAGCTTTTGTGCCAACTCCAGCGCTCGGTTAGGGTTGTCAGTTAAAAGCAAGTCTAACGCATACTTGGCGGTTTCCAGGCGACCCGCCGCATTAAGCCGCGGCCCTAATACAAAACCAATCTTGTGAGCACTAAGCTCGTTAGGCCGAACTTTTGCCACTGCCATTAAAGCCTTCAGCCCCGGCCTACGGGTTTTCTTCAACACTTCAATACCCCAATACACGTTATTGCGGTTTTCTTCTACTAGCGGCACAATATCACACACTGTTCCCAGCGCTACAAGATCAAGAAGCCACTTTTCTTGCCCATCTGGCAAACCATCCAGCCTAGTTTGCAGGGCCTGCACTAGCTTGAACGCCGTACCGCAACCCGACAGATCACCAAACGGATACGAACTATCGGCGCGATGTGGGTTAATAACCGCTATGGCGTTCGGTAAGGTGTCGGCTAACGCATGGTGAGCGGTTACAATTACAGCCATACCCAGATCGTTCGCCAAGTCAATTTCGGAGTGGCTCAAACTACCACAGTCCACCGTCACTATCAGGTCAGCGCCCTGCTTTGCCAACAACCGCATAGCACTTTCGTTCAACCCATAACCCTCAATAAACCTGTCTGGCGTATAGGTGTCAACGTTTAACCCGAACTTCTTGAAGCTATCAAACAGTATCGCTGTGGCTGAAATGCCGTCTATATCATAGTCGCCATAAATCACCACCTTTTCGCCCTTAGCCTGCGCATGGGCGAGGCGCTCCACCGCCATATCCATACCTGGCAATAAAAACGGATTATACTTAGTTAGTTTGTAATCTGGATGTAAAAAAAGTTCGGCCTGATTACCAACTAGGCCGCGGTTCTTTAACAGCTCTATAAATATCTTGCTGCTAGGCATCGTTCGATGCTAAGTGCTTCTTATGGGCGTTCTGGTACTGCTGAGATTTAATAACTATATTCTGAAGTTCTTTAAAGATTGGGAACTGCTTATTCGTGGAATAAATTTTTGAATTACCATGCTTACTAACCGTCAGGAAACCCGACTTCTCAAGGCGCTGAAGTTCGCGCTGAATATTTCCTGGATCTTCTTTGATTAGCTTCGCTAGCCCTCTTACATGTGTCTTAAAGTCTGGATATTTCGCATACACAATCATGATCTTGCGTCTCACCCGTGACGTGATGAAAACATCTAGCATATTTCTTTCCTTCCAACTTGTTGTATTTTATTCTACACGCTTTTACTTTTGAGTTCAATATATTTTAGCGCCAATTCATAATAATTTTGTTAAGTTTATCGATTATCTCCTTGTGATCAGGTATTTTATTGTCTTCATAGTAATGGTCTACACCCATAAAATCTTCCTTTACGTCTAAAATATGTACTTCATCAGCGTGGATGTGCACATAATCCACTACCGGTACGCTAGCTATCGGCAAAGCAATGATCAATTTTTTTATACGCACAGGCTTGAGATATTCCATAGCTGCACCAATTATTGATCCACTAAACAAACCGTCTGACACTACAATGATATTACGGTCAATCAGTAAATCACGGTCGAATGCGCCGCCATCACCAATCAAGCGGTTAATCTTTTCGTGCGCCACACGGCGCTCTTGCTCTATGTAGTTATGAAACTCTGCCATATATCCGTCAATTTCAGATTGCGCCAACTGGTTGCTATAACTAAAAACATCGTTCTGCGAAGCGCTGCCCACCACTAAATTATCACCAGGTAATGTTATATCCTCGGTAAGCACCATGGTGAGAATAGAGTGTAGGCTCTCGGCAATCGGCTCACCCACTAATACACCGCCGTCACTCAAGGCCATAACAGCACAGTCTTCATAACGATAAGTATCCACCAAAAGCTCAGCAAGTTTCTCGCCAGCTTCTTTTCTATCTTTAAAATAAACATTGCCCATCCCTACCTATATTAGCATAAGCATAAGAGTTATAAGGGTATATAATGGGTATATGTATTACTACGAGGTGATACCAAATGTGAACATTGGTGCTACAAGGGGTGTTCTAACCTATGAATCTAGCGCTAAGTTTCGCGTTGGCCAAGTTGTTGAAACGCCAGTAGGAAAAAGACAGGCAATCGCTATAGTTGTAAATACCACAACAAAACCAAAATTTCCAACTAAGCCGATAACTCGCGCCCTAGAAGACACTATATTGCCAGAACACATAGTGAGTGCTGTTATCTGGCTATCTGAATATTATCGAACTCCAAAACCAACTGTTCTGCAGGCAGTATTGCCAGTTGGTATAACGAAAAAAAGACGTTGTAAAAATAGCAACGTTACTACTAGTAATCACCTAAAACGTGCCTTACCCTTAAACAAGCAGCAGTTCAAGGCTATAGATGATGTAAAAAATACAACTTCTAATACAGTGTTGCTCCACGGTGTAACTGGTTCTGGTAAAACCAACGTGTATATACACCTAGCTCAAGAGGAGCTATCTAATGACAGGTCGTCTATTATTCTCGTACCAGAAATATCATTAACAACCCAGCTAGTTAACAACTTCTCACAGTATTTTCCAAACGTCGTAGTTATACATTCTAACCAAACTGAGGCCGAGCGCCACACCAACTGGGAACGAATCTTGAGGTCAGATAAACCGTTAGTAGTTGTTGGCCCTCGCTCCGCTATCTTCGCACCAGTTAAGAAGCTGGGGTTAGTGGTTATCGACGAAGCGCATGAGCCAAGCTACAAACAAGAACAATCACCTAAATATAACTCTCTACGTTTAGCCTCGTATCTGGCGAAACGACACGGTTTCAAAGCTGTCTTCGGCACTGCCACGCCGCTAGTCACCGACTACTACCTAGCCAAGCGAGCACTAGGCGCCTTGGCGACAATGAAAAAGCCAGCGGTTAGTGGTAGCGTCGCGCCGCAAATTAGCGTTGTAAATTTAACAACAAAGCATAATTTTACAAAACATCGCTTTTTTAGTAACCAATTAATCACTTCTATCGAGCAGAGCTTAAATAACGGCAAACAAGTGCTATTATTTCAAAATAAACGCGGCAGTGCCAATCTTACTATTTGTGGAAACTGTGGCTGGCAAGCCTTATGTAGTAACTGCTACATACCCCTTACTCTTCATACCGATGCCTACAAGTTAATCTGCCACTTATGTGGTAAAAAATACAACATTACGACTAGCTGCCCTAATTGTAATAATACAGACATAGTTCATAAGGGTGTGGGCACTAAACTAATTGAGTCTGAGGCCACTAGGCTTTGGCCTAAAGTCACTATTGCACGCTTCGACGGCGACACACCTAAAGAGTTCACTTTGAATAATCAGTTCGAATACGTAAAGTCGGGCAAAACCCAAATACTGATTGGCACACAGGTATTGGCAAAGGGTTTAGATTTGCCTAATCTTGAAACTGTAGGTGTGGTGCAAGCCGACGCTAACCTTTCTCTACCAGATTTCAACAGCGAGGAACGCGTGTTCCAATTACTTAGCCAGGTCATAGGGCGCGTGGGCCGCAACGACCAGCCCTCAAATGTTATAATCCAAACTTATCAGCCAGAAAGCGAGACCATCCGCTTCGGCACTAATCAAGATTACGCACGTTTTTACGACTATCTGATCAAGAAACGTCGCAAAGATGGCTTACCGCCATTTTCTTACCTGTTGAAGCTAACCTGCTCCTACAAAACGGAGTCCACAGCCGTGCGCAATGCACGCCAAGTTGCTGAACTTATACGCGAAAAATACCCCACGGTGCAAGTTCTTGGCCCCGCACCGTCATTTTACGAACGCCGTGGCGAATACTATCGCTGGCAAGTAGTCGTAAAGAGTAAAAAGCGCGCCACCCTTCTACAGGTTCTATCTGAAAAACTCGGCCGTAACTGGCAATTCGACATCGACCCAAACTCGCTATTATAGTTTGAACTAACCGCTCTTCATCTGTTACAATATTACAGATGAAAAAAGAAGATATTATCACCCTGCCCAATCCACACTTACGCGAGAAATCTAAGCGAGTTAAAGTTATTACCGAGGAAACTAAGATACTCATTGATGATATGGTGAGCGCTTCTTTAGATTGGGAAGATTCGCGCCCTCACGAAATTAGCGCGGCGCTGGCCGCTGTGCAGATTGACCGCATGGAGCGCGTAACAGTAGTGCGCAGTGATTTCGACAACAAGAAAAACCGCGAGTTCATCGCCTTAATCGACCCCGAGATTACTAAATACGAAGGTGAGCTAGTGGAAGACTTTGAAGGCTGCCTAAGCGTCAGAGATATTTACGGCAAGGTGCCACGCTATACAAAAATCCGTGTGAAGGCACTAGATCAAAACGGTAAAGAGATCCGCTTCAAGGCCGAAGGGTTTTTGGCCAGGGTGCTACAGCACGAGATCGACCACATGCACGGTATCGTGTTTATAGATATGATTAAAGATAAAAAGGACGGTTTTTACGAACTCGACAAAAACGGCGAGTTGCAACCGTTAGACTATGATAAAGATATCAAACAAAATAGTATACTTTGGGACTGATAAACTTAGCGTCAGGCCGCTTGAGAGGCTCCTAGAAGCTGGTTTTAGTATTGAGATGATAATTACCAAGCCTGACGCCCCAAGCGGCCGTGGGCACAAGCTGGTGGCTCCAGAAGTGAAAGTTATTGGCGAGAAGCACGGCATAAAGGTACTGCAGCCAAGTAAGCTCTCGGAAATGGTCGAGCTAATAAAAAATCTCGACAACCCCATTGGAGTTCTGGTAAGCTACGGCAAAATTGTACCCCAAAGTATCATTGACATTTTTCCCCAAGGCATCATAAACCTGCACCCCTCGTTGCTACCGAAATACCGCGGCCCTTCACCAGTTGAAACCGCCATACTAAATGGCGACAAAACCACGGGCGTAAGCCTAATGAAACTAAGTGCCGAGATGGACGCTGGGCCAGTTTTCGCACAACAAGAAGTACAGCTCACAGACGATGTAACCAAAGCAGAGCTCTATAACCAATTAGCAGAACTTGGTAGCGATATGTTAATCGACCACCTACCACAAATTGTCAGCGGCAGCTTACAAACCACGCCGCAAGATGACTCCAAAGCCACATACTGCCAGAAATTCAACAAGGCAATGTCAAAGTTGAATGTTGTAAAAAATACAACAGACGAATTGCTCCGCCAGATTAGAGCTTTCGCAGGCTTTCCAAAGTCTAAACTTACACTTCTTGGTCTAGAATGCACCATAACTCATGCTCACGCCGCCACCGAGCCGAGTACCGAATTAGACCAAAAATGCAGCGACGATAAATATTTAATAATCGACAGGTTGATACCACCTGGCGGCAAAGAAATGACCGCCCAGAGTTTTCTGAACGGCCATTCCTAGAAGCACCAATTTACAAAATCTGATCGCGATTCTCGCGGATCTCTTCCTTAAGCTTACTTATTTCGTCTTTAACTAGTTGCTGATAGTTCGGCTGGTTCTTGGTTAACCAAGCAATCGACGCCCATTCGTTACGAATTTCTGAGCCACCATCCTTAAAACCAGCTTTAGATACCAATAATTTATAAACTTTGTCATTTTTAAGGTCGGTATCGCCAATGACTTTACTGATCAGCTCTTTATCACCGTCTATTATCTTTTCAAACTCAACTAGCTGTTCTTCGCTCATACTTTCCGACATACGCGTGCCAACACGCACTTCAAGTTCTTCTTGCGTATGCCTCAAGAACGCCTCTTTTTTACTTGAGTCCATACCGCCCAAGCCAACCGATTCTAGAAAACTATTGTCTAATTGAAACATTTTTTGCCCTCCCTAATTATATCACTATTAAAGCTTCTTTTGCTTAATTTCGCGCGTTACGAACACTAACCGATCACCTATCTCAAGAATAACTTTCTTTTTTGTTTTAAGCGCCAAACCGCAAGTTTCACCTTCAACAGCCGACTGCACTTGTTGTTTTTCGTGCTGAACACTCGACACTTCCACTTCGGCGATTTCGTCTTTTTTTCGAAAAACCTTGGCAACCACACCTGGTGAAACCTTGCCTTTCGTCACCTCACCACCAGCGATAATTTCTTCTTTGATCGTTCTAAACACGCCCTTAACGGCCAATTCACCTATTTCAGTTTCAATCACCTCTGGCGCCATCAGTTGCTCCATATGTGCTTTAGCATCATCCAGCAGCTCGTAAATAACCTTAAATAGGTTAACTTCTACATCATGACGCGTGGCAAGGCGCTTGATACTTGGTGTTAGCTCCACGTTAAAACCATACACAACAGTATTTTCGCCAGCCGCCAACCGAATATCGTTCTCGGTAATATTACCCACGCCCGTACCAATCACGTGTAAGTTAACTTCACCCTTAGTGTCTATCAGGCGTAGGCTGTCCACCACCGACGTTAGAGAGCCCAACACGTCCGTCTTCACCACTACATTGAAATCTTTCACATCATGCTTCTCACTAATCATTTTGAGCATGTCCGAACCAGTCACGTTAGTAATGGCCATTTCTTTCTCTATAGCGATTGCAGCCTGCTCAGCCAATTTTTTGGCCGTTTTTTCATTTTTAACCACGTTAAATCTATCACCAAAGTTAGGTAACTCCTTGAACCCAGTGATAGTCACAGGTGTTGACGGGCCAGCCAGTTGCATCACCTCGCCCTTGTAGTTGGCCATAGTACGCACTTTGCCATACGCCTTGCCAGCTATCACGTAATCGCCCTGCTTGAGATTACCCTGCTCAACGAGCAGGTTCGCAATCGACCCTTTACCAATTTCCATATGTGACTCGATCACTAGCCCCTCGGCAGGAATATCAACATCGGCCCGCAAATCGTCAATATCGGCCGTCAAGAATATCATGTCGAGTAGCTTATCTAACCCCTCACCTGTTTTGGCGCTAACAGGCACCATAATGGTTTTACCACCCCACTCTTCGGGGTTTAAACCTTGGTCGGTGGCGAGTTGCGCCATCACACGGTTCACATCAGCGGCTTCTTTGTCGATTTTGTTAATAGCCACAATAATGTCGGCGTTGGCGCTCTGGGCAAATTTAATCGCCTCGGCTGTCTGTGGCTTTACGCCGTCGTCGGCTGCCACCACAAGCACCACGATATCCGTTAGTGTAGCACTGTGCTGCCTTAAAGCGGCAAAGGCCTCGTGACCAGGAGTGTCAAGAAAAGTAATTGGCCTGTCATTATGCCTAATCTGATAAGCACTAATATGCTGCGTAATACCACCCGCCTCAGTTTCAACCGTCTTTTTATGCAGCAGTGTATCAAGCAAAGTAGTTTTACCGTGATCAACATGCCCCATGATCGCCACAATCGGTGGGCGGGCCACAGCTGCATCAGATAACTGATGCTTTTCAACTAACACGCTCTTTTCGGCCGCCAATTTTTTCTCAAGTTTAGCTTTTATACCCAACTCTTCGACAATAATCGTCGCCGTTTCAAAATCAATACGCTGATTAATGGTAGCCGCGATGCCATTTTTAAACAACTCACCAATTAGCGTTGTAACAGAAATGTTTAGTGCCGCAGCCAGCTCATCAACGGTGATTGAGCCAAAAACCTGTACAATTTTCTCTTCTTCCATTTTTGGCTCCTCTCTGCCGTTTAAAAGTTACATCGGGTTATTTCTTACTAGCTAAACTAAGTGAAATTTTTCGGTTATCTTTGTCAATATCTAACACCTTGAACTCCTTACGTTCGTTTAAGGTGAAGATGGTTTCCGGATCAATATCGCTGCCGCCACCAAGCTCACTAACATGCACTAAGGCTTCAACAGCTGGGCTAATCTGCACGAACGCGCCAAACGGCGTGACGCGGGTAACTGTGCCTTCTACCTTATCACCAGTGTTAAACTTAGAAACTTCGCTGAGCCATGGGTCTTCGGTTAGCTGCTTCATGCTGAGGCTTAAGCGGTCTTTATCAATAGCAATAATTTTAGCTTCGACAGTTTGGCCAACTTTCACATACTCGTTAGGATTGTTAACGCGCTCCCAGCTAATCTCAGATATGTGGATTAGGCCTTCAATACCGTCAACATTCACAAATACACCGAAATCAACAACACCAGTAACAACGCCTTGTACGGTATCACCCACCTTCAAAGTTTCAAACCTCTCAGCTAAGCCGTCTTTAACAGCTTCCTTTTCACTGAAAATAAGCTTATTAGTGCGCTTATCGGCATCTAAAATGCGAACCTTGATTGGATTACCAACCAGCACGTTCAACTTCTGCAAGATTTCATCTTTATCGCTGCTGCCTACGCGTGGATAATGCTCAGCGCTAAGTTGCGATACTGGCAAAAAGCCACGAATATCTTCAAACTCAGCCAACAAACCACCACGGTTAGCATCGTACGGTGTAATCTCAATAATTTCGCCATCTTCAAGCTTGGCCAGAATATCATCCCAACCCTTATCTTTCACGGCCTTACGGAGGCTCAGCAGCGAATAACCGCTGTCTAGTTCGGTGTCGATTACACTTGCGGTAACTTCTTCACCCTCCTTAAGTTGCTTACTAAAGCTTACTTCGCGGCGTGGTACTAAACCAATACCTCGAGCGCCTAGGTCTACTAGAATTTCATGTTTTTTAACCGAGAGAACCTTACCATCTACGGTTTCCCCGGCTGTTAGTTGTTTCGAGCTTTCATCGGCCTGTGCCAACAGCTCGTCCATTGTTAAATCGGCTTTTGCCATTAGTTATTATTCTGGAGTCATTCAAGAGCGACTCCAAACTCCTTCCTTATAGTATTTCTTGGGCGCGCCTTAAAATAAGCTCGCTCATAGATTAGTGCCATTGTATCTCATCTGATACTACAAAGCAACCCTGCTGGGCGTTAGTTTATATAACCTCAGATAACTTTATGTGTCTTGATCGTTTTGCCCCAAAAAAGAAACTGCCCCTAGAAGAGGCAGTTACCCAAAGAACCAAGAGCCCAAGGGCTCAGACCACAGGAGTCACCCCCCTGAAAGACGGCCCGGCGTAGTACGAGCCGACGCCGTCTGCCTCGTATGAGATGAAGCTGACTTGCCGATAGACGGCGTTCCAGCGCGAGTAGGGCGCCTCGTCGAGATCATCGCCAGAGCGGATGCCTGCCAGATCATAGTAAGGCAGGTTACGACCGTCCTGGCTTCGGTAAAAGTTGGGATCGGCGACAGCGTAGAGCGCCAAGGCCTCGATTGAGGCCAAATAATACTCTTCGCCAGCCGCCCGCTTAGCCCTAGCGTTAGCCCGAGCCTGAACGACACTGGAACCACTCTCAGGGTCCCAGTTGTCGAGCAGGTTTAGGCGGCTGACAATGAAGACCCCGGGTTCGTCGCCGTAACCCTGATAGGCTGTCTCATCAAGCTCCATGCGGAGCGGGCCACAGCGGAGCGGGCCATAATGACTGACGTAACTGTTCTCTCTGGCACCTGCTGCCGTTTGGCGCTGCCCTACCATGTCTTGGTAGAAGTGCACAGTAGTACGCAAGCTGCCTAGCCAGACCACCACCACTTTGCAGTTGGTGATGGTTTGGGGGGCACCGTCGTCTACCACGCGGTCGAGCTTGTCGAGCAGGTCGGAGCCTTCACCTTTATAATGCTTCGCCACATACGCTTTGAGCGTAGCGACCTGCTCTGCTACTGTTGGCAGTAGCGCGTTGAAGTGCGCATACTGACCCAAGATTTTATCGCCAGTCATAAGTAGCTCCTTTCCTTTTTCAGCTGATCCACCTTAGTACCACGATAGTACTACGCAGACTGACCTCGCTAAGGACAGCGTAGTAGGCTCGGCCGAGGCTCAAGCACACCACGCCATCCTTAAAATAGAAAGGTTTGGTTCTTTGGGTTGTTAAAGTACTCACAAGATGAACACAGCTAAGAATGGTGGCATATTTTTGTTGTCTCAGAACAAAAATATGCGTGTATACACGCATAAATTGAATTGAATTAAATTAATTAAAGCGTGCTATCTTATGTTAGTTACCTGATGTACACGATAGTAAGTTAAAGGTTACTATCAAGTGTATAGTAGAATAAACACAACAAAGTGTCAATAATAAAACTATTCTTTAACCCGCAAGTCTAGTTTTAGAAACACCACATAAACTGCCACGCCAGCCAATAGCCCCACAAATGCCAGGTTTACACCTGAGCCAGCGGTGGTTAACTCACTAGGCATGGTTATGCCACTTTCAGAACCGCTAGTAGACTCACTGGAGCCGTCTGTCGCACCACCCGCATCGTCATTTTCATCTTTAGGCTCCTTCAGCTCTTTCTCATTTTTATCTTTTTTATCAGTTTTACCAGAAACTGGATTTTCCACCGCCACCTCTGTTTTTTTGTTCGTGTTGCTCAGTGACTTCGTCACCAACAACCCTGCGCCCACCAAAACCACCGCTAGAATAGTGACGGCTACAAACCGCCTCCCGTTACGACTTATTGGCATAAAACAACTCCCTTTTGACTTAATTTTACACCAAAACAGCGCAAAATGATACAATTAGAGCATGATTTTAGACAATAACGACCTTTTACAAAGCTTACGTAGCGACTTCACAGACGTTACGTTTAAGCCAGCTGATAGTTTTGCCTGGCAAGCCGAAACTCACACCGTACAATTTAACCCTACTGACGAAAATTGGCAGCAATTACTGCTGCACGAACTTGGCCATGCTAGTCTAAATCATACCGACTATCGCAGCGACATTGAACTGCTTAGGTTTGAAGCTGAGGCCTGGGAGTACGCCAAACAGCACTTATCCCTCAAATACAAGGTTGATCTTGACGATCAACTTATCGAGAGCCATAAAGACAGCTACCGCGATTGGCTTCATCGCCGTAGCAGGTGCCCAAAATGCGAATGTGGCGGCTGGCAAACTGGCCGCGACCAATACAAATGCCCTAACTGCCTTAGTGAATGGGCCGTAAATTCTGATAAATTTAAGCGCGTTCATAGAAAACTCCATAAAAAATAGACGCCTCAAAGAGAACGTCTATTCTTCGTTAAAAATTAGGCACTTTTCTTAGCTTTACCACGACGGCTAACTTTACCGCCACGAGCGCCAGCTATTTTAGCTAGCTCCGGATTAGCGGCAAAACCGCCAGTACGACTCAAACTACCGCCTATAGCGCCAATTCGAGCGTAAAAATCTTTACCATATTTTGCTTTAGTGGTTGCGGCAGCCTTACGACCACCTTCTACTGTACCTGGCATTTTATAATCTCCTTTTTTAATTATTTTTTGGCAAATTTAAAAGGCGCCATCTGCCCCTTCAAACAGAGTAAACACCTCCAAAAACCCACTTTCTTCAAGTGTTATAGGCATTATAGCACACCGCTTGTGTTTTGTCAATATGGTAAAGCCTATTTTATGTGTTTTAATAATATTGACATTATGCATGCCATGCTATACACTAGAGTTAATTGAGCCAATTGCGAGATGGCTTAATCGAAAATAACCCCTTTTTAAGAGGTTATTTTTGTTATCGCTCAATAATTTGAAATTTATTTATACTAAAATGCAAAAAAGGCCCGAAAAGGACCTTCTTTGCATAATTCGGCATCGTGCTAGTTTCCCGCTTGCGCAGTATAATCGCCGCTATAGGGCTTAACTTCTGTGTTCGGGATGAGAACAGGTGTTTCCCCTACGCCATGGACACCGAGAGGCGCAGTCGCTCGAAAGCAAACACGCCTCACGAAATCCATAGATACCAATTTTAATAGATTGACTTGGTGACTTAATCACCAATTACTAGCTAAGTCTACCTTATCACCATCGGTTAAGCAAGCTTAACCACAGTGACAAGGACATAAAAAGGCAATGACTCTATTAGTACGCTTCAGCTGCACGTGTTACCACGCTTCTACCTTGCGCCTATCAACCAGATCATCTTTCTGGGAGTTCATAGGGAATTCTTATCTTGAAGTCGGCTTCGCGCTTAATATGCTTTCAGCGCTTATCCGTTCCGAACATAGCTACTCGACAATGCAGCAGGTGGCCACAATCGATACACCAGCGGTTCGTCCATCTCGGTCCTCTCGTACTAGAGACAGCTCTCCTCAAAATTCCTATCGTCCATGCCGGATATAAACCGAACTGTCTCACGACGTTCTGAACCCAGCTCGCGTACCACTTTAACCGGCGAACAGCCGGACCCTTGGAAGGTGCTCCCCCTCCAGGATGTGATGAGCCGAC
>JAIRRY010000021.1 GCA_031255735.1 Candidatus Nomurabacteria bacterium | reverse complement strand
TTTATGTTAGCTATTGGCGAAATGTGCAACCACCGACCTTGCCGCTCGTTGTCTGGATAGTGCCGGATGAAACCAGAAAACAGTCATTGGAGCCGAAAATAACTGAACGATTTGGTGAAGTCGCCCAAATCTTCAGGGTAATCACTCGTGACGAGATGGCTGGTTTGATGGTGGGGTGGTTGCCAAACAGAGGTAAATTATGCTAGAACAACATATTTCTCAAAAAAAGCGACAAAAAAGCCTTGGCGCACCCGCGAAAGCGCGGCAAAATAATTATATAGAGATAGAACAGGGAGATGATTTGGATATGAGTGAAGTTACATTGCTAAGTATGAAACAGGTTATGGGCTACTTGAATGTTAGCCAATGGATTTACTATAAACTGGTCAATTCTCGCCAGTTACCAACAGTCATTATCGGTGGTCGGCGGCTAGTTCGTCTTAAGTCCCTCAAGGAATACCTTGAAAGCGTTGAGACTAGGAAGAAAGGAATGAATGACTTCTTCTAAAAATAAAAAACGTCGCTCTAAAGGCGAAGGCTCTATCGTCCAGCGATCTGACGGTCGCTGGATGGGTAGATATACCGTAATGTTGCCAGGTGGGACGAAAAAACGTCAGTCGGTTATCCTCAAAGATAAGCAGGCAGTCATAGCAAGAATGCGAGAGGAGATGGCACTTGCCGATAGGGGCACGCCGATTGTTCGTAGTAAACGAACGACTGGTGAATATTTAGAATACTGGTTAAAGTACATCTCCGCCCCACGAGTCCGCGATATAACCCAAGCTGGACGTGAAATGACGGTTAAAAATCATTTAATGCCCACCGTTGGTAACATACCACTCACATCGCTTCGTCCCGACCATATCCGGATGATGTTGACCAAGTTCGAACAAGACGGTAAGAGTCGATATGTCCAAAAAGTAGCCAAACAATTGCTCTCTACTGCCATCAAAGATGCCGTCAAGCTCGAACTTGTCAGTAGGAACGTCACACTGTCAGTCGATACTCCGAAATACAAGTATAAAGAGCGTAAAGTCTGGGATAAAGAGCAGGTCGCTAGATTTTTAGATTTTATTAAGGACCATAAGTATTCTGCTCTGTTTGAAATAATGTTTCATTATGGCTTGCGTAGAGGCGAAGTCATAGGATTGAGGTGGAGAGATATTGACTTCCAGAAAAATGAAATCCATATTCGCCAGACAATTGCTGAAGTGAGATATAAATTAGTGGTTTCTGAGCCAAAAACCAAGTCAAGCATTCGAGATTTACCGCTTTTGCCAAGAGTAAAGTCAGCATTGCTTCGACATAAACTTGCTGAAGCAAAATATGACTATGCTGACGATTTGATATTTCACAGCAGCATAGGTAACCCCGTCGATCCACGAAGTTTATTAACGACTTTTCAGTGGCTAGCCAAAAATGCCGGCTTGCCGAAACTATGTTTGCATGAAATACGCCACACCGTAGCCACGTTATTAAAAGATGCTGGCGTATCGCCAAAGGACGCACAAGTAATTTTAGGACATTCCGACATTGCTACTACATTACAAATCTATACACATTCGAGTTTAGAAAACCAAACAACGGCACTCAATACGCTTGCTCAGAACATCGCTCTATAAGGTGTCGTATTTCTATATATGTAGTTACTCGTATATTCATAAGGTGTCAAATAGGGTGTCTATATGAAAAAATAGATCTTACCAGATCCATTTCACCTCTGTAGTATCGTCGTAATAAGCACCGCACGCACTAGCACCTGAAGCTAGCGCGTCTACCAATTCCGCCACGCGCGCACGCCTTAATTACGTGAGAACGCACCGTAGCTCCATTTTACCACGGTGCGTTAGTGTTTTGTGCTTATTTCGGCTAGTATCTCGGCGGAATATCAATCGAATACCTTGTTGCTGCGTAACCAACATTCTTTTTGTTAGCATAATCATATGCCCACAAGAAAGTACTTGAAGGTAGCGTGAAGATCTCTGCTGGCTCTTTGGGATTTGTAGCTTCAGCACCAGCCGTACGCAGTAAGTGTAATTTATCAGCGTAAATCGGCCCACCAATATCAAGCCTGTTGCTACACACCGAACCGCTCAGACGTTCTATAACTTGATTAACAGACTCACCACTGCCAGCACAAGTATAAATCGTGCCAGCCACACTTGCTGTGCTACTATGCGCCAACAACCAAGCATCTACATGAGTTACGCTATCGTGAATGCGTATATTTTTGCGGCTAATAATAACTACTTGCGGAATTTCCAACGTTGAGCTATAAACGCCGTTCTCATATTCAATATTACCAGTAATTTCGATATCGCCTGTTGTATAGATAATGGCTGTATGACCCTTTGGCACCACACCACCGCCAATTACCACTTTACCCGTACCATTATATAGCGACTCTTCATTTTTATCAGTTAAAATAGTGTTGTCGCTGTACACTACTCCACTTGGCATAGATTTCACAATCTCATAGAAATAATCAACTACATTAGCTACGCTTGAGTCTTCACCATTTTTGAAGCGACCTAAAACTGTCGTTCCGCCTGGATCAACGTTCCCGAATGTAGCACGACTATAAGTTGCCTGGGCTATATCTTGCGCTGGTTTTTGAAATGCCGCCAAAGACGCAAGACCGTTTATATTGCTCGCTGATACAGCCTCGTATTCCGACCACGAACCATAAATACCGCGGTTAGCTGATGGGCTGCCATTGCCGTTAATAGCGTTAAGGCGATTAGTTACTTTAGCCGTAATGCCGCCAGGAGCTGAAACACCACCGTTTCTAACTTGAACCTTAGGCGCTTTACCGACACGGAAACAGTACTTTTCCGCTACAGTTATGTCACCTTGATCAACATCTAAAATCACAGCTCTCGGCGCAATTGACGCCACAAAACACAACCGCGCTCCCAAGTTATAATCTGGCACCACAATATCTTGATACTTCTTGAACGAACCTGTAGCAGTATCTATACTGGCTTGCCCACTACTACCACCAGAGCAAACTTCACCTGCCCTTAAACCTTCGCAAGTAACATTAAGTGCCCAGTTCAAGGTTTTAGACTTAGTGTGATAAGAGTTAAGCTTAGTGCCAGTGCCAACATCAGTCAGAGAAAACTCAGCCCCTATCTTAACCGTAGTGCCAGCTTCCACCACTGCATCTTTACCATAAGTCGACATATCATTCTGAACCGCCGTGGCGTAATTATATGGTACGTACACGCAAACTGGTGTGGAATCGTTAAAGCCATTCGCCGAATTACTCGGCCTATTTCTTCCCCAATAACTTGAACGAACAAACTGGCATATGGTTTTACCCACGTGATCTTGAGTTACCGACGCACTATTAGCCTTAGCGTTAATAATATATGCGCTCTCATCAAATGATGTATTTGAGCCACCAGCGCCATCTACCCTAGTTAGGCTGCTTGGCTTAGTTGTGTTATTGCCAGCGTTGACGTATTGATAAACCGTGGCGTCAACCTTAACATTACCACCTGTATCATTCTTCAATACACGTGCGTTACTCTCTTGAACTGTGTGTTTAAACGTGACTGCGCAACCAGGCTTAGTGCGATTTGGGTTGGATATCAAGCAACCGTCGGGCAAACTTATTGAAGACGAAGGCCTAATTAACCACGGCGAATAAACATCAACGCACGCCTGACCACTAGTAACAGCTCTGCCGTCTTTGCCAGATTTTGGCCTTGCCTCAGTGTTGCGACAGTATCTTCCCCTGCCGACGTCTGTTTTCGCTAATCCCTGAGTAGAATTTCTATCGGCGCTCCAGGCGTTTGAGCCAATGTTTAATGTCCAGGAGCCTTTTTGAACGCCACTTTGTAAAGCTCTGATATTAATGTTTTCAGCGCCATTGCCACTATCGTTATACGCTCTATGTGTATAGGTGACAGTTACACCCTTATAATCTGTTGGTGTGGGCCTCACGGTTATATCAGCTCGTGATAAATTCCAATCACCATCCCAGCGACAGAACCAAGCCACATTAGACCCCCACGCATAGCCGCCCTTGATATTGGCAGGTAAAGCGTCGTATTCAGCTCTAGCTGCAGCTTCAGATGCTATAAAACGGCTACGAATTGGGTTTCTAAAATTATACCAACTCGAATCATATCTATAGACCCAAGCATCGCCACCAGCATTTGGCCTGGTGTAAACTACAAAGGCGTACACCGAGTCTGACCCAGAGCATGCGCTCTTAACATAATTCCACTGGGTACCGTCAGTGAAGCGGCTTGGCCCACTGCCATTCAAGTTAAATACTCTCCACTCAAAACCGTACCGGGTCCAGGCACCACCGCCACCGCCGCCGCCAGAGCCGGAACCACCGCCACCAATTGCCCCACCACCAGCAGCAGATGCTGTAGTAGCACCCAAAAAAACTCCACAAACCGCGAATGCGGCGATAATTAGATACTTTGCAATTCTACGCATTCTTTAACTCCTCAAGTCGTTCACTATATTCAGCCGGCGCTTTACCGTCAGACATCTCTATATACTGCTGCAAGTACTTCTGCTCGCTTTGCCCGTCGCCTAACTCTCGGTAAATAGCCACTATGTAGTACAGAGTAGACAGTTTTTCTTGCTCCACATCCATATTAAGTAATTCAAGATAGATGTCTAAAGCTTTTTGCTTATCGCCAGTTTCCGTATAAACAATAGCTTGATAAGTTTTTGCCCAATAAACCTTCTCGTTATCACCCGATCGCTCTGCCTCAGCCACATTATCAGCCGCTAGCCGTCTGGCACCTTCGGAATCTCCACTCTGCGCAAGAGCGATGGCTTTCTCTTGTTTCGCGTCTAAGTCACTGTAGCGCTTATCATCTTGCATAGTACTTACCTCGCCCGACTTATCATTTTTTATTTTGTTTAATACTGCTATCGTTCCGATAGTAACGCCAATTAGCACGATCAATCCTGCCATCAGCCAAACTATATACTTCTTTACCTTGCTCATATAAGTATTATAACCATAAACGTTACAAAAAGAAACCTTTGGACTAAATGCCAAAGGTTTCTCCTTATGTGAGCTATTTTACTCTTCGGCCGAAGCCTCAATAGCGCTCATCAGATTGTCTTCGATGTTCTTGCGCGCCCTAGGTGCGGGTTTGCTAGCCAGCTCAATGTCAAGCTTGTAGCCAGTGAGGCGCGACGCCAAGCGCACGTTCTGACCACTGCGGCCAATGGCAATACTTTGCTGGTCTTCGGCCACAAACACCTTGGCACTCTTGTCTTTCTCGTTAATGTCTACTTTAATTATCTCGGCTGGGCTTAAAGCACCACGGATAAATTCGCTGGGGTTGTCGCTAAAAGTAACGATGTCGATTTTCTCGCGGTCGCCAATTTCGTTCATCACAGCCTGCACACGCACACCGCGACCACCCACGAACGTACCTACAGGGTCAACACCAGGCACATTACTAGATACAGCAATTTTAGTGCGGCGGCCAGCCTCGCGGGCGATATTTCTAATTTCTACAGTATCATTTTCAATTTCAGGAACTTCTTGGCGGAACAGGTATTCAATAAATGCCTCGTTGCCACGGCTAAGAATTAGCTGCGCACCACTACGCCCTTCGCGGTCAATTTCCTTAATATACACCTTAGTGCGCGCACCAACACTGTAATATTCACCGTCAATTTGCTCACTTTTTGGCATAATACCAGTAGCTTTGCCGAGATCAATACTTACAAGGCGCGGCTCAACACGCATAATCGTACCTGTTACCACCGTGCCAACTTTGTCTTCGTATTCTTCGAGCACCACCTCTTTTTCGGCTTCCTTCAAGCGGTGAATCACCACCTGCTTAGCGGTTTGCGCCGCCACACGGCCGAAAGAAGTCACGGTGTGCGAATCTTCAATCACGTCGCCCACTTTCGCGCCTTTTTTAAGCTTTTTAGCCTCGGCCAGCGGAACTTCAGTTACTGGGTCGTAGGCCACGTCATCTTCGATCACGTCGCGCATTACAAAAACTTCAGCTTCACCGGTGTTAACATTAAGCTCGGCTCGCACATTCTGGTCTTTTTCACCGTTATCGCGGCGCCAGGCAGCGGCAATCGCCTGCTCGATGATGCTAAAAACCGTATCTTCAGGCAAGTTCTTCTCTTCGGCAATCAGCTTGATGCCTTCTACCATTTGTTTTAAGTCTAATGATTCCATTTTATTTCCTTCCTAAGGCGTTTTTGGGGTGACACGAGGCGGGGCAGCACCCAAAAATGTTTGCCCACTTTAGTGTGGCAAAATTTTTAGGGGCGGACCGAGTGGCAGGACCCGAAAAACGTACAGTCAAATTGTTAATTGATATTAAAACAACCGACCTGTCGGCCGGTAATGTACAATACTTTAATGTTAGCAAACCGCTAAAACTTTGTCAAACATGGAGTTGGGGCGGGCTTTTGGCCGCCCCGGTAGGCCTATTCGGCCTGATGGCTGATGTTGCGGGCTCTCCCAATGACTGTCGCCAAGGCGACTGCGAAGCCGCCAGCCATAGCAAAACCGATCACGATAAGGATCGGTGCCAAGCTGACATCCGCCACTAGGATCGGCGACGCGATAAACACGTCAATCACGATCCCGGCGACGGAAACCGCCCTGAGCCACCTCTTACCCGCTAGCACACAAAGTGCGCCAAAAGTTGCGAGCAAGAAACTACAGATAGCGAGCTGAATCATACAGCTCACCTCCTTTCTGAATCGAGCCCGCAACGCGGGCACTCAAAATTAGACTCCTCGTCCTATTTGAGGTGTCTATTTCTTCATTATAGCAAACTTTTGCTAAATTGTCAATACTATGCCCTTGACAATGCATATCCACTTTGCTACACTAGGGGTACTAAATAATACTACTTGTACAAAAACTTAACTAAAAATACTGTTTTTTGTATGATTACACGGAGTAAAAATGACTAAAATATCTGAAGAAGCTAGACGTGCGAAGCTTTTAGCCCAGCGCGAGCAAAAACTCAAAGAACTAAAAAATAGGCAGAAACTAGCCGCCAATAAACCCAAAAAGTCGCCCGACGACGAAGCTAAAGACGGTTCGCGACGCCATGTGCCGCTTAACACCACCACTCGCCACGGCGAAATGGTGCGCGCCCAGCGCATGGTGGCCAGCGACGTACATGCTAGGGCTACGCAACATATCATCAGCGAAACACCCATCAATAAATCGCTATATAACGGCTTTAACGGCCAGCAGGTGTCGCCAGCTCAGCTGCGCGCCGCTCGCCCCACTAAAAACGCTGTGCGAATTATCCCTATCGGTGGCGTAGGTGAAATGGGTATCGGCAAAAACATGACCGCGCTTGAATATGGCGACGAGATTATCCTGGTCGACATGGGTATTATGTTTGTCAACGAAGATTACCCTGGTGTAGATTACATGGTGCCAAACATCGAATACATTGAAAAAAACCTTCGCAAAGTTAAAGCCATCGCCTTCACGCATGGCCACCTAGACCACATCGGCGCTGTGCAACACCTGTTGCCACGCTTTCCACACATCACCCCTATCTATGGCACCGAGTTTACACTTAATATGGTCAAAAAAAGCATGAACGAGCTGCCCGAAGTGCCTGAGATGAACTACATTAACGTTGAACCTTGGAAACACGACATCATTCAGGTAAGCCCCAGCCTTAGCTTAGAATTTGTTCACGTTTTGCACTCCATCCCAGGCAGCACCGCCATTGTAGTGCGCACGCCAAACGGCGTGGTGCTATTTAGCGGCGACTGGCGCTTTGAAGACAACCCCATCGACAAACCTTTCGATATGACTCGCTTAACTGAAATCGCCACCAAAGAAGGTATCCACGTTATGCTTAACGAGTCCACCAATATCGACACGCCGGGCCGCCACACCTGGAGCGAAATTGAAGTTGGCGATAGCTTCGGCAAGGTGATGAACGAATACAAAAATAGTCGCATCATCATCAGCAGCTTCTCTAGCCAGATTTTGCGCATTCAACGAGCGCTTGAAGAGGCCGCCAAGCATGGCCGCAAAGTGGCATTCGCAGGCTACAGCATGATTAACAACCTTGAAGTGGCTCTGCGCAGCCGCCAAATCAAAGTGCCTAAAGATGTCATTATGAAGATGGAAGACATCATAAAGCTACCCGATAGCCGCGTGGCTATCATCTGCACGGGCTCTCAAGGCGAGCTTAACGCCGTATTAAACCGCATGATTACTGGCCAGCACAAGTATATTAAGGTAAAAAACACCGACGTGGTGGTGTTCAGCTCCAATCCCATCCCTGGCAATGAAATTCATGTTGTGAACACCGAAAGCGGCCTAATGCGTGAAGGCGCAGAAGTTATCCGCCACGGCAAAAACCACGTGCACGGCATGGGCCCGCTACACCTTTCTGGCCATGCCTACTTTGAAGATCACGTTGAATACGTGCAAACCTTAAAGCCGCTTAACTACATCCCAAACCACGGTGAATTTTATATGCTGCACCACAGCGCCGAAATGGCCGAAAACGTTTGCGGCATCCCACGCGAGCGCATCTTAGTGTGCGACGACGGTGACGTTGTGGAATTTCTACCCGATAAAACTATCAAGAAAAATGGCCGTATCAACGTTGGCAGCGAGCTATACGACGGCACGGGTAACGAAGTGCACGACGCTGTAGTTAAAGACCGCCTGCATATCAGCAACGAGGGCATTTTCATCATCGTACTAACCCTGAACAAGAAAACTGGTCGCCTAGTTAAAACACCAGATGTCATTAGCCGCGCCTTTGTTTATCTAAACGACAGCGAAGAGCTAATCGGCAAAATTCGCCATTATCTGCGCACCAAAACCGACCATTCCAGCCTAGATGCCAGCATGGACACACTAAAACAAGAGATAAAAGACGACGTAGCGCATATTTTGTACGATTCAACAGGCCATACACCCATCGTTATACCAGTAGTGAATAAAGTTTAGAATTGCTTCAATAAGTATCTGCGCGCGGTTGGAGCTTCTTTGGCTATGTATTGCACGCGGTCGCGAATTTCTTTAATACCCACATTAATATTACGTGCTAAAGCTGGCTCAGCACTCTTTGGGCCAAAGAAATCTTCGTATTCGTGCAGTTGTTGCCTAGTATAGAGTGTGGCGGCCATGTAACGCGGGAAGTTAGCATAGTGCTTGTCGCCACCCAGTTCGCGCTCAAACCAGCTCCAATTCTGGCGATAAAATTTCCAGGCGGTAGCAGTGAAACGGCGATTACGCATCAAGTGCACCAACCAATGAGCGGTATCTTGCAGGCGCACGATAGTTTTATCTAAACTAACGTTTAATAACTTTTTAATCGTGACGGGGTTTTTACTACTACACAACGCTACACCAATATCATTACGAATATCACTCGACGGCGTGGTGTGATATTGGTTTATTAGCTTATCTATTAGTTCGGGCGTTTCATCATATCTCACCTTGGCGGTTAATACTAAACAACGCAGATTTTGATCTATAGTTTCTAAGCTTTCAGCTGCGTCGTAGGTTGCCACCGCCTGGCCTACCACCTCATCGCTGCCACCCGCGATCATCAAACCAGCTACAAGACTACGCAGTGCCACATCTTTGTCGGTGTCGGTGGGCCTAGGCTGCCAACCCAAACGTTTATACTGCACCTCTGCCAGTTTACAACGATATTTTTTGAAGGCCTCGTATTCAGGCGTGTCGATTTCCACAAACCACGACATGTCGCGTAGTGCCAGGCTGATACCTGACCATACACCGTCGTCACTACTTTCAGCGAACTTTTCGAGTAGCTCAAAAATCTGTAAAGTGCTAGCTAACCCCGCATTAGCGAGGAGTGTTTGCTCGGTCATAATACGAAAGCAGGCCAGCGAGTCAGTTATATCTACACTGTTTAATAGGTTAGTAAAGCTCGGTGCGTCGTAGCTGGTAATAAACTGCCCCGTACCGCTTTGGTTAAGCCGTACTACCGTGCCTAATGTAATAGATTTATCTTCAACCACCGAGCGGGTAATATCTAAAATTTTTGGCATGAAATCGAGATTGCTATCAAGCGGAATTGGATAGGTAAGCTGTGGCGCACTGCCAAGCGTAAAACGCTGCTGAGTAAGCGTGATCTTACCTAGTTCAAGTTCAACCTTAACCACAGGGTAACCAGGGCGATCAATCCACCAATTCATAAAATCACCCACGTCAATGCCAGCCGCTACGCTTAAAGCTGCCCACAGGTCGCTGCCTTCGGTATTTTGGTAGGCATGCTTTTCAAAATACGCCCTCAAACCTTTGCGAAGGTCTTCTTCACTTATCATATGCATCAACATGCGCATCAGGCACGCCCCCTTACCATAAACAATCGATGGGTCGAACAGCGCCTGTATTTCATCGGGGTGGTTTACATCTTGATATACAGGCTGCACGCCGTCCATCGCGTCGCGCCGCAGCGAACTTACCATATACGAAGTGTCAAAATCCTTCCAGATCTGCCAGGTAGGTTCGATAGCGTTGACGGCTACATACTCCATCACGGTGGCAAAACTCTCGTTCAACCACAAGTCATCCCACCACCTCATAGTAACGAGGTTACCAAACCACATATGTGCCAATTCGTGAGCAATCACCGTAACAAGAAGACGTTTTGCTTCAAGCGGAGTAAGCTGCGGATCGGCTAGCAAACAGGCTTCACGGCAAGTTATCAGCCCCCAGTTTTCCATGGCGGCCGCCTCAAGATCTGGCAGACCTAAATGATCGCACTTAGGGAGCGGATACGGCACATCGAAATATTCTTCGTAAAAGTCGAGGCAACGTGTAGCAATATCCAACGCTAATATAAGAGATTCTGGGTTTTGAGCAGGCGTAGCGTAAATCGACACGTCTATGCCACTCTTAGTTTTACCGCTGAGACGCTGGAACTTACCCACGCAAAAAGCTAGCAGATAGGTGCTCATGCGTGGCGTGGGCGTGAAATGCACAGTTTTCACGGTTTTCACGCGACTTTTCACGGACTTCACGGACTTCACGGGCTCAACCACCTCTGTTAGAACAGGCATATTACTAACTACCGTGTCTTCCGTATCTGGAGTGGTAATAGTTAGGTCGAAAACGGCCTTAGCTTCTGGTTCATCTATACAAGGAAAAACTTCGCGGGCGTAGTGGCTCTCAAATTGAGTAGCTATAATGGTTTCGGTTTTGCCGTTTAGCTGATAGGTTGAAAGGTAAGCACCGTGCATACTATCTGTCAGTTCGAACTCGTATTCAATCGTTACAGTAGTTTCACCTGGCCGTACGTCGTAAATCGTGAGCTCGTCGCCATCTTGTGTAAACTTATGTGCCCGTTTTTTTTCGCTACATACGGTTAGACGATTAATATCAAGGTCTTTAGTGTGTAGCTTAATAGTAGTAGCCATAGCTTCACCCGTGACATTCACCACACCCAACACCTTATGCTGTGTTTTATCAATTTCCAGCAAAAGTTTGTAATTCTTCGGCACAAAGTACTTAACTAATCTATCCATATATTTATATTGTATCATTAGACTATGAACAAGTTGAGGTTTAGGCGAATAATAACGTTTAGCTTGATGTTAGTTGGCATTGGTGCGATTACTATATTTAACCCATCTAATTACGAGTCTAAACCAACTGAAAGTGTACCGTACAGCAATAATAATGTAAGCCTAGCTATAAATGCATTGAAAAAGCTGCCCGTTAAAGACCGCGCTCCCAAAACTGGCTACAGCCGCAATGAGTTTGGCAACGGCTGGGGTGAAATTGACGGCTGTGACACTCGCAATGTGATTTTGCAGCGCGATCTAGTAGAAACGAAACTAGATGGCTGCCTGGTTATAGCAGGAACTCTAAACGACCCTTACACAGGTGGAACCATTAGTTTTAAACGTGGTGCGGGCACTAGCTCATCGGTGCAGATTGATCATGTCGTAGCTCTAAGCGACGCTTGGCAAAAAGGCGCACAGCTACTAGATACCGTCACACGCAAAGCCTTAGCCAACGACCCACTTGAGCTACTAGCAGTTGAAGGTAGGGCTAATCAACAAAAAGGCGACGGCGATGCTGCTGCTTGGCTACCTAGTAATAAAGCCTTTCGCTGTGAATACGCTGCGCGCCAAATTACTGTGAAACAAAAATACTCCTTATGGGTAACTCAAGCTGAACACGATGCTTTGAAAAACGTGCTAAGCAAATGCCCAAAGCAGGAGGTCATCACAAAATGAAAAGAACGCCCGAAGGCGCACTTTTCATTCCTGCCAGGAAGATAACTTGCAAGCAAGCAACTTCCCGAACAGGGTGCTGACAACAAATACAACCGAAGCCGTATAAGCAGCCAGCACTCTGTCCGTGAAGACATAATCTATCACCGACAGCGTATATATAAAACATTAAGGTGCAGGCCAGCATTGGCCGGTAAAATCTAATATACACGAACCAAAATGCCGTGTCAACACTTTTTTACGACAAAATTCGGAAATCCCTAATTTCGTTACTTTCCCCTGTTACATCAACCGCCGCCAGGCATTTATCCACACCCACTAAGCTATACGTGTTAGTAAAAACTTCGCTAGCAAACGCCATCTGAGTTTGTTTTTTGGGCGTTATAACTTCGAGCCCGCTACCATATTCGGAATTCTTACGATATTTTACTTCCACAAAATATAGTTTCTTATCTTTCTCGGCAACGATGTCAATCTCGCAGAGCTTGGTTTTCCAATTACGAGCAACAATCTTGTATCCTTGTTGCTCTAGCCAAGCCGCAACTTTTTCCTCAGCTGCGTCACCCAACTTCTTGGTGGTTTTAATACCACTAGTCTTAGCAGTAACCGCGCCAAGTGGCTTAAAACTCATGCGGTGTTCTGACGTGGCGCCAAACTTAGCAAGTGCCTTACGGTGCGCCGCTGTGCCGTATCCTACGTGTTCTGCGAAACCATAGCCAGGATACTTGGCCTCAAGCTCGGCCATGTAGGCATCTCGCGCCACTTTAGCTACAATCGAAGCTGCACTAACTGACGATATTAGCTGATCCGCCTTTTTAAGAGTAGTTACAAAATCACTCTTGTTAGTGCCAGCTAGAAAATTTATCGTGCCGTCAATCGTGATCTCGTGATATGGTACTTTAACCTGCTCTACCGCTCGGCGTGTAGCCAGTTTTAATGCCTCACTCAGGCCAATTTCATCTAGCTTGGCAGCCGATACCCAGCCCAGGCCAATACCTGCACCGCTAGCCTTTATCTGTTTAGTCAATTCTTCGCGACGCTTTTTGGTAAGCTTCTTGCTATCAGCTAGCCCATCGATTGACTCAGCTAAAACTACCGCACCAACAACTAAGGGGCCGGCCCATGCACCGCGCCCCACTTCGTCAATTCCTAGGATTGCCATTACTCAGCTGCAGGAGTTTCGGCTTCTTTTGTCTCTTCGGTAGATGCCTCAGCCGGTTGCTCCAGCTCGGCTACCTCTTCAGCCAATTTATCAGCTTCAGCCGACACTTCAGGCACATCGTTTACAGCCTTGCGGTCGAAATCCACACCTTTGAGGCGAGCGCTTTTACCGCTACGTTGGCGCAGGTAAGTTAGATAATTTCGGCGCACTTTACTACGGCGCACAATTTCAATCTTCTCAACTAGCGGGCTGTGTAGCAAAAAGCTCTTCTCAACACCCACGCCACTAGCAACCTTGCGCACTGTGATGCGAGCGGTATGTGAAGCCTTGCGGTCAACGCGAATTACCACGCCCTCAAAAACCTGCACACGCTCTTTATTTTCTTCTTTAATTTTTTGATGAACACGAACAGTGTCGCCACTACGCACATCTACCACGGCATGTTTTTTCTGCTGCTCGCCAACTTTTTTGATCAACTCAAAACTCATCTCGCTCTCTCTTTTTCTTGAAAATTAGTGTTTCTTAGTTTCGATTTAAGATTATACCACGGCCTACCACCTCTTGACAAGTGTTTAATTAGAAGCATTGAAACCATTCTGAACTACCCAGCCCAGCGATAAACTATGCGCTACTATAAGACTCTATTAACTTCCTCAAGGGTTGTTTCACCGCGCAAAGCCGCCAAAACACCATGCTCAAGCAGTGTAAGCATACCATTTTTACGAGCCTGTTTTTCAATCGCTTCGGTGTTAGTATCTGTTACGTCGCCGCGGATAAACTTTTGGATAGTTTCATCAACCACCATCTGTTCCATTATCACAATACGCCCCACGTAGCCAAACGGTGATTCTGGCGTCGACACCGCCTGCCACAATTTAAATTTGTCGAGGTTTGGTTTTTTATCGTCGGGTAAGTGCTTCAAGGCCTCGCGAACCCACTTTTTAGTGGCTTCGTCTGGCTCGTACTCTTCCTTGGTATTATCGTCTAGCCTGCGTAGCAAGCGCTGAGCAATCAACATACGAATTGACGAACTAAAAATCGGGTTAACGCCTATTAGGTCAATCATGCGTGAGAAGGCAGCCGATGTAGAGTTAGCGTGGAAACTCGAAAGAACTAAGTGCCCAGTAATCGAAGCTTGAATGGCCGTTTTAGCGGTATCTTGGTCGCGAATTTCGCCCACCATCACCACATCTGGATCGAGACGGAGCACGCTATGTAAAGCATCAGTAAACATGGCTTGGTCGCCTGTGCGAATCGGGATCTGCGTAATGCCATTTATGCTAAATTCAATAGGGTCTTCCAAAGTGATAATTTTACGTTCAAAAGTGTTCAGGGCGTTCAAAATACTATAGAGTGTAGTTGATTTACCAGAGCCAGTTGGACCAACCAGCAAAACCATACCGCGCGGATGGCTGATAACTTGTTTCACCTGCTCCAGCTCTTGTTTACCCAACCCCAAAAGATTAAGGTCGAGATCCGACTCGTTGAAATTAAACAGGCGCAGCACGGCGTCTTGCCCATAAAGCGTTGGCACGGTTTCTACACGGATGTTAAGCATATGCGTTTTACCGCCACGCGTGATGTCTGTTTGGATATGCGACGACTGCGGTGTAGTGGCCGCCAGCGACACATTAGCGCGGCTACTCAGCTCACCAATAAAAATACGATATTTATCTTTACTCAGCTCAGCGATGGGATGCAAAATGCCGTCCACGCGCATACGTACGCGAATTGCACCACGCAGGTTTTCGATGTGAATATCGCTAGCATGGAGTTTATCGGCTTGGTCGATCAAAAAGTTGAATACTTTATCAGTTGCAACAGATTCAAGCAGCTTGCTAACTTCTTCAACGGCGCCCCTGTCGTCCGACTTGGAAATTTTGATGTCATCGTAAATAATTTCTTTAGGTGGGTCATAGCGCATCATGAAAACTCGGTAAGCGCTGTCTGAAATAAGGTAGAATTCAATGTCGATGCCGTTATTATTGTACTCTTTACGTATACTTTCAATTAGGCTACGCGGCGTTTGACTAGTTACCATAAATTCGTACGGATGCTCGCCATCGCCCTTACGTAGCGGCACAACGTGATTTTTATACATATCAGACACATCTAGAATGCCACTGGTGAGCTTACTAGTGCGTTCAAAAGAGCGCGTATCTAGATAGGGCAAGCCAATAATACGCGCTCGCTGTTCGGCGGCCTCTTCATCACGAGCTCTTCGCCGTTCTTGAATTTCATCTTCGTTCACAACGCCATTGTAGCAAAAAGCTTGTGGTTTTAGTAGTGATACAATAGTTTTATGCCAGAACTTGTGGTGCTTGCGCACAATATTCGATCAGTTTATAACGTGGGTTCTATATTTAGAACTTGTGAAGGTTTTGGTGTTTCAAGGCTGATTTTTAGTGGCTATACGCCGTATCCGCGCGTAGAAGGCGATTCTAGGCTACCGCATATCAGTAGTAAGATAACTACCCAAATCGCCAAAACGGCGCTTGGAGCCGAAAATATAGTGCCATTTGAACGCTCTGAGAACGTTTTTAATGCCATCAAACGATATAAAAGTCAAAACTATACCATTTTAGGGCTAGAACAGTGTCCAGATAGCGTTAAGCTGCAAGATTTTGTGCCAATACCAAAAATAGTGCTGATTTTAGGTGAAGAGGTGAATGGCATCCCACCAGAGGTGCTAAAATTATGCGACAAGACTCTCGAGATACCCATGTTTGGGCAAAAAGAGTCGTTTAATGTGTCAGTCGCCGCTGGTATTGCCTTATATCAATTAGCTTGCAAATAAGTGCTATATCTTATAAAATTGTAACCAAGATAACCATAAACTCTAAGGAAATAAAAAATGGACGACAACCCCAACCAAATACCAAATGCGGGAGCACAACCGCCACAAGATCAACCAGTAGTGGAAGCGGCCCCTATTACGGAGCCGCAGCCTTACGCTGCGCCAGAAGCGCCCGAGCCTGCACCAGTAGTAGTAGCTCCAGAGCCAGTATCGGCCACCGAGCCTGCAATTGCTACAGAAATCCAACAGCCTATGGCCACCGAACCAACCACAGCTATGCCGGAAGCTTCTACACTTACGGAACCGCAACCAACCGCGTCTGTGGATCCAATGGCCACCACTCCGGCCGAAACCGGTTTTTTCCAACCTACTCCCGTAGCATCAACAGCTCCGGAGCAAATGCCTCAGTTACAGCCAGCTCCAGCAGTTGGTAAGCCGAATATGGCACCAAACTACAGCCTACCAGGTAATAAGCCTAAAACTGGGCGAATTATCGGAATAGTCGTGGCCGTGCTCGTTATAATTGGTGCTGCTGTGGCAGCAATTTTCATTATTCCGATACTCGGCACTAAAACTTTATCTTGCTCTATGTCGTATGATACGACGAATAATAATCGTACAATGACTACTCAGATCGAATCCAACGCTAAATTCCGTGGCGACACATTACAAAGTGATGAGATGCGAATATCCTATATATTCGACAGCGAATCCGACGCCAAAACGATTTTCGAGCAAGCTGAAACTCTTAAACTTAAAGAGAATATTGAAATACTTGTCAATTTGACTGGCACTGAATACGATTTTTCCGAGCTAAAGCTAGACGGTAAAAAAATAACTGTGTCGGCTAAAGCTAGTAGCGACTACATCAATAAGCTCTCAAACAAAGACAAAGGGATCGAATTTTACAAAAAAGACATGGAAGACTCTGGATACACCTGCAAAATATAGCTAACGCTATTTAACTTTTACACATTCTTCGCCGAACGCTTTGACGAGAATGCTTGTTAGCTCGCTTGTTTCCACTCGAAATGGCATGCGCATAGCTTTTTTATCACTGCCATCGCCAAGCACCAACACCATATCTTCCACACCTGGGTGCGCCGAGCAATGTTTTTTTAGCTCACGCAGAGCCACTTCGTTATTAGGGTCTTTAATATGAACATACAACTTATATAGTTTGATCGGTTCCATAGTAGTTTGTAGCACAGCAGTTTCGCTAACTTCTAAAGCTACATTTTTGGGTTGGCGTTTTTTAAACGGTTTCTTACCGACGGGCGCTTGCATGGCCACACCAGTTTTTTCGTAGCGCTCCAGTTCTTCATCAGTTAGAACTACAATGCTACTGGCTATCACTTTCGCATCTGTAGTGTTACCATTTTGATCGTGCGCGTTCACTTTTCCATCTACGCGAATTACGGCATCTTGCACTAGGCTAGCACCAACTTGCTCAAACACGCTCGGAAAAACAATAACTTCAAGCTCGCTAGTTTTACTCTCCAGCCGCACGAAGGCCATTTTTGAACCCGATTTAGTAATAATGGTTCGCACCGCCGCAATAATACCGCCAACCGTCACGCTCTGGCCGTCAATTTCAGGTGTAACTTGGTCAAAAGATAAAGTTTGCTCAGCGAAGTATTCTTCATAACTATCAAGCGGATGTGAACTAATATAAAGCCCCATCAGCTCGCGCTCCCACATTAGCTGCTCCTTATCTGTATGCTTAGCGGGCGACGGCGTAATGTCTACACCAGGCTGTTTCATCGCCACCGCGGCATCGCCCATCATACTAAATAGGTCTGTCTGGCCGCTTAGTTGTTCTTTTTGGATCTTACTACCAAAAGCTTGTATCCTGTCTAGATTAAAAAGTAAGTCTGAGCGATCGCCGAAATCGTCGAACGCGCCAGTTTTTATCAACGACTCCCAGGCTCTCTTATTGAACTTAGTTGACGGCAAGCGTTTGGCGAAATCTTCGACAGTTTTGAACTTCCCGTTCGCGTCGCGCTCATCTATCACCAGTTCGGCCACGGATGTACCCACACCCTTAACGGCTGGCAAAGCAAACCGGATTTTGTTTTCGTTTGGAACAACCGCGAATTCAACATAACTTTGGTTAACACTCGGGGCTAACACCTCGATCCCCATGTGCTTACATTCAGCGATCTCAATTGCCAAGCGATCAATATTGCCAGCGTCGCTGGTCATGAGTGCCGCCATAAAAGCGTCTGGGTAGTGCGCCTTAATGTAGGCCGTCCAGTAGGCGATCATAGCGTAACAAGCTGCGTGGCTTTTATTGAAACAGTAGTTAGCAAATTCTTCCAGCTGATCCCAAAACTTTTCAGCAATCTCCTTCGTTGCGCCGCCAACTTTCACAGCGCCTTCTATGAACTCAGGCTTTACTTTTTTCATCATGTCGATTTTCTTTTTACCAACTGCTTTGCGCAAAGTATCAGCTTGGCCGCCCGTGAAGCCACACCACTCTTTAGAGATCTGCATGAACTGTTCTTGGTAGACCAAAATGCCATAAGTGTTTTTTAATGAATTTTCCATGCCAGGATGCAAGTAAGTTATGTCTTCCTTACCGTGCTTGCGAGAGATGAACGAGTCGATAAACTGCATTGGCCCAGGGCGATAAAGCGCCACCATAGCGATTATATCTTCAAACGTAGTTGGTTTAAGATCACGCAAGTAGCGCTTCATGCCCGCAGATTCAAGCTGGAACACGCCCGTGGTGTCGCCGCGCTGAAAAAGTTTGTACGTTTCCTTATCGTCGAGTGGTAGGTCGCCCAGTTTGATGTTGTTTTTATACACTTTGCGAATTATACGCAGAGCGTTATTGATAATAGACAGGTTCGAAAGCCCCAGAAAATCCATCTTAAGCAACCCCAAGTCTTCAATCTGTCCCATAGGATATTGAGTAGCCACCACGCCTTTTTGCGCCATCTCAAGCGGCACGTATTTTACAAGATCGTCTGGCGCAATCACCACGCCGCAGGCATGCACACCATGCGAGCGAATCGTGCCCTCAAGCCGCGTGGCAAAATCGTAAACCTGCTTAGCGGTTGGGTTGGTTTCATACTCTTGCTTTAAGTCTTGGTCTTCCACCAAACTCTTTTTGAGCGGCGTATGCCTGCCCTGCACGGGGTCGGGAATGAGCTTAGCCAAGCGATCAGACTCGGAGTATGAAACTTCTAGCACACGCGCCACATCACGCACGGCGTTTTTGGCCATCATTTTACCAAACGTACAGATATTAGCCACGCGAGAATCGCCATACTTCTCGGTGCAATATTTTATCACTTCGTCGCGGCGCGTATCTTGAATATCAACATCAATATCAGGCATGCTGATGCGGTCGGGGTTTAGAAAGCGCTCGAAAAGTAGGTCGTAGTGAAGCGGGTCAAGTTCAGTTATGCCGAGGGCGTAGGCAATAATAGATCCAGCCGCAGAGCCACGGCCTGGCCCAAACACAATACCGTTGTCTTTACCCCAGTTGATGAAGTCTTGCACAATCAAAAAATATCCGTTAAAGCCCATCTTACCGAGCACGCCAACTTCCATATCTATGCGCTCCAGCACATGCTCGGGCAAGCACTTGCGCGCTTCGGTGATAGTTATATTTTTCGATTCTTCTTTGGTTTTACCACCGTAACGATGCGCCAAACCACGGAAAATGAGTTTATTCAGGTATTCTTCCTCACTTTTCTCGCCTTCAGGAAGCGGAAATTTAGGGATCAAAAATTCACCAAACTTCAAGTTTAGCTCACAGCGCTCGGCAATGCGCTTAGTGTTTTGCACGGCCTCTGGGTGCGACCTACCCCAGCGCTCAATGATATCTTTAGGGTCGGTTACGAAAAGATCAAAGTTGCTTAACGACATGCGATTAGTATCACTAAGATACGAGCCCGTACCCACGCAAAGTAAAATTTCATGAGCTTCTTTATCTTCGCGACACAAGTAGTGAGCATCGCATGTAACGACCAGTGGGATATTGAGATCTTTAGATAATTTTTGCAAGCCTTCGTTAACCTTAGTTTGTGTATCCCAATGCAGCGGTGAGTCTGGATGGCCGTGGTCTTGCATCTCTAAGTAGAACCTGTCGCCGAAAACACCGTAGTACCACTCGGTTAATTTCTTAGCGCCATTATAGTCGCCGTCAATTAACCGCACGCTAATTTCACCGCTAGCGCAGCCACTTAGGCAAATTATACCCTCACTATGCTCTTCCAGAATTTTGTGATCAATGCGCGGCTTGTAGTATAGGCCGTGTAGGTTTGCTTCGGTGGAAAGATACATCAGATTACGATAACCTTCGTCATTCATAGCTAACAGAGTGACATGGAAGCGCTCTTTGTCTTTGGCGGGGTCGCGGTCTTCCATGCCTCGCGCTGCCATATAAAGCTCTGCGCCCATAATAGGCTTTATGCCAACGCCAGTAGCCCCCTTGTATAGTTCGATTAGGCCACTCATAGTGCCGTGGTCAGTAACAGCCACGGCCTCCATACCAAGCTCCTTAACGCGCTCAACCAGATCTTCTATTTTCGTAAGACCGTCGAGTAAACTGTGATGTGTGTGATTATGTAAGTGAACATAATCAGACGGCACTAAGCCTTTCTGTTTTTCACCTTCCATCCTATTATTAATTATATACCAGTTAAGCTAAAAACACTCGCTTTGCCGACATTTTTTGTAAGTAATATTTACAACGTTAGCGGTTATTTAGCGTCTTAATGACGGCATCTACGAAATCACCTACCGCACCAGGAATGTAAGTAAAGAGGCTTAGAAACCAAATTAAAACAGCAATAACAATTGTGCCGCCAATAACGCTGCCTGCGCCAAAGAATATCCCGCGGAGGAAATTGAGGAGAAAAAGCCTATCGCATTCTCTATTTTTAATCTTCTTACTCATTTCTGCCATTATGCCTCTATGGTAATTTATCATTTATGTCATGGGTATCGTGTCGAATCTCAATCGTATCCTGAGATATATTATACGTATTAACCGCAGTAGCCTTAGTTGCTTTAGCAGTATCCTCAGTTGCCTTAACAGTACGCTGCGCTGCCGTTTGTGGATTTACTATAACACCTGCTTTGGCTGCTGCATCAACCTTTCCAGTATCACCTAGCGCACTAGCTAAGTCACCGCTTGCTATTCTCTCAATCTTATCACTATTGTCACCTAGCGCATTAGGTGCTGCGGCAACTGCTGCATCAATTTGCGCCTGCGTAACTGTTGGATTATTTGCACTAGCCGTTACTGTATTATATTCGCCACCCGTGGCAGCACGTGCCCAAAACCCTTTACCCTGGCCAGCAAGTTCCGCGTCTTCCATACCCTTTATTGATTTAGTGTAATCATAGCCTATAAGGTCATCGCCTCCGCTTGCCGCGTCGAACATATCCATCGCCTTAGCCTTATATGTTCCGCTGTGTTGATCACGTACATTGGTCTTCCACGCCTGTAAACCAGACTGAGCCTTCGCGTCGCCATCTTTAGCATTTTTCTCCATTTCCCTAACGGCATTATATATGGCGTTTAGCCCCGATGACCCGTGCGACACTAATTTAGAATGCATAGCATCGCCTGTTGCCGTATCACCAGCTCTGTATGCCCTATTCATCGCATCAGCTAATTCGTCGTCTGTAGCAAAAGCTCCTTTGCGCTTTTCTTGCGCAGCAGCAAGCGCTACTGCGGCTTTCGTATCTGCCGCATCTAATTCGGAAACGGCCGCCGTCTGCCTTGCACCCCAACGATTAACACCTATCATCCGCCCAACGCTGCTTTTGCCGAGGCGACTATTACCTATTCTATCGCCAACACCACCTCTAATTTTACGACCAAGAGCGCTATTTGCTGGAGCCTTTTTCACACTAGCCATACCTCTAGCACGCATGCCAGCTCCGGCACGCATGCCAGCTATCTTGGCGCCGAGCGTGCCCAAGGCATTCATTGATCCGCGTATTAGTGATGGTAAGGCAAAGAACGGCAGTATAGTACACGCAATACCTACGAGTGTGAAGAACTTATCATCGGGTTTCGCATGCTGTATTATGGCGCCAGCCAACTTACCACTGCCCATAACAACACCAATCATTGGAAATATAAGTAACATCCCCTTAAACATACCCAACCATTTCTGAAATAGCTTTTCGGTATTTGGCAACATATAACATACAAAGGCAAGAGGGGAAAGAACAATCAGGAGCACTACTGCGGCCTGTCGAACAATAAGTATAAGAAACGCCAATAGTATGGCTATAAGTGCGCCCAACAGAATGAGCATCAAACCACCTAAAGCACCAAACGCGAATAAACCAATAGTTAGGCCGCCCCCTAATATGACAGCGACTATTCCACCACCAGAGCTTCCTTCCGTAAATGACTCTAATTCCATACTAGTATTTGGCATAGAAGTAAGTATACGGTATACCTGATTACCAACGATATTTGATAAATCTACGGCTAACTGGCAAACGTAGAACGACAGGTTAACGAGAAGTGCCATCATTATTATCTTGGGTAATACTTTTTTAATGCCGTAGTTATTGATACCTATACCAGTGGCCTGAGATAATATTACAACTAGTAACAGTATTACAAATACGACATTGGCTATGTCGCGGAATACCTGCCACACCCTAAATGTATCACTATCAGAGCTAAAGATACCTAAAGGTATATTCAAAAGATTTTCTTCCATCCACACATATAAACTGTCAATAAGCCCACCAAGAAACTCTGCAACCGGGCATAGTATCCAACCAAGCGCCGTGCCAGTATTACAGGTACTAGCTTCTTCTTCAGGGATTTCGTCGTATTCCCGCCAATTCACGCCACTTATACCTGGCAGGTCCTCTTGGTTTAAGCATTCACGCCCAATAGTCCTAGCGGGCGGCCCATCTTCCTTAGGAATTTCTTTCCAATATTTATCATCTCTCACAGCGGCTTCGGCAGTTGCTAAATATTTCTTAGCATTAGCGACCGCTTCTTCGCTAGACCCTTCATCAATAACGGCTTGATACTCATCAATGAGCCCATCATCAATAAGCTGCTTCTTCAAATATTTTCCACAAATTTTCTTAATATAGTCAAACATCTTAGTCTGCATATTATTCGCAAAGTCCGACGCTCTCTTTGCTATCTCGGTACAGGTGAAATTACCAATAAAGGTGCGGCCACCACTACTATTACCACCAGGCGGCTTAATATCTCCAGCTATCCACCTAGATTCTATAATCCCAGTTTCCGGTTCAATGTATTTAAACTGATTAGTATAAACCCTATCTCCCGTTTCCCCGACGTCCCTAAGATTAGACTTACAACCAATCGTCAAGTCTTTGCGATAAAGTGTATATGCAAGATAGCCTCCTTTTTCCGCAGCAGTAAAATGAAACAATTCCGATTGAGATTTTATATCTGCTGAGTAAACCTTACTCAATTCATCTTTATTATGCCATCTCTGGTAGGCCTTAAGGATATTCTTTGCCCATGGCTCATTTTGACCAGCTGTAGCATTACCTGCACAGCCACCCGCTGGGCAATTGTAGTAGTAAAGCACGGTGTTGCCAGTGGCACCCCAATCATTACACTTGCCGTCAACATAGCTACCCTTACTGACATCGTATACACGCTGCTTCAAAATACCCGGTTTTGTCGGATCATCAGCATCGCAAACCAAGTGCTGCATCTCGATGCCAAGTGCTGATGCGGTTTGAGCTATCAGTGAATTATTGCCTTCGTTGCAATCTATGCGCGCGTCATCAACACTGCCCTGAACAATTTCTTCAAGCCATGGGTCATCGCGGTTAACATAAGAGCCAAACAAGTTCTTACCTTGTTGGGCGTCATTAGGTGCTAAGGCTTTACCATCGTTACTATATTCAGCAGCACACTGAAAGAGCGCCTCTGTCAGTAACTGCATCTTGGCGGATTCTTCAATGTATTCATAGGCAGTTTTAATTTCGTTTCTCGCGTTAGTTGCGGTGTCGTCCGCATAGGCGCTATCAATAGGCCACGCAGCCGACAACGTCGAGACAAATACTAGAGCTACAAGAAGCCATATCTTGGTCCTCGCGAAGCGCACTATTTTTCTCCTTCTTCTATATCTATAGAAGCATCAAACGCAAGCTCACTTAAAGCGCGCGCGTCAGTCTGTTTATCGCTATATTTTCCGCGAAAACTCGACACCATTCCCATTAAAACATCAGCGCCTATACTGTCATCACCGTGCGACACAGAGAGTGACACCCTAATATCCAAACATGAAGGCGCCACTTCTTTGGCATCTTCACAGCCAAGCCTATTGTATTCTGCTATTATCTCGACTCTAGATTTTATATATGCATCAAGTTGCTCGGCCACAGCCTTAACCCCGTTATCGTTACTTGAGAGCAGTTTTCTCGCCTGTGCGTTATGTTCCCAAGCCATCAACTTTTCCGAGTTAAGCTTATCTTCAGGAACTGGCACATCTCTCACTTCGGTTAATTTCTTAATAAACCCGTCATTAAAATCAGCCAACATCTGCATATCACTACTGTACGCATCTACCCATTCCTTGGTTTTAATGATAGCATTAGCGAATGCCTTACTAGTATCTGCACTGGCACCAGACACTCTACTCACCTTACTTACAGACTCATACTGTTTCTTAACTGAATTATACATAGATAGCATCCTACCAAGATCATCGCTCCTAGTTTCAGCCATACTAATCTCACCATTGTAGATCTTGTCTAAAAGATATTCCAAATCTGACGCATTTTTTGATATATCTCTGAGTGCGGTCATAGCTTTATCTCTTTCAAGCCCGCCAGACAGCTTACCAGAAAAAGCAAGCAGCGCAATAACCACACCCACCGCAGCAAGCACTGCCACAATAACACCAATTATGATAAATTTTTTCTTTGAGCCACCACGTGAGCCGTTGTTGATAATAATAGGTGCGTCCGACGCTACACCCGGCTCTGCAGAAGCAGAACCAAACTGAATGGGAGTACCTGAATTATCCATAACTCATTCAATTATTAGCACAAACAGTATAAAGGGTCAATAAAAAGCCTCTGCTTAAAGATATAGCCGCCTTTTAGCGACTATACTTTTTAAAAAACAGAGAATCTACTTCGTAAACTCTTCTTTGGCAGCCTTGGCAGCGGCTTTAGTACGCTTTTGTAAGTCTTTAGCTTTGGCGTCAACTTCTTTAGCAGTTTTTTCAACCATCTTTTTAGCTTCAGCGACCTTTTTATCGGCATCAGCCTTAACTTCGCCCGCTTTCTTTTTTATATCAGCGCGAGTCTCCTTACCACTTTTTGGCGCAGTTAAGATACCTGCAATTGCCCCACCTATAGCACCCAATGCCACACCGAGTGCAAATTTACCTTTTTTGCTCATTCTTTCTCCTTTTTTGTACTTTTACTTGGTTTAATTTTATCAAAAACTTCCTTAATTGTCTTAACGACTATAGCCGGCGACACTAACTTGGCGATACTCGTCACCACATTTTCAACAGCCTCGCTAGTTGTGCGAATTGACACGGCGGTTTTTTTGATCTGATTACTAAGTTTTATCAGCATTATCATCAACGTGATACCCAACACTAGGAAAACCGCAAGAGCAGCCGACAGTATAATTACTAATATTTGTGACGCTTCATCCATATTTATATCCTTGTTTATTTTTTGCCGCTAGGCAATTACTTGCCCACTCTCCTCCATTGTAGCACAAGCGGCATAAAAAGTCAATATCTTGTATACATCCATAACCTCCTAAACTCCGACCTCTAAATTGTAATATGCCATCAAGTAAGGCCTGTATGGGTGGTGTTTGGCTATGGGTGTAGTGTGGCCGCTTGATGCACTAATACTGCCGAGGTATACAAAACGCTATAACTTTATCAATAAAAAAACTGCCCTTAGAGGTCGGTTTCCTAAAGAACCAAGTGGCCAAGGGCGTAGGGCTACAAATCCCTGACGACCGGCGAAGCCCAGTCGTCGTGCGCGCTGTCGGCCCAGTCAAAACACGGAGTATTCGGTAATTTTCACTTGCACACTCTTGCAGCTCGTAGGTTGCAAGACTCCAGCAGAGGTGAAAATACCAAGCCATTGGTCTAAAATGGGCTAATGGCTCAATATAATTTTATCAGAAAGAGAGCGGGCCGGATATAAATCCGGCCTTTCAAGGAACAAGGATCCAAGATCCGAGTTCTCTTTTACCCCCTGAAAGCCGCAATCGCGGCGTTCGCCCACTGGTAGTCCGACCAGTTGTAGTTCACGCACGCCTCGCCGCCATCGCGGATGAAGCTCAGCACGTAGTCATCGCCAACCATCACGCCAGGGCTTCTCAGCACTGGCATGGTTTTGCCGTCGATGGCCAGCCACGCCTCAGGGTTGAGGCACAGCAGCCAATACGGCTCGGTCGTCGGCAGGTCGGCGTCTTGTTCGCGGACCCAATCGACCGAAATGCCGTCCTTCTTGTCCCAGAACTTCTCTAGGTCAAGATGAGCAGGGGCTACGGTTGGCGCCGTCGGCAGCTCTGCGCCGCCGTACAGCTTCATCGAGTATCTGCTCTTGCGGACGGTGAAGCTTACGCCAAGCTCGGCGAAGTTGTCCTTCGCCCAAGCTTCCGCCTCGGCCAGGTCGTACTTCAGCCCTTTGCCCAGCGTCAAGCTGATGCCTTCAGGCTGGAGTGGGCCGGCGTGATCTTGCAGAGTGAGCGCCAGGTTGAGCAATCGCTCGTCTGTCAGCCCCCATCCGCGCAAGTCGCTACGAGCCTTGAGCTTCTGCACGTAGGTGCAGACTGGGCTCCACGGAATGGCGCTCTGCTTGAGCGCCGACCCATCAATGATTGCCTGCAGATGCGGGCAAATCACCTCCGGGTCGCGTTTGCCGCTTAAAATGGCGATATCCAGCTCTTTTCGCTGGATCACGTACCTCACAATCGGGTTAGTATCCATGATAAACCTCTTTTCTACCACAAAAGTTGCGCTAATACCCTGTGTATCAGCATCGTCAACTTTCATCAAGAACGGTGTGCTGGGTTTTAGCTTAAAGCCCAAGACGCCGCCCTTGATCATCAGGGAGATTTTAAAGTGCTCACCATATAGATATAACTAAAGACGCTGGCATATTTTTGTTCTAAAACAACAAAAATATGCGTGTATACACGCATAAAATTAAAGCGTGCAATCTTAAATTAGTTACCTGATGTACGTGATAGTAAGTTAAAAGTTGCTATCAAGTGTATTATAGAATAAATATAATAAAAGGTCAATATCTAGCTAAAATATCATTAATTTCACTCTTGTAATCTTCGTTTTTCAAAGTATATTCTAGGTGCGCTAAGAAGTAATTCTTGGGGTCGCCAGTGGTCAACCACGTGCCACGGCTCGGCACTACATACACGTCGCCCGTTTCAGCAAGCTTAGTAATTGCATCTACCGTCCAGAGCTCGTCGTCTAGCCCTGTGTTACTTGGCACAAGATAGTCAAACACCTCAGGTGTGAGCAGATACCTGCCGTACGATGTTAAGCTCGACGGCGAGTCTTCTATTTTAGGCTTTTCAACGATATGGCTCAAGGTGTGCTTGGTTTCGTCTTTTAGGGCGATCATACCGTACTTATGCCACACCTCTCGCGGCATATTTTGCGCGGTAATCACCGCTTTGGCGTCTGGGTACTTCGCATAAGTGTCGATTAAGGTCTTAACGTCGCCTTCGCCGATAATCAGATCGTCGCTATACAAGGCAACGAAAGCTTCGCCGTCAACAAACTGGCGCGCGCTAGCAATCGGTGAGCCATTACCGTATGGCAGGCTAGGGTCTTGTTCGATCACGGTAATTTTCGGCAGGCTTAAAATGTCTTCGACGGGCTTAAAGCGATCTGCCTTACCTTGTTTTTCAAGCAGTGCCTTAACGTGTTCGGCACGATTTAAGAAATAATCGTCGTAGATAGCTTTACCCATAGTGCCAGGGGTAGCCACAATGATAATCTCTTTGATGCCAGCTTCAGCGCACTCTTCAACGCACAGCTGCATGGCAGGCTTAGCACCAATCGGTATCATAGCTTTGGGGATAGTTTTAGTGAGCGGCAAAAAGCGGCTCGCAAAGCCCGCATCAGTGATCACCGCCTTGGTTGGCGTTTCGTAACTCATATTACTCCTTATACTTCTCTAAATAATCACGCGCTAGCAGCACACCCACCGCCTCTGTTGTTTTACCTGCTCGCGCGATCTCCAGCAATTCGGCTGGGTGCACCAATTTAACATCAACAAACTCGCCTTCGTCAAGTTTCTGCTTGGTAACTAGCTTAACGTCTGGCACGAAAAAATAGTGGCTCGCTAAATCGTAGTAAGGATCGCGCCAATAAGGCCCAAGGTAAATGGTTTTAGCGGGATCGCCCTCGTAACCTGTTTCTTCCTTAAGCTCGCGCAAGGCGGCCACTTTCAAGTCTTCGCCTTCATCTACCATGCCCGCGGGGATTTCTTGCAATAATTCGTCTGGCCCTGGGCGATACTGCTCAGCAACCACAGCCATACCATCTTCGGTGACGGCAACAATACCCACTGCACGATGATCAAACTGAGCGTTAAGGATCTCGAAAGACTTTTCAGTGCCGTCGGGCATTTTGTAGGTTTTTTCAAGCACTTTGCGCCATTTGCCGTCAAAAATAACCTTATCTGGCCTGATTTTTTGCCACATACTACCTCAACTTCTCACGGATTACCTGCTGAGCCAAGCCTGGGTTCGCTTTACCTTTTGAGTGCTTCATAACGAGGCCAACCAGGAAGCCAACTGCCTTAAATTCGCCCGCTTTGATGTCTGCCACAGCTTGAGAAGCCTCGGGCAAGGCCAATACTTCGTCGACGATCTTCTCGATTTCACCCGTGTCGCTCACCTGCAATAAGTTCATTTCTTTAGCTAGCTGGCGAGGAGTTTTACTCCCGCCAAGTTTTATAAACACATCTTTGGCGGCGGTACTGCTAAGCTCGGCTTGATCGGCCATAGTGGCAAGCTCCACCAGGTGTTCGGTGGGCACAGCAACCACTTTTTCGTCGTCAAGTTCTGAATCGGTTGCAAGCACCAGCGTGAACCAATGCGCCACGCGGGCAGCTAGTTTAGCGCTTGAGCCATCTAAAACCTGGGTAAGCTTATTGGCCAACCGTGGATTATCTAGCAAAGATTCCACCACTGAAGAGTCAAGATTCATGCTCTCCCAACTAGCGCGATATTGATGCGGCATGGTTGGCACCCTAGACGCCACTTCGGCGATATGCTCATCGCTGAGCACTACTGGCGGGATATCTGGGTCGGGCATATATCGATAATCTTGAGCATATTCTTTGGAACGCTGCGAGGTAGTTTTCTGCTTAGCTTCATCCCAACCGCGGGTTTCCTGGTTGACTTTTTTGCCAGCCTCTAACAATTCTACCTGGCGGTTAAACTCAAAATCGGCTGCCGCTTGCACACTCTTAAAGCTGTTCAGGTTTTTCACTTCACTTCTAGTGCCGAGTTGCTTAGAGCCCTTTGGCGCGCAAGAAATATTGACATCAAAACGCATATTACCGTGATAAAGGTCGCCGTTTGTAACGCCCGCATAAACCATCAGACGGTGCAAGGTAGCAGCATAATTTTTGGCCTGTGTGCTCGAGTGAATGTCAGGCATGGATACGATTTCGATAAGTGGCGTGCCGCAACGGTTTAGGTCTACCAAACTATATCCGCTGGCGTGCGATAGCTTACCCGCATCTTCCTCAAGATGAGCATGCTCGATGCGAACTTGCGACGTTTCGCCCGTGGCGAAGTCGTAAACGTCTACCACGCCCGCGCCAATAATCGGCTGGTACATCTGAGAAATCTGATAGCCCTTGGGAAGGTCAGGGTAAAAATAATGTTTGCGGTCGAAACGGCTGACATTCGCGATTTTCGAACCAAGCGCCGCACCAGCTAAAATAGCCTTATCGACAGCCTCGCGGTTCAAGATTGGCAACGTGCCTGGCAAAGCATAATCGACAGGGCTAACTACCGTGTTGGGCTCGCGCTCTCTGGCATCATTATCCACACCGCTAAAAAGCTTGGTGCGCGTGTTGAGCTGCACGTGGCACTCAATGCCAATCGTCATCTCATACTTAGCTAGCTGCTCAGGTGTAGCCATTAAATCGCCCCTAGGTCTTGCAGAGCTTGTTTAAAACTGCTGAGCGCCCGCTTAGACTGATCGTAGCTCAACTTGAAATCATGCTCATGAGCGATGCTATTGCGCAACTTGTGAGCGTGCCACAAAGAATTGAGCGCACTAAACTTAGTGCCGTTTTTCTTGAGGCGTTCGCCAAAAGTGTTGCCATAAAAGCCCAGCTCTACCATGGCCTTATCCACCAATTTGTCGGCGTCTAGCACCACCATGTTATAACTAGACTCGTCATCACGCGCCAAAGCGTGCTCAATTTTTAGCCAATTAGCCTGATATTCTTCTTGATTGAGCGCCACGGGCTTGTGCCTGGTTACCGACATCATAAAGAATATCAGCGCACCAACCACAATAATTGCTACTACGAAAAATATTAATGAAGGGGGCATTATTCCATCTCCTTTGCCAGCGCGAACAATTGCGCGTCACATTTACGTTTACCGATTAGCTGTACGCCGACAGGCAAGCCAGCTTTAGTTTTGCCAGCTGGCACACTAAAAGCAGGTAGCCCCGCCAAGCTTGGCGGCACTGTCATGATATCTTCCAAGTACATCTTCAATGGATCGGCAGTATTTTCACCTAATTTAAAAGCTGGATTTGGCGCAACGGGGCTGAGCAGCACATCGTGATCTTTAAAGGCTTTGTCGTACTCGTTAATAAGTAGCGTTCTGGCCTTCTGTGCCTGCAGGTAATAAGCGTCGAAAAATCCGCTACTTAGCACGTAGTTGCCAATCATGATGCGGCGCTTGTTTTCGGGCATAAAGCCACCATCGCGGCTTTTGCCGAACACGTCGCTGAGAGTTTTGCCGTCGCGATACCCGTAACGGATACCGTCGTAGCGCGCTAAATTGCTGCATACTTCAGCTGGCACTACAATGTAGTAGATCGCCAAAGCGTATTTATACATGGGCAAGCTAACTTCACTAACTGAATGTCCTGCATCTGTTAATTTCTTCACATACTGCTCGGTGGCGGCTTTCACTTCAGTGTCAACGCCGTCTCCCATGCAGTCTTTGATGATGCCAACCTTCATCTTACCTTTTTGCAGGTACGGCACCTGCAATGGGGAATTGGGCAGTGTTGTGCCGTCACGCTCGTCGTGGCCAGCCATGATACTCATGACTAATTCAGAATCAGCAACTTCTTTCGTAAAGCAGCCCATCACGTCGGTGCTGCTAGCCATGGCTACCACGCCATAACGGCTAACCGTCCCATAAGTTGGCTTGATGCCAACCACGCCGTTGAAGCTTGCAGGCTGGCGAATTGAGCCACCCGTGTCGCTACCCAACGCGAATGGTACTATGCCTAGCGCCACAGCCACAGCCGAGCCGCCGCTGCTGCCGCCAGCCACACGAGTTTTATCCACAGCATTCAAGGTTGGGCCAAAATACGAATTCTCGGTGCTACCACCGTGCGCGTAAGCATCTAAGTTCGTTTTGCCAATGCAAATTGCACCTTCGGCCTCTAGCTTTTCAACCGCCGTGGCCTGCAAAGGTGCATCAAAACTCTCAAGCATTTTGGCGGCCGCCGTTGTTGGCGCACCAAAAGTTAGATAGTTGTCTTTAACGGCAAACGGCACACCAGCTAGCGCGCCAACATCCTCACCCTTGATTAGTTTTTTGTCAATCTCGCGGGCACGCCCCAAAGCTCGCTCACTCGTCATGTTGATGAAAATATTATATCCTTCATGGTCTTCAGCACGCCTCAAAGCCGCCTTAACTTCTTCCATAGCCGAACTTTTGCCAGATTTAACCCTATCTACGATTTTCGCAATTTCGCTCATCTATAACACCTTCGGGACTTTAATCTGGCCGCCAGCCTGTTCGGGCGCTAGTTTCAGTAGCTCCTCGCGGCCTAAGCCATAGTCGATAATTTCGTCGGCGCGCGTCACGTTTTCAAGATCTACTGTCATATAAGTTGGCTGAACGCCACTTGTATCAAGCTCGCTCAGTTGCTCAATGTAAGCCACGATATTATTCAAGTCGCCACCCAGTTGCTCAATCTCGGCCTCGCTTAGCGTTAAATTGGCCAGGTCGGCCAGATGAATTATCTCGTCTTTAGTAATTTTTGCCATAGTTAATACGCCTATTATATCACGGATGAAACAGTTGCCACCAGCTTACAGCCAGCGGCAACCGTGATGAATAACTCTCTACTTGCTATAGGTCGTAATAATCTTCCAAGACCCTACTGTAGTCGCTGTAACTGTTGTTACTCTTTTTGTCGCCGTAGTACTGCACAAAGATAGAGATAATTGTAAGTAGTAGGCCAAGCACCGCCACACACATAACCACCAGGTTAATAATGCTCAGAATCGCTAACTTACCGCCAGCCACTGCTTTGTAAAGTAAAGTAATAGCCACACTAGTAGCTGCCACAATCAAGCTTGGCAAGAAGCCGCTTAGCCACAGACCCTTTTGTGACACGCTCTTATCGCCAACTACGAACAGCGCATAAAAGACGGTGGCCACAACCGCCGATACGAATATAACTGATATAATCGCGTAAACTACCGACCAGGTGGCATAAACGCTCTTCAATTTTTCAGCATCGGTGATTTTACGAACTGTAAAAAACGAAACTAATGCGAACACCAACGACGCCAACGCAGTCACAAACAATGTTGACGCTCCAGAAATATTAAACGAGCTGATAATCGGAATGTCAAATGACCATTCTCCATCTGTGAAAGTAGCAATTGCCGCGAAAACACTGACCACCGAAAATAGCGCTGCAAACGCCAAAGACACACCATTAAGCGTTGTTATTAAACCTTGCGATGCCTGCGGCGCATTTATTTTAACAGGCGCCACCACGGGCCGTTGTTGAGTTTGTCCCATTTTCTCCCTCCAAGAAATTACTATATTGCCATGTTAGCATGTTCGGCAGTTTTTGAATACATAGAAATAACCTAAATGCCGCTCGCATCTTGGTTATTATTGGCAATCGCTTGAATCAGCGTATAATCTTTACTCATACTATCCTCTCTGTTAGTTACTTTTATTTTACCATATTTTTAACTTTTTGCATAAATAGTATTGACATTATATGGTATGTGTGCTATAATGGTTAACGTAGCCTTGAAAAGAGGTTACAGAGGCATTAATTGCCAGTACATTAATAAGCTTGAATGAAGGTTAATTAGTTTAGATATTCCACAGTCGATGTGGGCTGATGGGGCATGTTTTATTGTGCCCAGCCAGCCCGCATCGAGCTTACACCTACAGTATTTATCAGAGGTGTAAGTCGATACACGCGGGCATCCTCCTGGACAGGCAACGACGGTGACGTCGACCTGTCAAACCTAAGGATTAAACCCGTGCGTGAATCCATCGCGGCGCACGGGGAAGAGTAAGCGATGGCTGGGTGAGTATCTAATAACCTGTGGCACAGGCGTTTTCGAGTTTGCGGCTCAAAGCCGTACGAGATCGTCTTTAGCCAGTCCATGACTGGTGGTCTACAGGGAAGCCGCGGCAGCGGCGCCAGAATACCAAGGCCCCTGAGCAGGGGGCAATCCGAGAGCGTAGTACTCTCTCGGCAGGAACCCGTATTAAAGATACGGGTAAACACGGCCGCGTAGAGCGGCGCCATCCTGACTCAGTACTCAAGCTTGAAAAGAGCCCCACTCGTGGGGCTCTTTCTGTTGTTATAACCTATAAGATTCACAACTTTTCTTTAATTTCGCCTATAACGTCGCGCAGCTCGGCGGCCTTTTCGAATTCTAAGTTAGCAGCTGCCAGCTCCATCTGGTTAGTGAGCTCGCTAATTAGCCCTGGGTATTCCTCCTTCGGGATCTTCTTCAAGTTCAACCGCGACTTCGAGTCTTTTTGCGGAATTATGGCACGCAGCCCCTGTTTCACCTCTGTTTTGATGCTGCGCGGCTTAATGCCGTGTGCTTGGTTATAGCTCTCTTGGATTGCACGGCGACGGTTAGTTTCGTCGATGGCCACCCGCATCGAGCCCGTCACGACGTCACCATACATTATCACCTTGCCTTCCACGTGGCGAGCAGCGCGGCCGATAGTTTGGATAAGCGCACTTTCACTACGCAGGAAACCCTCTTTGTCGGCGTCAAGAATGGCAACAAGCGAAACTTCAGGCAAGTCTAGCCCTTCACGGAGCAGATTGATACCCACCAGCACGTCGTAAACGCCCTCACGCAGATCGCGCAAAATATCCGAACGCTCCAACGTATCAATATCGCTATGCACATAAGCCGTTTTAATGCCTAGATCTTTCAGATATTCCGTAAGATCTTCCGCCATACGCTTAGTTAAAGTGGTAACTAGCACGCGCTGGTGCTTCGCAACCCGTTCTTGCACTTCATTCACCAGATCATCTACCTGGTGCTCGGTTGGGCGCACTTCCACTTCAGGGTCTAATAGCCCAGTGGGGCGGATTACTTGCTCTATGGGCGCACCGCTGCGAGCTAATTCGTAATCACCTGGCGTAGCCGAAACGTAAACTACTTGATTGATGTGGCTGTTAAACTCATCGAAGGTGAGCGGGCGATTATCTAGGGCGCTTGGCAGACGAAACCCGTATTCCACCAACACCTCTTTACGTGCACGATCGCCGTTGTACATGCCGCGCACTTGGGGCAAACTCATATGTGATTCGTCAACTAGTAGCAAAAAATCATCAGGGAAGAAATCAAGCAGGGTAGCTGGTTGTTCGCCAGCCGCGCGGTTTGTTAGGTAGCGGCTGTAGTTTTCGATGCCCTTTACGAAACCAGTTTCCTCCAACATCTCAATATCGTACTTGGTGCGCTGAGCTAAGCGCTGAGCCTCAAGTAATTTACCGTTCTTCTCAAAGTAGCGCAGGCGATCTTCGTACTCTTTTTTAATATCAATCAGCGCCGCATCTAGTTTTTCTTTAGGCGTAACGAAGTGACTGCCAGGGAAAATGGTGAGCGTTTCTGGCCGCTCTAGTATTTCACCCGTTAAACTATCAACTACCGTCAGCTGCTCCACCGTATCAAAGTTAAACTCAACCCGATAAGCCATGTCGCCGCTAGCTGGGATGACATCTACCGTATCACCACGCACGCGAAAAGTGCCGCGCGCGAAATCTACGTCGTTACGGTGATACTGAATATCGGCTAAATGCCGCAGAAACTTATCACGTTTGCGTTGCTCGCCTTTTTTCAGCCTAATCGACATGTGGTCGTAGCTTTCGGGGCTGCCGATACCGTAGATGCACGAAACGCTAGCCACCACAATCACGTCGCGGCGGCTTAGTAGCGCATCGGTGGCCGCGTGACGCAAACGGTCAATCTCGTCGTTAATTTTGCTGTCTTTTTCGATGTAGGTATCGCTGCTCGCGATATACGCTTCGGGTTGGTAGTAATCGAAATAGCTCACGAAATAATGTACTTCGTTTTCTGGGAAGAACTCTTTAAATTCGCTGAACAGCTGCGCGGCTAAGGTTTTATTATGCGCTAGCACCAACGTGGGCGCACCTTTAGCAGCGATGATATTAGCCATAGTGAAAGTTTTACCGCTGCCCGTTACGCCTTTTAGCACCTGTTCGCGCCTGCCCTGTTTTAAGCCTTCGCTAAGCAACCGAATTGCTTCGGGCTGGTCCCCTGTGGGTTGGTACTTACTAACAAGTTTAAAATCCATATCTTGGCAGGGGCGCACGGAATCGAACCATGAATAGCGGTTTTGGAGACCGCCGTTATACCGTTTAACTACGCCCCTAAATGCGCCTTTGGCTTACAGGGCAAACCTATAGTTTCTCCATCAAACGGAGAGCTAACGTATCCGCCTACCCTTTCCCCTTAACGCTCTCTTATTTTACCAAAACTACTAAAAATACGCTATATATAGCGTACAACCACCATATATAGCGTACGAATTAGTGTTTTTTGGCTTTTACTTCGTTACGGCCAAGGCTCTTTTTCGTTTCAGTGTAAGTAACGTGTTTACGCAAAACTGGGTCATATTTGCGCAAGCTGATTCTCTCGGTCGTATTCTGAGTATTTTTGGTCGTGTAATAAGTGCGATTGCCGCTCTCATCGCTTACCAAACCTACCAATTTACGCTTTGTAGTTTTCTTCGCCATCTCTTCTCTTCAGCTTAAATATTATTAGACTTAAATCATCTTACCACAACTAGGGACGCCTTGCAACGGGGTTGCGCTAGTTGCCGCGTGCGCAACGGTTGGCTTAACCTAAACCCGCGCGTTCTTTACTAATTTGGCCGTCGTTAGCTAGCGGATGAAAATCTTTATAGCGCTCATTTAACCTGCGAATAACCTTGCGTACCAACTTTTCTGGGTCTTTATCGAAAACTACGTTTTCCATATTCGGCGCCCAGATGTTTTCGAACAAAGTTTGTGCGTAATCGGCCAAACCGCCGCTACCAAGCAGAATACCGCAAACCTTTTTGGCTTCAAGCGCTGTGGAAAGCTCATGCAGGCTGCCCATACGGCCGCCCACAGTTATAACAGCATCACTACTGCGAACCAAGTGAACATCGCGACCAACGTAAGCCATGCCCGTAAAGTTGATGTAGTCGAATTCTTTAGTTGGCAGGCGATAAACCGAGATATGCTCGCGGATGCTGCTGGCTGGTGAAAAACCAACCGATACGCCCTTAGAGTTTTTAACACTCATGAAGCCTTGCGCGGCAAAATGCGGCAAACCAACGGTTGCACCAGTAGTCAAAGTGTGGCCAGATTCAGCAATCGTTTTGCCTAATGTGTATGCTAATTCATGAGATTGCTGCACGGTGTCACCACTAGCAGCACCGGATACGCAAATTTGATATTTCATTATTTATCTTCCCTTTTTGGTATTATTTTCTTGCACTATAGTAACATGCTTGAGCTTATCTAACAATATGTGATTCGCACCTCTAGCTTCGTATCTACTAACTAACTCACCTAGTAAACTTTCTTTAAAATTTTCGTAGCCATGCGCCGCGTAAGGTATATCGGCCGAAAAGCTCTGAAACATATCGAACACATTAAACGATAGCGGGCGTTTGTCGTAAAGCGCGCCAGCCCACAGAGTATCTCGCCAAAACCTCGGTGAACCCTTTTGCTCCATCAGTTTCTGCAACGCCTTCTTATCGAATTTGGGCGTTTTAACGAGTTGCTTAAAATCTTCATGGAAACGATTACCCAACGCTCGATAAAGCTCGGGGCCAGTGGTGTTCTCAGGGTCTAGCCCTAGATTATGCATGGCACGCGCCACCGTTTCGTGCAAGTCGCCCATGAGTTTGGCGTCAATTGCCATATGGCAGTTTTTGTTAAGCGAACTCGTTACAAAATCTAGCCTGTGAGTATTAGCTTGCAATAACTTTGCCAACTGACTCATCGCAACTTAGTTTCCTTAATTAGCATTGGGTGTAGTTTCGTGCTTAAGTTTAAGATACCAGCTTGCGCGCCAATATGCTGCGCCACCGACACGGCGTTGGCACTAGCGAACACTACCGCCTCGGCGAGTGGTTTACCAGCTAGCAGCGCGGCGAGCAACCCCGAATCGAAAGCGTCGCCAGCGCCCGTTTTATCTATCACGTGCACATCTTCATACAAACCAGCCCGCACCACGGTTTTACTGTCAGACACGATCGAGCCGTCTACGCCTGCCGTAATTGCTACGCTTGGCACAAGATTAAGACAATGATGTACTAATTCATCGAGAGTTTCGCCACCTACAATACTCTTGGCATCACGGGCGCTCACCAGTAGTAAGTCAACATCTTCAAGCAACGGGCGCAATTTACTTAGTTGTTTAAGTTCAGCCAAGCCAGGTTTTAGAGCAATCTTGATTTTGGCTTTTACACATTCTTCCAGTAGCTCACGAAGCTTCACAAAATCACCCTTAAGCGACGTGATGTAAATCCAGTTAGGGTTCTTTTCAATAATCTTTGGCACATTTAGGCCGCTATAGTCGCCAGCAGCGCCAGGGTGTAGAAGTAGCGTGCGCTCACCTTTAGGCGAAAGAAGTACCGTGGCAAAACCAGTGTGCCATTTTCGCGAATATGCCACCAACCCACGATCAATGCATTCGCGGTCTAGTAGATCAACCACCATTTGGCCAGCCGTATCGTGGCCAATTGTACCCGCAAAACCAACCTCAAAACTCTGCCTAGCGAACGTAACCGCCGCGTTCAAGGCCGTGCCGCCAACCTTAAGATCCACGCGCTCTACCTCTACTGTATCGCCCAGCTTTATTTCGGTGAAATCGCCGCGCATACCTTCGTGCACTGGCTTAAAAATCGGCGAGTGACTTAAATAAGCCTCTTGATACACCGCGCCAACGCAAACCACCCGAACCGGCATTAATAAACGACTCCGTGTTTATTGGCGGTTTCAACTAACGACCTATACATAGCAGCTGGGTCGCTAGCGCGTTCAATCGCGCCGCCAACATTAATTACATCCACACCAGCGCTTGCCATATTAAATACGTTATCTAGGTTAGCGCCACCATCCCAGCCAATTTCTGTATCTGGGTTGATATTCTTGATTAGGTGCACCTTTTCTAGCTGTAATAGGCTGGCTTTGCCGCCTTGATGCCCAAGATCGCCGCTAAAAATCATAACGTGATCGGCGGCCTTGATATATTTACTCACACTAGCTGGAAAAGTTGGCTTAAGAAGTGCCACACCAGCACCAATACCAGCGTTTTTTAGCTTTTTAATGGTAGGCAGTAGGTCTTCTTCAACTTCAGCGTGAAAGATTACTAAATTCGGGCTAAGCTTAATCAATGTATCAATATGCTTGCTGGGTTCTTTAACCATCATATGTAGGTCGGTCTGCCACTCGGTTGGCCACCATACTTGGCTTTCATCAATGGTATTAGCTGTAGCAAACTCGCCGTCGGTAATATCTACCTGTACACGTTCAGCAAACTCATGTAGCTGCACCACTTTAGCCTTATAACTTTCTACATCTTCTACTAAAATCGTTGGCGCAATTACCGCCACTTTAACCTCCTATCTCGTCGAGTTCGTTGTTACGCCTCACATAGCGCGCTGCAGCCGCAAACGGTGTGGTTAACCAAGTATCTATGATGTCTTGCCAGGTTTTATTCTCACCATCTAGTAGGCGCGACGGCAAGCATAGCACGTTACTGTCGTTGTCGTTACGCGTCATGCGGGCCTCAACACTATCCCAAATCACCGAAGCGCGGATACCCTTAAAGCGGTTGGCCGCCATGCACATCCCTTGGCCACCACCACAAAGCAAGATTGCACGAGCATCGCCGCCTTCGGCCAACACTGCTAGCGCAGCTTTTTTAGCAAACTGCGGAAAATCGTCTTCTGGGTCTAGTTTGTCATCGCCCACGTCAACCGCTTCGTAGCCCGACTGTTGTAAAAATAACAACACCTGGCCTTTCAGATGAAACCCGTTGTGATCTGCGCCTACAAAAACTTTCATTATTTCACCATCTTTCCGAAATCGGCGCTTAGTTCCACCAAACGATTACTATAGCCCCATTCGTTATCATACCAAGCCACCACTTTAATCAAATTTCCACCCACTACGTCGGTTAAGCTAAGATCCACAATTGCCGAATAGCTATTGCCCTTGAAATCGCCACTAACCATTTCTTCTTCAGTTACCGCCAAAATCCCTTGATAGTAGTCTTCCGTTGCAGCTTCTTTAAACACCGTGTTGATCTCTTCCTTGGTGGTATCTTTTTTAATAAGCACTGCAAAATCAGCCAAACTGACTACTGGAGTTGGCACGCGCACGCTTAAACCACAAAACCTACCCTTAAGCGCAGGCAGCGCCAAGGCCGCCGCTTTGCTAGCACCCGTGCTAGTTGGCACGATATTCTCGGCTGCTGCCCTAGCTTCGCGCAGGTCTTTAGCTGGCGCATCTTGCAAGCGCTGGCTAGCCGTATAGCTGTGCACCGTAGTCATCATGGCCTTTTCGATCCCGAAATTGTTCTCCAGCACCGCCATGACTGGCGTTATGCAGTTAGTGGTGCACGACGCGTTGCTGATTACTTCATCATCAACCGTGAGCGTGTCTTCGTTCGCACCAATCACGATGGTTTTAGCGCCGTCGCCCTTTGCTGGGGCGGAAATGACCACTTTCTTTGCACCTGCATCAATGTGAGCGCGTGCTTTGGCAGGGTCGGTAAAGGCACCCGTGCACTCAAGCGCTACATCAACACCCAACTTGCCCCACGGCAATTTAGCAGGGTCGGTTTCGGCAAAACACTTGATATGTTTACCGTTCACAATCAGTTCATCTAGCGCGTCGCTTACTTGCACATCGCGGCCATATATGCCGTATGAAGAATCGTATTTTAATAAATGCGCTAAGGTTGCTACGTCTGTTAAGTCGTTAATCGCCACAATCTCAACGTCCGCCCGCTCAAAGGCAATCTTAAAACTACATCGGCCAATCCTACCGAACCCGTTTATCGCAATTTTTACCATTTGAGCCCCCTAATTACACTTGTGGTTATTATATCACTAGCCACCTTAAACTGTCTAGAATCGCGCTATTTTATAGCTTGGGCAATATTACTGCTTGTTCCAGCGGTCAATCGCATCGGCGATAACTTGCTTAGCTTCATCAAGCCCGAAGAAACCCTCAACCTTAGTTGTGCCAGGTTTCTTAAGGTCTTTGTAGTGATTGAAGTGGAATTCTAGCTGCTTAATTAGCTGCTCTGGCAAATCCTCCAGCGTTTTGTATGGGTTGCCAGTGCTGCGATCGTCCGCGGGCACAGCGATAATCTTATCGTCAACTTCGTCGTCGTCGCTAAATTTCATCACGCCGAGCACTTTAGCTTCTAAAAACACGCCCGTGGTTAACTTTTCGTTTGATACTAAAAGCACATCTAGCTCATCACCGTCTTCATCAAGAGTTTGCGGGATGAAACCGTAGTTAGTTAGCTTCGGGAATGCGCTCGGCTCGATGCGATCGATCATGAAGCACGCCAAGTCACGCCTCCATTCAATCTTCTGAATACTACCAACTGGGATTTCAATTACCACGTTGATGTCGCCGTTCTCGTAGTCGCCAGGCGTAAGGATTTTATTAAAGTCTGCCATCTTATCTCCTTTAAGTTACGTTCCTATGATAGTATAATACGTACATGTTCGACAAGTTTATCCACAAGACTCTTAGCGTGCCTTACAAATTACACGTGGCGTTCGACAAACGTCCTAAAGGGATAGAACGCAATACGCTGGTGTTTTTGCATGGCGTCGCTGCTTCATCACACACCTGGGATGAGCTGCTAAAAATCATAAAACAAGACCCAACTTTTGAAAGCGTACGATTAATCGGCATAGACCTGCTCGGCTTTGGCAAATCGGCTTCGCCAAAGTGGAACAAGTTTGCAGTGCGCGACCAAGTTCGCGCTATTCATCGCACTTTAGGTGGCCTATTTATAACTGGCCCGATTACAATCGTGGGGCACTCGATGGGTGCGTTACTAGCCACCGAATATACGGCAAGATATAATAGCGCCAAGCAGTTAGTGCTGGTGTCGCCGCCATTTATGACACCTAAGGAACAACGCATCCCAAGCGACGTTCTATACGCCGCCATGTTAGATAACCTGAAGAAGGCTGCTGGCAGTAAGGGTGGCAAAAAAGTTGCGGGTGTGGTGGAAAAATTTTCAAACTTTGAAGCTAAGTACGCCAAGTCGCCAGCTTTCAGGCGCAGTATGGATAATGTTGTACTAAAAGGCCACGCCTGGGACGAAGTAAAACGGCTGAATATCCCCGTGCTACTAGTAAACGGCACATTCGACTCCATAGTAAGCCGCGCCAACCTGCTCAAATTAGCTAAATACGCGCACATTAGCCTAGCCGAGAGCGCCAATGGACACTCTGTCAGTCCTCGCCGCTCACCGTTTATTGTAGAAGAGATCAAAAAAGCTCTAGAAAGCTAAACGCTATATATAGCGTTTACTGCAGCTTCATACGCTACATATAGCGTATTCTGAACAACTTTTTTATTCAGCTAAGTACTTGCCGATAGCTTTAGCCGCAGCTGCACCTTCGCCCGCAGCCGTGATAATCTGCTTGGTTGAGCCGCTACGAATATCGCCCGCCACGAACACGCCTGGCAGGCTAGTTTGATAGCTAGAGCCCGTTTTAATATAACCCTGTTCGTCTAGCTCTAAGCCTGATTCAGCCGCAAACTCGCTAGACGGGTGAATGCCTACGAACACAAAAATGCCCTCAGCTGAAATTTCGCGCTCACCCTTTTCATCTATAACTTTCAGCCCCGTTACGTGATTGCCGTCGCCCAAAACTTCAGCCACGCCTACACCTTCATGAACACTGATACCATGCTCTTTTACTTTTTTCTGCAAAACCGCACTAGCTTTGAAACTGCTGCGTGCCAAAATCTCAACCTGGCTAGCAAAACGAGTTAGGAACACCGCTTCCTGCGCTGCCGAGTTACCGCCGCCTACCACTAATATTTTTTTATCCTTATAAAAAGGGCCGTCGCAGGTGGCGCAATAATGCACGCCGCGATTTTTGTATTCTTTTTCGCCTGGCACGCCCATAGCGTTATATGTCCAGCCGCTCGCGATAAGCACCGCGCGCGCCGTAACATCTTCGCCGTCTACCGTTACAATGTATGCGCCCGAACCGTTTGGTTTAATACGACTCACTTCGCCGTATTCCACCTCAGCGCCAAAACGTTCAGCCTGAAGTTGCATATTTTTGACTAATTCGCTACCTTCTACACCATCTGGAAAACCAGGATAATTATCTACGTGATCGATAGTAACCAGAAGCCCGCCAATAACTGATTTTTCGTATACAGTGGTGTCAATTTCTTCGCGCGCAGCGTAGATTGCCGCACCAAAAGCCGCTGGTCCAGATCCAATTATCACCAAGTCTTTCACTACTTTTCCTCGTCTTTATAAGTTCCACACATAAACTGATCGACGGCTTCTTTGCCATATTGATCGATATATTGTTTATTGGCTTTCATACATAGATCGTAAGTGCCCTTGGGGTATGAAATGTCGTCAATTTTCTCAATCACCATAACGATAAACTTAAGCGGGCCGAGCGGCTGGCCTTGTTCGTTCTCGCCACTACCACTACCATACGCCTTATCGGCCGGAATAGTAATTTCACGCACGCCACCTACTTTCATACCAATTACACCTTCATTCCAGCCCACAATATAACTGCCACTACCAGGCAAAGGCGCTTTTAAAGATTCGTTTTCAAGTGATGAGTCAAAGAGTTTTTCATCTGGCTGCCAACCGATATAGTACATACTGTAATCTTCAAAGTCTTCAGTTATTTTCGCGCCGTCACCAGCTTTTAAGTCGCGGGTTTTTAGCTCGGTAACCGCTGCTGCGTTAAACGATCTAACTTCGTTTTTATAAGCCACAAACTCGTCGTAGTATTTTTTACTGAGCTCAGCGGCTTGCACGCTCAGCTTAGATTGTTGAATCTGAACTTTTTCGTTAAACTGAATCTGTGCCTGGTTGGCCGCAGCTTGTTCTTTAGACTGACTTTGATTACCCAAAATTATAACAACATAAAGCCCCAAAGTACTTACTACCATCAAGAACGCCATAAGGCCAACGAAAATTCGTACACTAGTTTTAGTTTCACTCATCTAAATTACCTCTGCTTTTAAATCTTTTTTTGCACCTTCTGCAATAGCGTCCATTATAACAGCAATTTCTTCGCCGCCGAGGGTTTTTTCATAACTTGCGAAGCTCAGGCGGAAGCTGATGTTTTTGGTTGCTTGGCCGTCGCCCTGGTAGATCGACAATGGAACATACTGAAACCAAAGTTTTTGCTTTTCCAAAGTTTTACAGATAAGATTTTCCAGTTTGGCGTATTCCAGATTGGAAACAGCTTGAAAAGTAATGTCGCGTTCAACACTCGGAAAACGGCTTTTCTTCTGGTAACTTTTGTTTTTGGCTGATTCCTGAATAGCATCCAATATTAAGTCGACGCCCATCTCGGCAGCCGCAGTTTGGTGCGGCAACTTGAATCTGTCGGCAACACTATTTTTGATTTCGCCAACCATACCAATGCGCTTGTCCCTGATGAACAAGTCCGCCGAACGTTTCGGTTCGAAATAAACGCCAACTTCGTGCGGTTTGTCGCGCGGCACAAACTGCACTGTTAAACCAAGCCCAAGCGCCAATTCGTCCACATATTTTTTAGCAGAGTAATAACCAGCCGTGTTTTTACTATCCACAATCACAAATCCGAAGTTATCAAACTGAACTGGTACATTTTCGCCGTTAAGCCCTTCACTTTTCCAGAAAACCTGATTCATCTCAAACAAAGCAAACTTGTCATAACCTTCGCGCAAGTTTTCTCTGGCTTTTTCCAGCAAACTCGGCACAATTTGTTGCCGCACATATTGCAGCTCTGGGCTAATCGAATTAGTTATTTTATAAGAATTATCCGGGCTTTGACCGGCGTTTTCGAGCAGCTGGCCGCTGACAAAACTATACGTCAGCACTTCGTTCGCACCAGCCGCCGACAGCGTGGCGCGGATTTTGCTTTTTAGCTCGCCCAAATTGTCTGGCC
>JAIRRY010000013.1 GCA_031255735.1 Candidatus Nomurabacteria bacterium | reverse complement strand
ACTCAAAGTGGCGGACGTCGTCGATGCCGTATTTTAGCATTACCAAGCGGTCAATCCCGCCGCCCCAGGCAAATCCGCGATACTTGGCGGGGTCGATGCAGGCGGCTTTTAGCACATTGGGGTGAATCATACCGCAGCCCAGCATTTCCAACCAGCCGTCGCCTTTGCCGCCCAAGCTGGCCGGCTTTTCGATCAAAAACTCCAAGCTCGGCTCGGTAAAGGGGAAATACGCTGGCTGAGTCTTGATCCGCAACTTTTGACCATAATAATTTTCAAAAAACTCCCGCAGCACCGCCAACATCTGCCCCAGCGTGGCATCGCGGCTGACAAACACGCCCTCGCACTGATAAAAAGTGTGCTCGTGCGTGGCGTCGACGTCCTCGTTGCGAAACACCCGGCCGTAGCTAACCGCCGCAATTTGCCCACCTTTTTCCAATTTCTCCTTACCGGTCTGCAAAATCCGATGCTGCATAGTGCTGGTATGCGCCGGCGGGATAAACCCCTCCGCCGTCTGAAAAGTGTCATAACCGTCGCGTGCCGGATGATCGGGCGGGAAGTTGAGGCTGGTAAACATATGAAAATCGTCGTCCAGCTGGCGACTTTCGACCGCCTCGAAACCCATTTTTTGATAAATATCAATCACGCGGTCTAGCTCCGTCATCAGCGGATGCCGCGAGCCGCGGTCTGACGTCATCAAAGTAGGTAGCGACGCATTGACCGCCATTGGCGCCGTGATGTCAATCGGCTCGACCGCCGCATCTTCTGTTTCTGCTTCCAAAACTTGTACAAGTTTCTCCAGTTCTCTCTTGAAAGAGTTGATTTTTTGGCCAATTTTAGCTCGATCTACCTCTGGTAAAGTTGGCAAAACTTGGTAAAGTTTCTTCAGCTCTGGCGCTCGCAAAATCGACCGTGGCTCATCAAGCTCAGCGGCGCGCGCAAAAAGTGTTTTCTTCACATTTTCAAGTTTGTCCATAAGTATAATTATACGTTAAAACTGCACGAATATAAATACTACAGATACCACTATAACGAGAAACAGAATCAACCACGCCCAAGCCGTGCTGCGAGTTAATCGCGTGTTCTCCTGGTAGGCCGAATCTTCTACCATATCTGGCGACTCATTATCAACTAAACTAGTGCGCGTTGCTTTTTCGCGTAGTTCGGCAGCAATCTTTTCCTGCAGCTTACTGCGTTCATGTTCTTGCTTCATTAATAAACCCATATTTATGATTGTAACATTTTTATAATTTTATGCTATCATTAAGCTATAACAGTTTAAGGAGGTTAAATGGCAACAGCTAAAAAGGCTGCCCCAAAAAAGAAGTCGGCAGCTAGGAAACCTGCGGCTAAGACGGTGGCGGCCGCAAAAGTAGTAAAAACTAAAAATGTGGGCTTGTTCGCGAAGAAATATAGCGGCGACGAAAGTGTTGCGAGCTTTTTCCGCACTCCCGCGTTCGTAGGCTCTCTGCTCGCCGAAATTATCGGCGTGTTTTTGTTGGTCATCGTTGTTTTGGCCACACAAGCTTCACCGCTCTACGTTTTGTTCGGTATCTTGGGCATCTCGTTGGCAACTTACGCGTTTTCGGGTGCACACATTAACCCAGTAATTACACTGGGTGCGATGGTAACTCGTCGCGTTTCAGTAGTGCGTGGCATCTTTTACCTGATTGCTCAGGTGTTAGGTGCGTTACTAGCTTACGTCGTAATGACAGGCTTCATTGGTGGCTCACCGGCCGTTAGCGCCGAAATGGCCGCTTATGGCCAGCAAGCGCCAGAGCTATTCAGAATGGCCGTACTACCAGAAGGTAAAGAATGGTTCATCATCTTCACCGAATTGTTGGGTGCTGGTATCATCGGCTTGTTCTTTGCACGTGCGCTTAAATACAAACGAAGCGTATTTACGTTTGCAATCACAGCTGGCAGCGGCTTGTTCGTAGCTTTGCTCCTTGCGCTAACCACTGCTGGTTACATAGGTGGTGGCTTCGCGCTTAACCCAGCAATTGCCGTCGCTATGCAAACTTTCAACGGCGAGATACACCTCGGATGGGCGCTATTGGTTTATGCTTTAGCCCCAGTCATTGGTGGTATTTTAGGTTTCTTCATTAACGACCTAATTGCCGCTACTGGCGCCGACGCCGAATAGCTTTAGTTCGCAGAAAAAAACAAAAGCACTTCGCTAAACATTAGCGGGGTGCTTTAGTTTACAGGAAAGTATTGTCCTATTTATTTTTAATTACTCTGCGGTTTGTCTAGTAGTAATGGGTCAACCTGCTCGTCGCCACCCGAAATTTTGACTACATCTTTATCGATCTTTTTGAGCTCTTTGTGCGCGTTATTATAATGGTTCACAGTTGTACCCAAACTATTACCTAGGCGTGTCATGAGGTCATCGTACTTTTCAATGTGTTGCCCCAGTTGCCCCACGCGCTTTTGGATCTCTTTAGCTTGCTCTTCGATCTGAAGACTACGCAAGCCTTGCAAAACTGTTTGTAGATAAGCCGTAAATGTGGTTGGGCTAACCACCACCACTCCGCGGTCGCGCATAGCATACTCCATTAAGTCGCGCTGCGTGGCGCTATCGCCCACTTTTACTAAAAACATATCATAATATAACGCCTCGCTAGGAATAAACATGAAGGAAAAATCCATAGTATTTTCGCTCGGGCGAACGTATTTGCTGGTTTCATCAATGCGCAGTTTCAGGTCTTTATAAACTTCTTTGGCTAACGCATCGCGCTTTTCTTTGTTCTTTTCAGACACCATGCGATTGTAGTTCTCTAGGCTGAATTTGCTATCGATCGGCAAAATCTTATCGTCTTTTAAAAATAGCGCCACGTCGACAACGTCGCCGTTCTTAAATTTATACTGCGCCTTCCATTGGTTGGGCGGGAAAAAATTTTCAAGCAAAGCGTTCAACTGAAACTCGCCAAAATTACCGCGATGCTTTGGGTTGAGTAAAATATTCTGCAGATCTTCCAGCTTATCGGTAGCTTGTAGCACGTTTTTGTTGGTTTCTTCGAACTTTGCCATGCGCTCGGTGATATCGCGCACCAGTTTTTGGCTGGCCTCAAACTGCTTATGTAAACTGGCGTTAGCGCGCAGATTATTATCATTCAGGCTTTTGCCCATTTCATCAATACGACGGCTGATATCGTTTAGCTGGTTATCGTTTTTGGGCGCGCGTTGCCCACGCACCAGCAAAAAAGCCACTAGCGCAAGCAAAATAACAACCGCTACACATAAAATAAATTCCATACTTCCAGTTTACACTAGGTGCGGTAAAATCACTAGCGGAATACTCAGAACAATAGCTAACCAAACCTTGCGGATACGCCAAATCTGGCTAGTTAAAACGCTTACTGTTACATAAGCCGCTACGAAAAATAGGCTATACCAAAAACTTGGGGAATCGGAAGTGATAAAACTCCAGAATACTAGTAAGTTCATGACAAAAATGGTCATGCCGCTAAATATGCGCGCTTTAGCGTAAATAACTGTGCCGACCGTGGCCGCTACCACCAAACTAATATTAAAAGCTCGCGCAGTATCAAGCCAGTTAAGTAACAAAAATAGGCTGCCAACCGCTAGTAACCCCGTTAGTAAGCTCACCCATAATACCGTTTTTAGCTCTCCACGCGCTTGATCGCGCAGAAACGCATCTTCATTAATTACTTTCTGATGATATACCGCCATTTGTAAAGTAGTATACCACAAAACACCTTAGATTACACGTTAACTTCGACGTGCAAAATAGAACAGCCCCATCAAGATCCAGAACACAACAATACCACCACATATCGCCGTAAACAGTGGTAGGCCGATAGTTAAAATCATCGGCATAGAGATAGCAGTTATGAGTCCGCCACCCATGAACGGTTCAAATAACATTTGTTTATAACCGAAGGCATCTACCGCGCCCGTGCGATTTTTAGGGTCAACCATCTGAGCGAATAATAGCCCAGTGGCCGTCATGCCCATAGCCTGCCCAAAGCTAACCATAGCATTTTGAAACCAATAGCGGGTAAACATGCGTTTAGCCAGAATCAGCACCGCACCAATGATCCACACCGAACCTGCAAGATACAGAATCCAGAACGTCGCCGCGTGGCCGTTGAAGAACTCTAGGCTCATAGTACCAACGGCCGTCATAATCAATACACCCAACGCCAAAGCACTTATCATGCCGTTAGCCGTGGCTGATACATGAATCTTAGCTCTGATACAAAGCCAGTTGACAATCAACCCGCCAAACATACAGATAGAAAACAGCGGCACATAACTAAAGAACTTAAGCCCATGTGGAATAAGTATCAGTTTGTCTATCCAAATCAAACCTTCACGCAAACACCAACCGATAAATATAGAAAGCGCTACCAGCAAAGCGTGTCGAGCCAGTTTCCATAACGTCATTTTTTTGTCTTTTAATTTCATGGCGCGGTGATGGATGTCGTGCACCAAAGTGTAGTAATAAAAACTACGCTTTTCGCGGTGTTTGTGATTGTCGGGGCGGGTGTAGCCGCGATGACGACCCCACTGTATAAAAATAATCCCTATAAGCAAGGTAGTTACCAAGCTAGCCGTAGCTAGCCCGTACGCAATTTCCTGCCCTATTTGATAGTTTAAATCTTGGAAAACTGGCCCTAAACCAACTACAGTGCCATGGCCACCCTCGAAGCTAACCTCCAGAAGCGAAGCCGTTACAGGGTTAACATTAAACAACGGTATCAAAATAAATAGTGTAGCCAATCCTCCCACCAAGTATTGCCCCCAGGCTATCATTTGGCCAAAAGCTATCTGTGAACCGCTCAACCGCCAGATTTTCTTAATAGATAGTAACGGATGCCCCAAAAACAAACACGCAAACACTACGTTAATTAGTAGGCCTGGAAGTGGCGACCATATATCATAAAACACTGATTGCAGCTGCCAACCTGGGAAATAACGGCCAGCCACCTGCGGGCCAAGCACCAACAATAAAACACCAGCTATTAACGCAGCTGGCAAATAAAACCGCCTAATTACTGGCGCACGCGAAATGGTGTAGGCCACCACAAACACAATGGCTAGCATGAAGGCTGGGTATACAAAATGAATGAATTGATGAAAATGCGCCCAGTCCACGCACCAATTTTAGCAGGTCGCGCCAAGTTACACCACACAAAAACACGGGCAAGTTCTCTCCGCTTAGCTTGCTCATGCTATAATATATTTTATACATGAGTCGGCGAGAGAAAATACTTCGACCTTTTAGGCGGCTTAAAAACGGGCTGAAAGATTTCGGGCCAGATTTTAAAAATGCCTTCTTAGAAGCTAAAACTAACCCATATAAAACTTGGCGCACTATTGGTAGTAATATCAATAGGTTCTGGACGCCAAAGCGAATTTACTACACAGTGTCTGCATTATGCGCTGTAGTTCTCACACCAATAATGGTGCTAGCGTTAGAGTATCGCCAAAGGCTTTACAACTTGGATGGAGCCATCAACTTCATGACAAACCATCCAGAAATCTTCATCTATACCTGCCTCATCATGTTCTTTATTAGCCTGGTATTTATCGCTGTCTTTAAAACTGTTTTGCGCGGCGAAGCAGTGCTACTAGCTTCCATAATCACCATAACTTTTGCGCACATTAATAAATATCGCTCGCGCGACTTCCCGCTACTACCCGAAGATCTGCAGATGGCCACCGAAGCTAGCGAACTAACCCAAATGGTTAATCTTTGGGAACTTGCGTTCACGCTATTAATCATTATTGCTATCATCGTTGGCGCTAGCTTGCTGCAAAAGTTCATTAATCACAAACTAAAACTCAGGCGACGTAGTAAAAAGTCTGCAACTTTTCGCCTAATGCTAGGCTTAACCAGCATGTTGATGTTAGTAACAACCGTGGCGCCCGTTAGGTCTATCAACGATCGCCGCACTTACGTAAAATTTCTCGACACCGAAATTGTGGCCTGGAACCAAGTTGAAAACTACAATCGAAACGGCTTTTTAGTAGGGTTCATATATAATATCGGCAGTAAAAAAATGGAAAAGCCAACATTTTCAGAATATAACGAAGCCGTCATAAAACAGATTGTTGACAAATATACCGCCATCGCCAAAGAGAGAAACGCCACCAAACACTCGCTAGAAAAAGACAACATCGATATCCTATACGTTATGAACGAGTCGTTTGCCGACCCCAACATATTAGCAGGTACTTACCCATTCGTAGGCGATAATCCCGTACCCAATCTAAGTGAATTAAAAGAAGACGAACACACCGCAAACGGCATTCTGCACGGTTCAGAATATGGCGGCGGCACAGCCAATGTAGAGTTTGAAGCGCTAACTGGTTTCAGTAATTATTTCCTGGGTGTCGTGCCCTACGTTCAGATAATGTCTAAAAAAACTAACTTTCCTGCTCTACCTAATTTCTTGGGCACGTTAGGCTACACAACTTCAGGCCTTCATCCTTTCTCGGGTAACATGTATAAACGCAACATCGTGTATAAAAATATTGGTTTCGATTCGTTTAAAGATAAAAACAGTTTCACATACACCGCGCCCGAACCTAACACTAATAAGTATATTTCCGACGAATCCGCCTACAAGCAAGCTATGCAGCAGCTTGATAAAGACGGCAAGCAGTTTGTTACGCTCATAACTATGCAAAATCACATGCCATACTCTAACACTTATAAGGAGCATAGTTTTAAGTCTACCGCTGAAGGCGTAGAGGAAAGCACTAATTCGGCCATAGATAATTACTTACAAAGCTTACACAGCTCTGATGCCGCTTTGGGCAATCTAGTAAAACAAATTAAAACTCGCGAAGAAAAAACCGTTTTGGTTTTCTGGGGAGACCACCTACCAGGGCTATATAATAATCTTGAAGGCACACCCCTAAAATATCAAACTCCCGTGCTAATCTACTCCAACTTCGCCACGGGCACAGACCTAGGAACTATTAGCTCTAATTACATACCGCTTGAACTGTTTAAATATCTAGACGCCAAAATGCCTGCATACTACCACCTTCTGGCCGCCAGCCAGCTTGAAACGCCAGTGCTCGCAAAGTCGCTGTTTGAAGACAAAAGCCCTAAAGAAACCGAAGCTCTGAAAGACTATGAGATGATTGAATATGATATGCTCAGCGGCAAACGCTACGCTGAAAAACTTGGCTTTTTCAAGCTATAAGCGTATAATCAACCCTGTTAATATTGGGATGTCGCCAAGTGGTAAGGCAGTGGGTTCTGGTCCCACCATTCGGGGGTTCGAATCCCTCCATCCCAGCCAAGCTGTGCAACAGAGGTCGCGACCGTGTTCTATGACCGGTTCTAGACCAAGAAATCTACCTCTGTGATACAGCCTGCAAAAAGTAAGTAGACCGTCTAATCTGTAGCGATTGGGCGGTCTATTTTTTGACTGGGTTCTGCGACCTAGGGGCATAGTATGCTATATGGTGATTATCCACCTACCACACATCCTGCACACATTCCATATAAACTAAATAAGGAATGTGTGCAGGATGTGTGGTAGGTGGATAAGAACCATCTGAAAGCCTATTTACTATGGGTATCATGTTGGCGTCCAAGTTAACTGTAAATTGGCTAGCCGTGATACCAGTGATACTGCTGATAGCTTGAGGGTTGGTGGCTGCGAAAAAGTTTGGTTAGTTATTCTTATTAGCTAGGTTTTGGTTTGTTAAGCGTTTTTTGTTTTCGAAAAGCAGAAAACGTCGAGCGGATTTTTTCCATTATATTTTTATTAATACTTTGTATACCAGCAAGATAGTGCCGATCAGGGATGCAGCGATAATTGTAGCAAAGAGCGAAACAGTAGCCTCATTGCTTAGTCTAAATACTCCCGTATTGGGTACACCAGGCACATCATTACCAGGCTCATCAGCCGGATACACACGCGCCAAAACACTGTCTGCTCCCTGCGGAAACACCTTTCCCACGTAAATACCGTGTGCTGTAAATTTATGACCTGGCGCATACGATACTGAACCACGCGTTAGATATATTTTATTAAGATCGTCGTTTTTGCGATCTTCTAAATATAGATTGTCGTCATACCACTCGCCACCAATAGTTTCCATTATTTCCGGAATATATAACATGCTCGCCTTGACGCCATTTTCCTCCCACAAATACGCCAAGTTGCTCCGCGAAATAGCATTGTGCGAATTATCGTAATGTAACATGACAACGTCTTGACCATATCCGAGCGTAGTGCCCTTGTCTAAAGTTTTACTAGCGCTCTCCATCAAAGAATAGGATTTTCCAAGCGTTCCGCTTGTAAGCATTTCTATCTCATACGACACATCCAATCCTACGCCTTTTTTCATTTCATAATTAACAGTCGTTTTGGCTATTGGCGTAGCACCCGAAGCCGCGCCGCCATCAATGCCACTATTAAAACCGTCGGATTTGCGAATGATAAGCAAACTATCGTTCGGCACCACAATATCACCGTTATTAAGAGTAACCGGTGAACCGTCCACCAATATCTCGAAGCTGGTATCTACATCTTGCCCGTGCCAATTACCATACCATTCGCTTACTCCACCCTGCGGATTAAGTGTCATGGCGTATTCTTGTGCAGCAATTGACGAAGAAAACTCGTCCACTTTAACTAACTGGACACCTGGTGTAGTTAGTGGCACTTGATCACCTTCGTGCGTAGTGACCCCAGTGAGATAAACCCGAGTACCGCTTGATGCTGAGTTTTTATAGCCAGTCACTTCTATACGTACCGTGTGAGTACCTGCCAAGGTAGGGCTTAATGTAGTTATTTTTTCTCTATGTGGTTGTGAATAATGGTCAATCACTCGGTCGGTTGGATCAAGATTACCACCATTAGCCGTCAATGCCGAGCTGTCAAGTATGCCACTATCTACTAAATCTTGCGCCGTCGATAGATC
>JAIRRY010000012.1 GCA_031255735.1 Candidatus Nomurabacteria bacterium | reverse complement strand
CCGATGACAAATGTTGGATGGTAGATAACTTAGCCATTACAGGCGTTAGTGGTAAACCACTCATATTAGATAGTACCGATAGTGACTTAGCTCCTGATACTTCTTATTCTTTGGGGGTGCAAATTAATCCAAATGTTGGTAATCCTCAAGGTAAATATTGTGAAAATTTAAACACAGACGTTTACCCTCAAAAATGCGGCTACCAATACTTATGGGGTACAGTTGTAGTTGGCAATAACCCAAACTCTGTGGTTGATGTAGCCTATTCTATTTGCCCCAAGAATTGGCGTTTACCAACATTGACAGATCATAAACTACTAGCTAGCACTTATGGTTGGACAGGAAAAGGAGGTCCAGTTATTAGCTCCGCTTGGCGCGGCTTATATGCAGGGGTTTGGGATGCTACATCTACTCTTGGGGATTATGCACTCCATTTTTCGTCTACGTCTGCCAACCCTGCCAGTAATGGTACTCGGCAGATTTATAGCTTAAGATATAGCGGAACATTTGTGACAAATGCAGAGAGGATTATAAATAGGACAGGTTACGGTTCAGTTCGTTGCTTGGCGCGTTAGTGTTTTGGCCAAGGGTTGCGTTGGTTGCCGTGCACCATAAAAGCCTCAGCGGCAATTTTGGCTAGTGGTGTGTCGGCTAAAGAATCGGAATAAAACTGCTTAATTTCAGTGTTTCCAAATTCAGCACGAAAGCGCCGCACTTTTTCTTCACCGCGGTTGTTGGGCTCTAGTAAATTGCCAGTTTTTATATCCACTTTGGAAGCATGCACGCGAACTTTTAAAATCTTGCCGATCGGCTCAACCAAGAATTCGGGCGAAGCCGAGCTGATAAGGTCGCTGGGCTGCGCCATGTCGCGATACCATTGCTTAATGTTTTTCTCGTGTGTGCCCCAAAACAGGCCAACTTCAAATGGTACGTCGATATGCGGTAAAAAGCTGCGGTATAGAACCGCCTTAAAAGTGTCGCGCTTTAAAACGCGCAGGCTATAAAGTAGCCCCGTTCCTAGAACTTTCGGAAAACCCCAACGTGCCCGCGCATGGCGTTTTAAAATAAACTTATAGAAGGCGAAGGTTGAGTCGCCATCGTAAATCGTTTTATCAAAGTCAAATACGTTCACTCTAAACATAATAACAAAAATTGACCGTAGCGCCTAAAGAGCGTAAAATAACAGATATAAAATACTTAGGAGACTAACTATTACCAAAGTAACCGCAACAGATAGCCACACCAACCGCGTTATAACGGCGCTTGGTATGTTGCTATGCCTTGGCGTGGTTATCGCGCTCGATATATGGCTGAACGTTCCGATGATCGCGTTATTTATAACACTACTAGCCTTAATGTGCGTAGTTGAACTTAGCAGCTATAAGGTTAAAAACCGTGCCGTTACGTTGGCTATCATCTTGCAATTGGTTATCGTGATTTTTGCGGTGGCCGCTGCCTGGATAGCCGAGCTTACTGAAGATAATTTGCTACTGATGGTAGTAGCTGTAATTGTGCCGTCTACCGTGCAAAATATGGCGGCGTATTATATTGGCCGCTTTTTACTGGAGCGCGAAAAAGCTAAGGCTAAATGGCTTATGCGCCTTTTAAGATGGCACTATTTTAAACATTCACCGCGTAAAACTTTGGGCGTTATTGTGCTAAGTAGCACTGTGGCAGTAGTGTTTGCTTGCGCTTGTTTCTTCACCCACCCGTTATTTCTGGTTGTAGCAGTGCTCTCGGCCATTTTCGCAGGCCTAGGCGACCTGCTAGAAAGCCGCTTAAAACGCCTAGTTGGTGTTAAAGATTCTGGCGAGAATTTACGCAAAGGCAATTCGCCGCTATCTGCCATAGAACGTGCCATTGCTAGCCACGGTGGTTTTTTAGACAGGCTCGACTCTTTGCTTTTTTCGACTGCATTGTCGTTAATACCAATTATCTTGTATGTGGTAAACTTATAGCATGCTAACTATACCCAATATGTTCTTATTTTATCGCTTGCTAGCTGTGCCAGTTTTTATAGTTTTTTACATGTTTAACTGGCAGGTTGCAACTTTTGTGGTCTTCGTAACTGCCGCCATTAGCGACTTTTTTGACGGCTATTTCGCCCGAAAACTAAACTTGGTGAACGATTTTGGTAAACTAATGGATACTATGGCCGACAAGATCTTGGTAGCCGCGGCGTTTATTTGCATAACTAGCACAGGTGTGGTGCCAGCCTGGATTGCCATAGTGATTATTAGCCGCGAATTTTTGGTTACTGGCTTGCGTAGCTTGGCGGCTGCCAAGGGCATCGTGATTGCTGCTGGTAAGTCTGGTAAACTGAAGGCTGTTTTTCAGTTTGTTACGGTGTCGGTGTTGCTTATCAACTTCCCGCCGCAACCATTCGGCAACGTTTTACTCTACATAACCATAGCTTTAACCATCTACTCTGGCGCAGAATATTTCTACAATAGCCGCCACCTGTTTGCCAGCAGCGCTAAGGAAAACTCAAAAAAAGAAAGCCTAAAGAAATAGGTGCTTATGAAGTGGTTGATCACCAGTTAACTTCTGTTAGGTTGTTAGCACGCAAGTATTCATTGGCTTTGCTAAAATGTTTACAACCAAAAAATCCGTTATGTGCACTAAGTGGCGATGGATGCGCAGCTTCTAACACTAGTGCGTTCTTCGACTTAATGAGCGGTTTGATTTCGCGGGCGTGCCTACCCCACAGCATGTAGACAATAGGTTTATCTGCGGCATCAATATGGCGAATTACGTTTTCGGTGAAAGTTTCCCAGCCTTTACCCCAATGGCTGCCAGCTAGATGCGCCTCTACGGTTAGAACCTTATTTAGTAATAATACACCTTGGTTCGCCCAGCGCTGTAAATACGGGTTGCGGTTTACTTCGCGGCCTAAGTCGCTTTCGATTTCTTTAAAAATATTCAAGATGCTAGGAGGTATTTTAGCTCCTGGTTGTACGCTAAAAGATAGGCCGTGTGCGATACCGGGCGTATGGTAAGGGTCTTGCCCGATTATCACGACCTTTACATCATTTAGATTGGTTTTAAAGGCACTGAAAACGAACTGTTTAGGCGGAAAAATAGTTTTTGTTTCATAAGCCTCGGTTAGAAAGGCGGCGAGTTCTTTAAAATATGGCTGCGCAAACTCACTGTTTAAAAAAGGTTTCCACGATTCGTGCATGATCTAATTTTAACATAAAAATTTCCTTCGTGGCTAAGTTATCTTATTTACAATTGCTAACTATTTTATGAGAAATGTGGCGCCTTTATCGCGGTTATTAGTAGCGTGGATAGTTAGCCCCATCTGGGTGGCTAGGTGCTGCGCTAGCGGCAGGCCAAGGCCATAACCTTTGGATGTGCGCGATTTTTCGCTGCGGTAAAAACGCTCAAAAATATGCGGTAGGTCTATGTGTGCGATACCCGATCCTTCGTCGCTCACATAAATTGTATTGCCGCTTGTTGTAACTTTTACAGTGCTGTTTTCGGGGCTATATTTTATGGCGTTGTCGATTAAGATAACTAATATTTGTTCAAGCGCTTCGGCGTTAGCTTGTAATTTAATGGGCGCAATCTGCACTTTAATATTTACGTGCTTGCTTTGATAAACTTTGCCTAACTTTTCTACTGCGCCTTGCACGACGTGGGTTATATCAACATTTTCGAGTGGCAATTTTTCGTTTCGGCTAAGCGATAGTAACCTATCAACTAGCCGAGAAACCTGGTCGAGTTCTTCCATATTACTTTTAACCAGTTTCTTTAGGTCGTCTTTAGTGATTTTTGAATCGCGTAGTGCCACTTCATTTTCCATAGCCATGGCGGTTAGTGGCGTGCGTAGCTCGTGGCTGGCGTCTGACACAAACCTGCCCTGAGCATCCATAGCTCGGTTGATTGGCCTAAGTGTAAGCCGAGCTAAAAAGTAGCTTATGGTAGCACCAGCTATTAGAATGGCGGTGTTGATAAACACAAGGCTAAATACTAGGTTAGAGCGAATTTCGTTGTCGCGCTCGCGCACCACAATTTGTAAGTTGTCATTAGGCAGGCGCAGGGTGTAGCTTCGGCTTGGTTCTGACGATATTGGCCTATCTAACTCGCTACTAACCACAGCATAAAATGCCGCGCTGAACCCCAGGCTAAGCGACATCAAAATGGTGGTGTAAACGATGGTTAATCGAAGAGCGGCTTTATCGAAAATCTTCACGGTTCGCTCTCAATTTTATATCCGAAACCGCGCATAGTTTTTATGAGCGTGCCGCCTCTAAATGGTTTGTCGATTTTGCGGCGCAGGCTACCTATGTAGGCTTCAACGGTATTAGGTAAAATGTCGGCGTCGAAATCCCACACGTGCCCGATGATTTTATCTTTACTCAGTACTCGCCCAGCGTTGCGCATTAAATATTCAAGTAGCGAAAATTCAGTGGTGGTGAGTTTAATGCGTTTTTTGCCGCGGCGTACGTCGTATTTTATGGTGTCGAGTGTTAGGTCGCCAACTTTTAGCACGCTATCGAGCGCATCTTGTGGGCGGCGTAGCAAAGCGCGAACGCGTGCTAGTAGTTCTTCAAAGCTAAATGGTTTGACTAGGTAATCGTCGGCGCCTGCGTCTAGCCCTTCCACTCGGTCGCGAATTTGGCCTTTGGCGGTTAATATTAAAATAGGAGTTTTAATGCCAGCGGCGCGCACTTGGCGGGTTATTTCTATACCTTCAATGCCTGGTAGCATGCGGTCAAAAATCATCGCGTCGTATTCGTCGCCCAAAGCTGCGGCCAAACCACTTTCGCCGTCCTCGTATACTTCGGTAACGAATTTTTCTTGCTTTAACCCGCGCGCAATAGCGTTGGCAATTTTTGGTTCATCTTCTATTATTAATATCTTCATTACTATACATTTATATTAACATTTACTGAAAGTTAGCTGAAATTGTCAAAATTCCCTGTTGTGATAATATAGATATATAATGAAACAACTAAATGAGCGAAGTTTGTCTTTGGAGGAGGCTTCAGTGAAAGTAAATATCGGAATTGATACAAAAACATTTATAAGGTTCTGGCTAGTGGTTCTAGGCTTTGCGTTAGCGGGCGGGGCGCTTTTTCTAGCTCGTAATGGCATTTTGCTGATTTTAGTTTCAATGTTTCTTGCAATCGCTTTAAACCCTGTAGTGAGTAAAATAGCTAAACGCCTGCCTGGCCGTAATCGAACTTTAGCCTCGATTGTATCTTATCTTTTGGTGGTTGGTGTACTAAGCACTATTTTATTTTTAGTGGTGCCACCAATTGTGCGCCAGTCGGTTAGTTTTATTAAAACTATGCCAGACGTAATCGCTCAGGCAGTTGATAGTTGGAGCGGTTTTAATGAGGTGATTGAAACGAACGGCTTAGTGGAATATCGCGACCAAGCTTTAGTGTCGCTGCAAGATTTTTCGGCAGACGTTGTTAAGAATTTCGGCTCTAATATAATGTCGGGGGCAAATTCAATAATTGGGTTCTTTACGGCGCTACTGATGGTGCTTGTGTTAACATTCTTAATGTTAATTCAAGGCCCCACATTTATGCGATCGGTTTGGGCATACTTTGAAAAGTTTGGGCATACAAAAAGTGTTGAGCGTGTTGTAGAGCGTATGGGTAAAACCGTGTCGAATTATGTAGTGGGTCAGTTAGCAATATCAACCATCGACGGCGTGATTACGTCACTCGTTATGTTTATATTTAGCTTTATTTTCGACTTCCCTGCCGACTTAGCTATACCAGTTGCTATGATTGTGGCTGTGCTGAGCTTAATACCAATGTTCGGTGCAACTATCGGTGCTATTATTGCGGCGGTCCTACTGGCCTTTAACGATTTTGGCGCAGCAGTGGCCTTTATCATTTACTTTATAATTTACCAGCAAGTGGAAAACAACTTGATTGTTCCGCTAGTGCAATCGAGGTCTTCAAAATTACCTGCTTTAGTGATTTTTGCGTCGGTTATCATTGGTGTTTACACTTTTGGGTTAGTTGGTGGTATTATCGCTATTCCAATCGCGGCTTGTATCAAGATTTTGCTTGAAGAAATTCAAAGAGTAAAAGTTGATAAAAAAGAAGGCTTTCTGGGCAAGTTGAAAGATCTCGACGCCATTAAAAAGTCTTAAAAATTAGTTAGAATATTCCCAAACGCTGCCGTGGCCAGCTGGCAGGTCGCGTATGGCTATGCCGTGCTGCTCTACCTCGGCGCGTATGCGGTCGGACTCTTCCCAATTTTTCGCATCGCGGGCACGTTCTCGTTGCAGTATCAGTTTTTTTACATCGTCGCTGATGTCTGGCGTGGTGCCGAGTAAGTTTAGTCCGAATAATTCGTCGATAGTATCTAAAAATTCCCTTAGATTGCCCTTGCTGATATGGCTGACCGCGGTATTCCAGATATCAACAAAGGCTTGATCGGCTAGCGCCATGGCCTGCGGTGTACCAAGATTGTCGCTGACGGCGTTGAGTATAGCTTTTAACACTGCGCGTGATGGTTGCTCACCACCCTCGTTGTTTTTAACCTGATGCCTTAAGGCGGCGGCATTTCGCCAGCGCAGTAAGCGTTGATGTGCGGCAGCTAAGTCCTCAAACGTAAAATTGCGGTCAGACTGAAAATGCCCCTGCAAAACCCACATTTTAAAATCCATATGGCTGAAACCGCGTTCGTTTACGTCGTCAAGCGTGTAGCCATTGCCGAGGCTTTTACTCATTTTAGCGCCGTCGGCTGTTAAGTGGTGGGCGTGTAGCCAATAATTTACGAACGGCTTGTCGTTTGCAGCTTCGCTTTGAGCGATTTCGTTGGTGTGATGCACTGGAATGTGTTCGATACCACCCGTGTGTATGTCAATCGTGTCGCCTAGCTCGCGCTTAATAATGGCGCTACATTCTAAGTGCCAGCCTGGAAAACCCATGCGGCCAGTTTCGCTATTATCCATTAGATCGGCGGGCGTTTCCCATTCCATGTCGCGTTTCGTACCTTTTGGTGTGAATTTCCAGAGCGCGAAATCGGCAGCGCCGCGTTTTTGCTGGTTGAATTCTACGCGCGCACCAGCTTGCAAGTCTTTTAAGTTGAGGTGTGCAAAATCGGCGTAGCGTGGAAACCTACTAGTATCGTAATAAATGCCATCGTCAATTTGGTAGGTATATCCCTTTTCTTTAAGCGTGCGCACTAGCTCTAAGTCTTCGTTTATGCAGCTGGTCGCTTTAATAAGTTTGTACGGTTCTAACAGATTAAGTTTATGGAAATTTTGTACAAAATCTGTGCCCCATTCGTCGGCAAC
>JAIRRY010000011.1 GCA_031255735.1 Candidatus Nomurabacteria bacterium | reverse complement strand
CCGATGACAAATGTTGGATGGTAGATAACTTAGCCATTACAGGCGTTAGTGGTAAACCACTCATATTAGATAGTACCGATAGTGACTTAGCTCCTGATACTTCTTATTCTTTGGGGGTGTCATCTGTTTTCGAAAATACAACATACTGCAACTCCCTTAACATAGCAACCTATCCCAATAAGTGTGGCTACATGTACTCATGGCGTACAGCTGCGGCAGGTAATGATCCAGGTGTAAACGCAGTAACAGATGTTTCTATTTGCCCTAAAAACTGGCGTTTACCAACGAAAGATGAATTTGGAACGCTCAGGACCAAACTATCCTGGGGTAGTAGTGGAGCACTTGTAATTAGCTCGGCCTGGCGCGGCTTATATAATAGAGTCGGTTCATATGCTATGTACTGGTCTGCTTCAACCTTCCCTACCGGTGACAGTGCTTACGCTCTGTACTTCGGTATAAGCGAAATAAGAACCGATTATGGCGGAGGTAGGCAATACGGATACGCTATTCGTTGCTTGGCGCGTTAGTGTTTTGGCCAAGGGTTGCGTTGGTTGCCGCTTTGTTACTGGGGCTGGCCCCGGTGACGATAAAGCTGATATTAACAGTACCAATCTACATCAATACCACACCACCATTGGTCAGCAGGCTAGTACCACTGGTAATATTTACGGTATTTACGATATGGCTGGTGGCACCTATGAATACGTTATGGGTAACTACAACAGCACACAAAGCACCACTTACATGGCAACTATGCCTAGTGCTAACCACCTAAACCTCTACAAAACCACCGACACCCCACCATTTAACACCAAGCCTAGCTGGAGTAGCGATGAAAACAGTTACCGCTACTACTTTGATGTTTGCACCCGGGCTAACTGCGGCGGTCAAGCCAATTACGAGACAACTGTCTACCAGTCCGTTTCCGGCAGTAATCAGTCCTGGGGCTCGGACTACTCAAACTTCGTCAACTTGAACTATCCTTGGTTCATACGAGGTGGCAGTGCTGGTAATGGGTCGGGTGCTGGGTTGTTCTATTCCGACTACGATGGCGGCACTGCGTTCAGCGCCTACGGATTTCGAGTTTCCCTAAGTAGGTGGTCTAGCTTACCACTTTAGAATAAGCTAGGTTGCTTCAGTGGTAGGCTTACAAGCACGATCTCATTAGATATGGTCACTTTGTAGCCTACAAACTTTTTAAGCGGCATGACTAACTGGTCCTCGCCGCACTGAGTAACCAGTAGCGAGCCAATACAGGCTTTTACCGTGCCGCTTATAATTGCTTGTTCGCTCATATCATTTAGGCTGCTTAACCCAGCTGTACTGCCATAATACTTGTTTAAGTTCTCTACTTTACCACCCTTAAAGCTTATGCTTGTTTCGGCTTCAATACGTTGCTTGGCGTCGGTTAGCACCTCAGCGGCGTGTTCGGCGTTGAACTCGGTGGCCTCAATTAGCTCAATTTTTCTGCTCAGCTTGATGTTTTCGTTAATCCATCTCAAGCGACACAACCTGGCTTCATACTGGCGGGCAACGTTAGCACTAGCGAACTCATCTAGCACAATTGCCGCCCTAGCGCCCTGTTCCAACAGGCGGCTCATGCCGCGCCTGGTGTGCGAGATGCCCACTTTTAGGTTGCTGTCATCAAAATAGGCCAAGTATAAGTTGTGCGGCTGTTGGTTGTATCCCTCTTGCTGATGCGAAATGGTGCTGGAATGATAAAAGGCGGGGTTAAAGCCAGTTTTATCCATGCACTGCTTGCATTGCTCGTACTTTTTGTCTACTTCGGCATGTTCGGGGCAAGCCCACGAATTGTAGGTGCCAAGATCGTGCCCACCCGTGCAAAAACGCTGACTAGTATCAAACTTTAGTGTTAATTTTGTGCCAAATTCAATATAGTGCGTGGTGATCTCTTCACCACTCGTTAAACGATAGTAGGGCTTACCCTCTTTATCGAAACTAAAATAGGTAAAAAGCATTTACAGCGAAGCTTCAACAGCCGCCCATACAGCGTCGACGTTGTCTTCGGGAATGATGATAGTAACTTGATCGCCGATGTTCAGCTTGAAGTAAGTTACGGTTGCTAGTAAAATTTTGTATTCCTTGCCTGCGGCTTCTACGAAGTATTGGCCGTCGTGGCTAATTAGTGTGCCAATAAGCTGCTTGCGTGGTGTTGGGCCAATCTGTTTGTAAACTAGCTTGCCGTCTTCGGCGATGGTAAGTTTCATAATGTCGCCTTCAACTAGCTTGCTTTTACTGGCGTAATTAACTGGCACGGGGTAGGTTTTGCCATCTGGGCCAATCATATTTTGGCCGTCAAAAATGCCCTCAACAACCTTGCCGCTTAAGTCTTCAACAACCTTGGTGCGGTCAATAGTACCAACCTCTTCGTCGCCGAGCACGCTAATCAGTAGCTCTTTGGCTGCTGCTAACTTGATTTCTGCCTCTTGGATTAAAGCCTTGAGGCGCTTTGCTTGTTTCTCTGGTAATTCAGACATTTCTCTCGCTTCCTTGTCTGTTTTTGTAGTAATATTAATTACAATATACGGGCGTAGGAATCAAAAGTCAACACTAAATATGCCCATCTTAGGTTTATCCACAGTTTTACCAGATTGACGAGGTGAAGTGTTGTATTTTTTACAAATATACTAAAAACACCCCTTTCGGGGTGAGTTTAGTATAGGTATTCAATTAGCCTCTTGTAAGAGAAAAGAGCTAGTGTTAAACTAGTTCAACTGAAGCGCCAGCTTCTTCTAGAGTTTTCTTGATGGTTTCGGCTTCGTCTTTAGGAACGTTTTCTTTAACGTTGGCTGGAGCGCCATCCACGATAGCCTTCGCCTCGCCTAGGCCTAGGCCTGTGATTTCTTTAACTGCCTTGATAACAGCGATCTTCTGTGCGCCAGCGTCGGCTAGCTTCACGGTGTATTCGCTCTTTTCGTCGGCGGCTGCGGTGGCGTCGCCACCAGCAGCTGGGCCAGCGGCTACAGCCACGGCGGCTGCGGCAGGCTCAATGCCGTATTCGTCTTTCAAGACATTTTTAAGTTCGTTGACTTCTAAAACTGTCAACTTGGTCAGTTCTTCTGCAAGTTTTTTAACATCTGCCATGATATTTTCCTTTCAAATTAATATAGATTGATTGCTGATTAAGCTGCTTTGGCTGCGATAGCGTCTAGCAGGCCGTGCAAGTTGCCCTGCAAGCCATTAATGCTATCGTTGAGCGGTGATTGTAAGGTTGCAACAACCTGAGCAATAAGCTCGTTCTTGCTTGGCAAGCCCGCCAAAGATTTAACTTCGCTGGCCGCTAGGTTAGCGCCTTCGCCAGAAAACGCGCCCACAAACTCTAGTTCGGGGTGGCTTTTAGCGAACCTGTCTAGCACCTGAGCTGGCGCTACTTCATCGTCGCTTGAAATTGCATAAAGCAACTGGCCTTCAAGAGCCGAAGTATCGGTTTCTTTGTAGGTGCTGTTTTCGCTCATAGCTACGCGCATCAAGCGGTTTTTAATAACCTTAATGGTTACGCCAGCTTCACGGGCGTTACGGCGTAGCTCCTGTAAGTCGGCTACGCTTAACCCAACATATTTGGCGAAAACCGTCATTTTAGCATCGACTAAAGCTTCGCTCATCTCAGCAACCAAAGTTTGTTTTTTATCGCGTGATATTGCCATAAAATCTCCCTTGGTTTTATTATTCACTCGGCTAATTGTTAACTTACGTTGCACGGCTAAGGCCGCGGCTACCAAAACACACTTTAAAAAGATATTTCCTCGGTAGCTAATTAAGCTTAGAACAATCCAAACAGCTACTGTCTTTGGTAACTAGTAAGATTGTATCAAAAACACACTAAAAATGCAACTATTCGCCAAGTTCTTCAACCTTAATGAGGTGGGTGTGTTGGTGCTCCATGCTACGTGAAGCATTTTGCGGAGCGCGGCCATAAAATGAGTAACCACGTTTTTCGTATCTGCCTAAAATTTCGATTAAAGTAATGCGTTCGCTGTGGGTCATTTCATCAATGTTATGAAAATGGTCTTTTGGCACTACTAGTAGGTGCGTTAGCACCTTGCGGCCATCCCATAGCTCGTACGGGAATAGGTTGGTTACAATCCAAAAATGTTTGGTTTCGTCAATGATTTCATTACCATTCCCCTTCTTGCCAATTTTACAGAAAGTGCATTCGGGGTGTTTACTTTTATACTTTAAATAACGCGCTTCAACTTGGCGCGCCCTACGTGAGATAGTTATTGAGATGTTTCTTACCATAACTAGAATATTTTAACACGAAACACGAATGTCGCCCATGGGGTGATGGATGCAGGTTATTTCTGCGAGTTACTTAAATTTATTATTTAAACCTTTAATTGATGATGGAAGTTTACGGGTGTCCATGTAAGAGCGAGGCAACATTTTTTCTGGTGTCCAGTTGGCTATTAGTTCATCTAGGTTACTAGACGTTTGATATTTGCCACTAATACCACCACGTCCGGCTTCGTAACTACCCTCAACTGGCCCAGTATGATGAAAAACTATCTGCCCTATACGCTCACCAACTGGTAATACAACTGGCGCGTGTTGGTTTAAGTTGTAAACCTCTAAAGTGAGACGATTAATATAACCAGGGTCAACCCAGCCAGAGTCGAAACAAACGGCTACGCCGTTACGCCCTAGGCTACTACGCGAGCGCACTTCGCAGGCGCCGCCTTGCGCACGAATGCCAACAAACTCATGGGTGTGCGCTAAAATGCGTTCACCGGGCTTTAGTACGATAATTGGGTGATCGAGCGGGATATTCATAAACGGAATTTGGCCGTGACGTTCGCACCAGGCGCTGTGCTTCTCAGCTTCGCGCGGCCCGTTAAAATATCGTTCAACATCTTTTACATCGAATGGATTATAAACTTTACTCCAATCGCTATACTCTTGACGGTAGTAATAATACCCTAAAGTGAAATCTAGGCTAGCTTCAGCTACATGATCACTATTAAATGGCGTACATACAATCGTACCGTCTTTAATTGCTTGAACAATTTCTGTATTACTATAAACTCCCATGGCTTAAGCTCCCTATAACTCACCTATACAATACTATTAGTTGATTGAATTTTCAAGTTTAATAGCTGGACCTTGGCTAGTACTAACTGTTAACGACTTAACGTAAGCGCCCTTAATGCTAGCTGGTTTTTGAGCTTTCAGGCTGTCGAAGAAAGCACTAGCGTTCACAAGCAACTTATTAGCACCAAAACTCACCTTGCCAATACCGATATGCACGATGGCTTGTTTGTCAACGCGGTATTCAACTTTACCTGCTTTGGCGGCAGTTACAGCGCCTTTAATGTCGGCGGTAACAGTGCCAGCTTTCGGGTTAGGCATTAAGCCTTTTGGCCCTAAAATGCGAGCGAATTTACCAAGCTTTGGCATATATGCTGGTGTGGCGATTAAAACATCAAAATCGATTGCGCCTTTACCTAGCTGAGCTAGTAGTTCTTCGTCGCCAGCGATATCTGCGCCAGCGTCTTTGGCTACCTTAGCGTCTGCTTCTGGAGCAAACACAGCCACACGGACGGTTTTACCATTTCCGTTTGGCAAGTTAACTGTAGTGCGGATGTTTTGGTCGGCCTGGCGTGGATCTACGCCAAGGCGGGCGTGAATTTCAACGGTAGCGTCGAACTTGCTTGGGCTAGTTTTGACGGCTAGTTCTATAGCTTCAGCTAAGGTGTAAAACTTGCTGTTATCAACTAATTTAGCGGCTTCCTGGTACTTCTTACCGCGGCGTTCAACCAATGGGCGGGTAATTGGCTTCGGGCCTTTTTTTGCTTCAACTGGCGTTTCAGTAGCTTCGCCCTTGCGTTCTTGGCGTTCTGCTTCTGCCTCAGCTTCTTCAACTGCTTTTTTACTGCGCTTACCTGCTTTAGTGAAGCCTTCGTCATCAGTGGTTTCCTCGGCTTCTGGCTCAGGCTCTAACGGCTGGTCAACTTTAACGGCCGCAATCGCCGCTTCAAGTTCGGCGATGGTATTTCTAATGGTTAATGTAGTTTTTTTATCGAGCTTTTTTAGCTCTTCGTAAAGTTCGGCTTTTTTAGCCATCTTATTACTCCTTGTGGTTTTAGCGGGTTTTCACCCTCCCAACGGTTAGTTTGTATATGTTGAATATTAGCAGATTTTGCGCTAAGAGTCAACCACGCCATGCTGCGGCATCCACCCATTTGCAGGTATTTTGCAGGTACGGTACCTGCAAAGCCAAGTCATAGCGATCACTACACCTTGCAGGTACCGTACCTGCAAGGCCTACAATAAACAGCTAGTTTAAGGTGATGTGATGACGTAGTGCTTATCGTTTCAATTTTACGCGTTTCGTGATATGTTTTAGCTACGTTTAATCGTTACAGTACATTTATATATTTGAAAGGAGTAATCGACGTGGTTACGATAGTAAAGGATGCAGCTGCAAAAGTTGCACATACAGTGGTCACGTCGGTTGTGATTTTGTGTGTGCCCGTGGTATGCGCTTGGGCGTTTTACCGCGATCAACTACTTGGCCAAGTTTTAAGTGAGATCATCTTAGTTTGTTTGTGCTACTTATCGGTGCGTGAGCTAAATGCTATGCAGAAGAGTAACCCTTTCGCAGCAAGGAGAAGTTATGCTCTGAAGTATTGGCGCATCATGACAGTGGTGTGGTGTTTAGTGTTATCGGCGCTAGTGTGGATACTACCCGACAAAGGGGTTTGGATCGTACAAAGCGTGACGCTTACCATGATGCTAGCCGATGCTTGCGCCTTGGGCGTGGGAACGCTAGCGCGACGAGTATTTGAATGCCGAACTTTGGGCGAGATCTGGCCGAAATTTAAGCAGTGGTCGCCCAACAAGACCATCGCAGGCTCGCTAGCTTGTGTATTGGCGGCATGGATGGGTTTTGCTGTGTTGATGGCATTAGCTGTTCAAGCCGAATGGCTTATGCTTGGTAGCACGCCTATGGTATTAGCCTGTGTAGCTTTGGCTTTTTTCCCTATCTTCGGCGTGCTCGGTGACTTTTTCGAAAGTCGCATCAAGCGTCAGTTTGGCGTGAAGGATTCCGCCGAGGTGCTCGACCCAAAGCACATCGTCCCCTGGGGTCGCCACGGTGGCGCAAGCGACCGCATCGACTCGCACGTTGGGGGCATAGCCGGTTTTATAACTTTAACACTGGCAGCTTTGGGCGTGGTCTTAATCATTGCCGCAACACTACTTTGCCTAGTGGTATATGTAGCGTTGTGTAGCGTAGCCTTAAGCTATTCGTATGGCCACAAAGTTCATAAATAGCTTAAGAGTTGAACCTAGTACTTCAGAAAAGAAAAGACGGCTTTACGGCCGTCTTATTCTATTTTTAGTTCAAGTAATTAATCTACAATTTCAACGCCCATACTACGAGCGGTGCCAGCAATAACTTTCACCGCGCCGTCAACGTCGATAGCGTTGAGCTGATCTTTTTTAACCTCGGCAATTTCTTCAAGCTGCTTGCGGGTAATTTTGCCAACTTTTTCGGTGTTGGGTTTACCACTACCCTTCTGCAAGCCAATTTTCTCACGGATCAGATCGTCAACTGGCTGCCCTAGGCACTTCCAATCAAAAGTGCGGTCTTCAAAAACTCTCATATGCACGATAACATCTTTGCCCATAAGGTCTTTAGTGCTCTCGTTGAATGGGTTGATGAAATCCATCATATTTAGGCCCCACTGGCCAAGCGTTGAGCCAACTGGTGGCCCAGCAGTAGCACGCCCTGCGGGAATGCGAAGTTTCAAATTACCTATGACTTTTTTAGCCATGTTTTAATATTCCTTTCTGAATGCGTAACGCATGCTATTATACACTTAAATTCGGCTTGAGTAAACAATAAAACGGTGGCTGTAGGTGTTACCAACTTGTGTGCCGCTACAGGTCATTAAGTTAAGCCCTGGACTGGTGAGTACTTTGACCATGTTTACTTGCGCTAGCGGTACGTTTTCGATAGCGGTTACTCGGTAGTTTATGTTTTGCCCGCTAGCAAGCCCAACTGTAATCACCGTGCCGTAGCCAACACCTTTAATGGCGGCAAAACCGCCTGGCGAATGGCCATCCACAAAACTTGCGCCACCGCTACCTAGAGCCGCACTGCCATTGAACCAGCCAGCTTGATATAAGTTTGGTGGCACACCAACTGCGCCGTCGCTGGTTAGCCCAACGGTGATAATGCTCATACATATGCCACTTGAGGCGATATAAATAAAAGGCCGCGCCGCATTACAACCCCGTTGTGGCTGTGGGCGCGCACTAACGACGTTTTGCTGCGCCACGGTTTGCGTGTTGGCGGCTTTTTGGTCTTCGGCAGTTTTACGCTCTTTTTCGAGCTCGTTTGCGGCCTCCTTTAGGTTATTACTCACCACTTCGGCTTGTGCATTAGCTACAACGTGCAAGCTGGCGGAAATATCTAGATTCACAGTAGCTGCGGAAGTTGAAGTTGGTTTGCTTAACGCATAAGTAATAACCGCATTAGCGGCTAGGCCTAGCACCGAAAGTGCTAGTAGAAAACAAACCATAAACGGTGTAAGTATAAAATAAAAACGACTGCCATTTTTCGGCATCGTAATTCCTCCTTAAACCACCCGTGTTGATATAACTCTTCTTCATTATATCACATAGCTGTATCAATGTCAACTGTAATAACAAAAATAGCCCTGTTTTCAGAGCTATTTTACGTATACACGCCTGTTTTTACAGTTTCTTAACTTGCAAAGCGTCTAACTCTACGGGTGTTTCGCGGCCGAACATACTAACCATCACGCGGATTTTACCCTTCAAAGCGTCAATATCTGCCACGGCTCCGTCGAAGCCCTTGAATGGCCCATCAATAATGTTCACAATTTCGCCAACGTTGAAGTTAACAGAATATTTCGGATCTTCCACGCCCATACGCTTTTTGATTTTGGCGATTTCTTTTTCACTAACAGGGGTTGGGCTAGTGCCTGTGCCCACAAAGCCAGTAACGCCAGGCGTATTGCGAATTATATACCAAGTTTCGTCGGTTAGTTTCATCTCTACCAAAGCGTAGCCTTGAAAAATCTTGCGCTCTACCACTTTACGTTTGCCGTTTTTAATCTCGATCTGTTTTTCTTTTGGCACGATAGCGTTGAAAATTTTGTCGGCCATATCTACACCATTGGCGCGCTGGCGGATTTGGTCGGCTACTTTGTCTTCGTAGCCGCTGTAGGTATTGATTGCATACCATGCGCGGGTTGAATCGTAACGATCTTTTGTCATTTTAGAGCTCCTATCCTAGTGCCTTATTAAATATAAATTGAAATAGCATGTCGAGTAACGTAATGATTACTGCAAAAATAATGCAGTAAACGATAACCATAGCGGTGAGTTTCCAGGTGGTGCGACGGTTTGGCCAACGCACTTGGCGTAATTCTATCCAGGATAGCCTAAAATAGCGGCCAATACTGATAAATGGCGCAAAGATAACCCGTAATGGTTTTGGTAACCTACTTTTCTTTTTCGTCTTTTCTTTACTAGCCGCTTTTTTGCCAGCCTTTTTAACAGTCGCTTTAGTAGTTGTTGTGTCTTTAATTACCCGAATTTTAGTCTTCTCTGAAGCCATGTTTCACCTCATTATACTTAAAAAGTCTGCCTACGCAGACTGTCAAGTAGATTGTAGCGCATTCTTAGCGCATCGTCAAGAGGCAGATATTGAAAAAAAGCCACAAGAAGATTATTATTAAACAATAATGACAAACAAAAAAACTAAGAGGGCTAACTATGCTTTATGGCTGGTGCTGGGATTGGCAGTTTATATATTGTCATCACCTAACGCTATGGTGGCTAAAATACTGTTCGACAACGAATGGCTTGATACATTCTCGTATTCGGTAATTCGTTATAGTGTGATGATATTATTCACTTTACCTGTGGCGGTGTACGGTGTGTTTAAGAACCGTAAAGCTGTGGCTAAACACTGGCGTTCGGCAGTGTTTGCGGGTGTGTGCTTAAGTTTATCTGGCGTGGCTTATACGTTGGCTATTGAATTGGGTAAAGCCAGCCATGTTAATATTATCAACCTACTTACGCCAATTGTGTTGGTAGTGTTATCAGCTAAAATTATTCACGACAAGGTGAGCCACCGTGCTACGATTGGTATTACTCTGGCTGCCATTGGCGGCGTGCTGGTAGTGGCCACCCCGATGATTATCAGTGGTGCGATAGAATCGTCTGTTAGCCCGGCTTCGGTGGCGCTGTCGGTATTTAACGCAATTATCTTCCCTTTTTCTATGGTGTACATGCGCCGCGCCAATGAGGCGGGTGTGCCGTTAGCTTTGATGTTAACCATTTCGTGCTCGTGCACGATTTTGATTGCTTTGGTGCTTGAGCCGATAATGTATGGCCGCACTGTGCTTGATAGCGTAGTACATTTAACAGCTTGGGAATGGTTCGTGATGGTGGCTTATATAGGTATATTTGTAGCGTTGATTGTGCGCGTGGTGTCGGTGAAAGCTTACGAAGCGGTGGGCTCAGCTGTGGCGGGTGGTTTTGAATATCTACACACGCTACTAGCGATAATTTTACCTATTATTGTGTTGCATGAAACTTTGGCGCCTGAAATTCTAGCTGGCGCTTTACTAATTTTAATTGGTATTTACTTAACAGAGAGCCATCACCATATGAATTCGCATGTTCACTTGGTAAGTCATCACACGCGTAGAAAGACACGGCGTCAATGATAGCTATGGCTTATAGCTTATCAACTTTAGCTGTGGCTGTTTGGGCGTTTGCTAAGCTCGTGCGCGTGGCACGCCATCATCAATTTGTGTCGGCAAGAGCTCGCGCCATCGCACCTGATAAAATGCCTAGTGTGTCGGTTTGTATACCTGCTCGCAATGAAGAACACGCCATGGCGCGCTGTCTAGACTCTGTAATTGCCAGCGATTATCCTAAGCTCGAAATTATCGTGGTTGACGACCATTCGGTTGATAATACATCGACCTTAGTTAAGTCTTATGCTAACGAAGGAGTACGTTTCATAAAGAGTAAAGACTTGCCCGAGGGCTGGGTAGGGCGCAACTACGCTTACGAAAGCCTACGTGAACAGGCTAGCGGCAAATATATATTATTTCTTAGTGTTGACACACATATTGGCGAAGAAGCTATTTCGAAATTAGTGGCTTATATGATGCATAAACAGGTAGAGATGGTTAGTGTTTTGCCGTCGAGGCTAGATGGCTACCGATTAAGTGTTCTATTTGCTCCATTGAGGCACTTACAAGAGATCTTATGCAGTTCGCGTGCTAACCCGCCAACAGTAAGCGGCGGTTGGCTTGTAAACCGTGAACTTTTAGAGCAACACTTTACTGATCTGAGCGATTTGAAGGCTGACATACTGATTGAACGGCATATCGCAAGGCGGTTTGCTGCGGTTGGTGGCGGTGGTTACGATTTCATAGTGAACGCACATGCTTGCGATATAAGTTTTGAAAAACATTGGTCTTCGCAAGTAGAAACGTCTATTCGTATTTATGCTATGTCAACGGCTGGGCACTTGTTAAGTTTTTTGGGCATAGTGTTACTTTTACTACTAGTGGCTTTATTGCCTGTCATGATTGCTCTACTCTGCGTATTAGGCTGTTACGCGCCTGCTATAGTTAGTATATTTGCTGAACTAGCTTTTATGGCTATGTTTACTTATTATTCGCAGTTGGTGTGGTTAAAGGGCGTGTGGCTGGCTTGGATATGTTGGCCAATCGTTTCCGTTCAAGAAGTAGCGATACTTATAGTTTCTGCCGTAAAACGTGCGCGCGGCACTGTTACCTGGAAGGGTCGCCCAGTTTTTAGTAAGTAGAAAAGTTGATCATTTTTGCTTTATATAAAGTGGCATGCTGAAGCTAAAAGTGGAACCGTGGTTAATTTTGCTATTGAAATTAATATGGGTGTTTAGTTTGCGTGCTAGCTTGGCTGCAACGTAAAGCCCTAGGCCGGTGCCGCTAGTTTCGCGGGTGCGGTAATCTTCGCCGCGATAGAATTTATCGAAAATGTGCTTTTGATCAGTATGGCCAATGCCGATGCCGGTGTCGGATATTGAGAATGTTACTTTGCCTTTAAATTCTGTTGCTTGCAGTGTTACCGAGCCTTCAGTGGTGTATTTTATGGCATTAGTAATGAAGTTTTGCAACATTTCTTCAACGTAAAGCCTGCTGGTTTTAATCTTGCCTGTTACGTTTTCAATATTTATGTCCATACGAAGCCCCTTCTGCTCGGCGTCGCCATGGTATGCGCTATATAGTTTATTAATCATGTCGCGGATGTCAATAACTTCAGTCTCGCTGCCAATACCACGTTCGGCGCGGCTTAAGGTGCTGAGGTCGTTTATCATTTTCGCCAAGTAAAGGGTTTGGCTGTGAGCAGATTCGGCGGCGCCTTTAAGTAGTTTAGGTTCAATTGATGGCATATCTAACATAGCCTGTAAGTTGCTGGTTGCGCCTTCGGCGATGGTGATTGGTGTGCGGAGTTCGTGGCTTACTACACTAATAAACTCATCACGTTCTTCATCGAGTGATTTGGCTTTGGTAATGTCGCGTAGTACTACAATTGCGCCGTTGCTTTCAGGCTTAGCTTCGTTGCCATACGAAGCCCTAACGGGTGAACAAGATACGAAGATGTTAATTCTTTGGCCATCTTCAAACACGTGTAGTAGGTCGTCACGCTCAATAGTGCGGGTTTTATCCATCATGTCGCTGATATTCACTGGGTTGCCGCTTGTGTCTACTAGGTTGACTATAGAATCGATTTTCTTGCCGTTTAACGTTGAATTGGTGTCGAGTAAGCTTAAGGTTGCTGCGTTGTATAGCCGCACTATGCCGCGGCCAGTTACGCTAATTATAGAGTCGCTGATGTTATTAATAACTGTGAGTAAGCGATCGTGTTGCATCTGTTCGCGGCTTTTCATCTGCTCATAAGCATCCATACGTATTAGGTTTATAGAGTTAAGCCAGGCAATGAAGCATACTGTGCAGACGGTTAATATTGAGGTAGTTGTAATATCGAATAATACGTCAAGGTCGAACTTATTTACGCCATACGCTAGTATTGCAGCTAATAATAGGATTAGGTAGCAACAGCCAATAGCCAGTACTTTTGAACCGTGCAGTATATCGGTGGCTATTAATACCATCATCCATAATATGTAGGTAACCGTAGCGTTGCCCGTTGAAAATACCGTGCTTAGAGTGCCTATTATGTAATACACAACGCACATGGTGGCTAATTGCTTTCGAGTGTGCGGTTTAAATATTGGGACGAGCAGGCCAGCAATTAGAAAGAAGGCGCCTGTAAGTAGCGATATCCAATCGACGTATAGAAATGACCTGATACCATACCCCAGATAGAGCATTAGGTTGTAAGAAAACGCAATAAGGCCGAGTACTAAACATGCTTTATAAATTACACTTAATGCTTTGGCGTTGTATGTTTCGCCTGCCCTTTTCCCACCATTCATCGTTTCTAATTTTACAGGGTTGGGCGATGTTTTGCAATCTGCTTTTTGAGCCTCATTGAACCTGGGCAAACTGATTCAAGTTTTGCCCAAAAAGCTTTACTGTGGTTCATGTGTTCAGTGTGTACCAGTTCATGTAAGATCACATAATTTTGTAATTCAACGGGTAGGTTGATTATGGCGATATTAAGTGAAACAGTGCCCTTACTAGAGCAGCTTCCCCACCGTGTGGTGGCAGTTGAAAAGCGAAGTTTATCGTATTTAAAGCCATATTGCAAGGCGAGAGCCTTAACACGAGGTGGCAGTTCCTTTTTTGCCTGCTTGCGCAGCTTTTCAATATCTGTGCTAGCGATTTTTGCTGGTTTAGAGATACCCAGGTGTTTCTTGATTTGTGCTCTTTGGGCAGATAACATCTGTTTAATTAAGAAATTGGGCATTAATTTTGGTGCGCTAACTCTCAAACTGCCACTTGGTGATACCGAAAAGCGCACTGCGCGAGAGCGTTTAGTTTTACGTACGGTAATTTCTCCGAATTCAAGGTCTTTAATTATCATCTTAAGTTTTGTGCGCGCTGGGCCGACAATTGGCGTAAAATAACACGCACCTGAGTGTCGAAGGTGTGCTTGCCGCTAATAACGATAGGTTTCTCGGCTGCTTGTGGTGTTTCAAGTTTGTTTACAATTTCATCAAACTGCTTAGCAGCCATGTGGGCTGCGCGGGCGCGCGATTTGGTGGTTTTAGGGTCGGTTTGCACCCACACGAGCAGCGGCTGGTAGCCGGCTTCGTTAGCTAGTGTTATAATGCGCTTGCGATCTTGCCGGGTATCTATGCCGCCCTCAAGTAACACCATTACACCGCTTCTTAAGATGTCGCCTAACACACAATTGCTTAGGAGTTGCATTTCTTTATCCTCGGTAGTATTAAAAGACGGTTTTTTGAAAATCTGCCGCCTTAAGTTTGTTGTATTAATAAACGGAGCGCGAAACTTTTCAGAGAATTGCTCAGCAAAATAAGTTTTGCCAGCGCCCGGCGCACCGTAGACCATAATAAAGAATGGTTTACTCTTTGTCATAGTAAGTATTATATCACATTGCTGCTATATTTTCACGAGCTCTGTGAGCTAGAAATAGCTAGCCCGTAAAGATGACCACAGGCTAAACTTATTCCCTAGGCACTACTGTAAATGTGGTTTGGCCTATATAGGTGCATACTGGTACTATACCGACTCTAACGCCGAAGTAAACTTTAGTAAGGTCGCCCAGCCTAGCGGCTGATTCAAAAGTTTTTATAGTAGTCGACAATGTGGGAATAGCGTTATATGTGGTTGGTGTGGTATCGGATATCTTAAAGCCCCAAGTATTATTAGTAAGACTAATATCAGTGCCGGTAACTGAGTTTATCGCGTATGATGGAGCGGTACAAACCAGGCGGTTGTCGGCTGAACCAAGGCTCATATTATAGCCATTTGGGCTATTTGTAGTGGTAGTGAGAAGAATAGAGCCGGTGTTGTCGGAGTTTAAAATCGCAGTACCAAGATCGAGGTTATTATTGTTAGAACTAATAGATATAGTGATAGCTTCAAAACCAATATCTTGGTTACTCATATCGGTTCCAGCTATAAGGTTAAGATCGTTCGCCACGTGGCTATTTGTAACCATATTAGCTGGAGCGGAAGTGATAACAGAATAAGTGCCGCTGGGTAGAGTGTCGAAACTGTAAACACCGTCTGAATCGGTGGTAGTAGTGGCAATGGTAGTGCCAGATTTAGTGAGGTTTACAGTTCTACCAGCAATTCCGGTGTCGCCTGCATCAAAGGTGCCAGATAGGTTGACATCGTAGTAGACGGTACCTGATATAGTGGCTTTCTTGAAGACGGCCGAAACCACTGTGGAATTAAGCAAAGGACTGGATGAATCGGTGTAATCTAGGTAAGTTAAGGCGTTATTAATAGCCGCTCCATTATCAGCTGATAGATTAGAAAGTTTGATGGAAACCTGTGTAATAGCTCCAGGAGATAGCGATGCCATTGTCCACTTAATGGCTGTTATGCCAGCTGGTAGCGTGCAACTTGAGGAGCATGAAACCCAGGTAACCGTATTTAAAGGATCGCTACGTATACTTAGGTCGGTGGTGTAATACAGATTAGCTGTGGCAGCACCATATACACTTAAGCCGCTAACAGTGTATGGCGTAGGGCCAGAAGCTAAGCCAGTTGTGCCGTTTACGTCGCCATTATAGGGTAGTACATCAATGGCTGTGATATTATTAATAGTATCTGAAGTGGTATTGATATGAGAGAAAGTGTAAGTTTGTTCGGAATTAGGTTGCACGGTAGCTAAAGATTGGATTTGAGGAACTATAAAAGCGGTAGGATTAGTAATAGTAAACGAAGTGGCTGCGGTTCTTGGTTTCTCCTGCCCTTGAGCAGCGTTACTTAGGGAATTTATAACTGATGAAACCTGAGCGGTACTAGGTGTTTCTGCCGCTGCTGATATATTAATGTCGAATGTAAGACCACTTGTTTGCCCAGCCGGTAAATTGCCTAGGCTAAAAGTAAGGGTACTTGTGTCGTTGCCGTTATCTATAATGGTAGGGTCACTAATGCTTACGCCACCAAACTGCGCCGAACCGCCAACATATACTAAGCCTTTCGGTAATGTAACATCTTCTCGAACATTTTTTGATATCGCACTCGTGGCGCCAGTAATCTGTGGGGTGACTGTTATGGTTTGCACTTCACCAATTGATACGGTAGGCTTAAGCACACTTATGGCATTAGAAGCTATAGTGTCGGTAGTTATCATTCTGTTAGTGAATGACACTGTAGTTGTAGTTATATTATCACCACCCACTCTGTATCCTGTATTAATTGCTTTAAACTCGGGAAGGGTTGTACTAGTTAAATCGTTGGGTGGAACTTTAACAATAACCGAAAGCCATGCTTGGTTGCCACCGCTTGAAAACTGTGAGCTTTGAAATGAGCCGTCAATTTTAAACCGCACTGCATTAGCTTCCCCGCTTGCTTGTGCTTGTGCTAATGTTGGGTACCAGCCTGCCCCATCATCACCCGCTATGCCACAATCATAAGCGCTTAGCACAGCAGCCACGCCATATTCAATAGTGGTTGGTAGCCCGTCGAAAGTAGAGTGCCTAATATGGGCATCTAAAATTTCTAGATGATTATCTATTCCAAGCACCATGCACCCCCAGGGATTAGCAAAAGAAAAACCGGTAGGCCCAGAGGGTTGTGTTGCTAGCGTTATCCGCATTTCTGCACCTGGTAAAACCGGTGAAATATTTGTATAAGGTGTTACCCAACCTGGCAGGTTAACGTAACTCGGTGTTTCAATATGTAGATCATTGTTAGTATAAAACACATTTGAAGAAACGCTGCGCACATGAGGGGCGTTCATACTAGTTTGCACGGTAGCACCCGATAAGCTGGTACTAAGCAGTGGCGTTGATGTAAAAACAACATTGACTGGGGTTGGTGTAAGGCTATCAATTGGTATATTAATTCTTAAGAAAACGCTAGTATAAAACGCTGTTCGTAATTCAAGTCCGGCTGATGCTACACTAGGATACTCTTTGCCACCAGTATATGCATCGGTGATAGTAACTGAAATACTTTGCCCATCGCTAGCCCTTGTGCAAATAGCCGAACCGACCCTGTGATAATTAGAAGACCCTTTACCTGAACCATAAGGTAAAGAACCAACATAACCGTTCGATCCAGCTGTACAATTTTTCACCACCCAGGAATTACCAGGTATAGAAGAAGTGTCGATTGTAAAAGAAATTGGCGAACTTAAGGGCTCTAGGCCTATTACGTCTGATATTTGTGACTGAATGGTGTATACTGCGCCAATATCAACCCCTGTGTCGCCGTCAGTAGCCGGCCCTATATTTGGATAATTACCCTGAACATTTAGGATATAATTTGTATTAGTAGCAACTATTGTAACCGCAGATGGCTGAATACTAGAAGTGCCGGTTGAATCGGTAAATATTGGTTTAATAATAGACCCATTAGCACCTAGTGCCGTAGCCGACAAGTTCCAAACTTTAACATCACCCGCATCACCTAAAATAACGCAGGTAGCTATATTACTATTACTGTTGATTGATGACCCTGACTGGCATTCTTTTATGGTGGAACTATCCCATGTGCTCATTTGGTCTAGTGTGGCGGTAACCGTTATAGACCCAGAGGCGGTGAACGAATAAACTGCTATATAAGTAACGACATTATTAGTTAAAACATGTGTACTATCTTCACCAGGTTGCCCCGTACCAACCTGCATAGCTGAAGCTGCAACTAGTTCTGCAGTGCCAATGTCGGCAGCTTTGGCTACACTGATGAGATGTTGAAATATAATTGCTCCTGTAAAAAGTGTTGCCAGAAAACATAAAGCTACTAGCTTTAACTGAGGTTTATATTTTGGATGGCGCATCACCACAAAACCACGACAAAATGGAGTAGCTCTAACTAGTTTATTTTTAGTGTATTTATATTTCATAACCATACCTTCAAGTTACCATATTATTACATAACCACTATATACCACACTAGCCATTATTGCAAGACCTATACTTTCATTTAACGCATCGTAGATATTCCAGTGCGCCCAATAGCTATTTTCGGCTTAGTTATGGTAGAGCTGTTGCTGATTAAAACCTGGCTTGGGTAGTAAAATACGAAAACTAGAAAGTTACAGATAGGAGCTATAAAGGCTGGGATGCCGCCAGTTTGGCTAATGTAGGCTAAGGCTACGTTTATATCGCAGCATATAAATAAAATAAAGCCTAACAGGCTACTTACAGCATAGATATTGGTTGGTTCGGCTTTATACCAACGCCACGCTAATATCAAGTTCGTTATAAGAGTGGCGGCGTAAGTAAAAGACATCACGTAAAGTGCAGGGAAACCCCACAGTGTGCCGCAAGCGAAAACAAAAAACAGCATGACGAAGTATCCTCTAAGCGCCACATTTGGCGCTTTTGAGAGCCTAAGTGTATGAAACATCTGCGCGAAACAAAATATATAAACACCAATTATTTGCGCACCAACTAGCATAAGGACGGTGTCAGCTAGAAGTGTTAAAAACATCGCAATTACCAGTTGTGTGTCGCGCTTGTGGGCGACGTGCGCATAGATGGCGCATAAAAATATCCCCACGTATTTTAGTGCCGCAGATAGCAACGCGAGCTGCGGAAAAAATAAATCGATTAAAATAAACCCGCTATAAATTAACAGCCAAATTGCAAGCCACCTGCGGTTTACTGTTTTGATTCGTTTTAATCTAGTAATCATTAGTTTTCTCATATTAAGAATAAAACTATTTTATAATAAAATACACCCAAGTGTTAACGCATCATGTTCTTAAAGGTGGTATTCACCTTCTAAACCACCACCCTCTTGACAATTACCAAAATGTGTGCTACAATGATAATAGAATCTAAGTTATATGACAATGACTGAGGTTCTGTATAGATGATTAGTTTGATATCACGGTGGGCGTGAACAGTGTAAATTGTTTGCTCCATCTAGATGGAGTTTTTTGTGAAACAAAAAACTCAGCAAGCCTTAATTGTCTTGCACTTTAAGAATTTTATTAGACGGTGAAGAATATATCTTCTTCTTACTCCGTGGTTCGTAGTGGTTATGAATTTTCGCCACTACTACGAACCACGGAGACGTCCGTTGGTTCGATTGCTTGGTAAAATACCAGTCCAAAAATATTACCCGGACAGAGGTAGGGGCACAGCCCCAGAAGGAGGTACTATGTCTAAATTCATAACGACAGTGGCCAACTCTATAAAGGCCACGGCCGTAATCGGCGTCAATGCCGGATATGGTCACGCTAACGAGGCCGGACTCGACCTCGTCGGACTCGGTGAGCTCTATAAGAGCGTCGCCGACTCTGTCACAGAGTCTGCCGACATTTATGTCGGCGCCGTTATCTCCCCATGTAAAGTCCTTTATAAGGACGAGTGGAGATGCCCCTACGGGGGCGAGGATGCAGTCCGGATCGAATCCGACTGCAACCCAAGTTACTCCGACCGCCCGGCGGCGGAGTATATTGAGGCCTGGAAGGCGGCGTTTATCGCCAACATCCAGGCTTTGATGGAAAAGCTGGACCAAACGACAGTAACCGTCGCTTTCAGCGACGGGGATGTTGTCTACATCCAGCGTTCGGCAGAGGAGTAAGCAACTCGAGAGCGGCATCTCTCGATTAACAAAAACTACTATGGGGGCGGCCAAAAAACCGCCCCTTTCCCTTTACAAAATTTTACAGAGTTCTTGCATAATGGCATTTAAGATGGCCACTTTTTTATTGTCTGGCTTATTATTATCCATGTATAACTTGCGGTTGACTTCTACCATCACTGAATGAACGCTCGGATTTTTTTGGCGATATTCTTGTGGTATGATGCAGCCGGCATATGGAGAGTTCTCCTTGACGGTATAGTCTTCACTCTCGAAGAAATGGATGATTCTGTGAGCTAGTTCAGGTGGGGTATGAAAAGCATCGGTACCGATACAGATGTCTGGACGCGGTGTGGTTCGATCTAGGTCACGCAGAAACGGTCTGTCAGAAAAGGTGTGGCAATCAATGATTAGACACTCACCGTATTTTTGAAGTTTATCTGTAACGATATTAGTTAACTTTTGGTGAAAAGGCCGGTAGTATCTGTCGATAATTTCTTGTTTTTTGGCTTCTGAGATTCGCCGTAGCTCCTTGCCATCGTCGGTTCTTGTGTAAATAATCCCCATGCCATATTTTGCCATCGACTCCTCATCATCTGGTAGGCGTTCTACATCGCAATATATACGGCTTGTAACTGATTTTACTGATGACAAGTTGCTGCTATGGAATATTTCATCGGAGGCAAAGTCCGTTAAAAGCACCACTTCTGCGTCTAATAAGTCCATATTAAAACCGTCTTTGTCTGGGAAACATACCGACGAGTGGGGAATACTTAAAATAATCTGTTCGGTCATTTTTTCACCTTCTTGCATACATAAAACAGTACATCGCCAGGATAGCTTTCTGTGAAGTCAGATTCTTTCGCGATTCGATGTCTTAGTTCGTGATAAACGACTCGAAAGCCGGTATTCTTTATAATTCCCTTAATTATTGCTCCTTGTCGCTAGATACTTCTGGACTAACTCGCTAGCCTGATCGTAATTTTCGATATACGGAGCATCGGCTAGTGCTTGAGTGATGTCCGGATATGGGGCATTGGATTGACGGTTTATTACAGTCTCAACATTGTCACCAACATGCGCCATAAAAACAATGTCTGGTCGGCCATCGCGCTCAAAGTTCCAGCCATCTGGCGAATACTCGTCATTAAATTTTAGCTTACAAACTGGCACAAAACCAACACCGCTATACATGGATGGTAAGAATCCATCAAAACAATCGAGTTTTTTACCACCCGCTCTGAGTGCTTCTATCATTAATGCTTGGTTTATTCTGGAAATTGAATCCTTACGGGCGATGTCTGGATTCTTGAATACTGAAACTACATCACCATCTGGCTTTACGGCTATTCCAGCCGCACCAGCGTTCACTACAAACATTGTCATTTTAGTGTAATCTTCCGGCGCATAATCCATGTTCAGGAATGCACCGTGCGGATTATCATCATGCGCTGCTTTGATGCAGGTATAAAAGGCATCAGGATTGTTGATAGTGTGGGTTTGTACGTCATCACTATAAGTTCTTGAGGCCTCTATGTCTGACTGCTCAATTAGTCGATGATAGCCGAGAAGTTCTTGCTCAAGCAAGGAGCGAACTTCGCCAGCAATCTGGGCTTTTTTCTCTGGGTTATGATTAACTTGTACACCCCAGAAGCCACTTTCTGTACCGCCGCCATTCCAGGTAATTTCATCTGGGTATAGTTTCTTCAGCTTCGCGATAACTTCGGCACGACTGAACACGATGACTCGCCCTTCATCTTCACTAGTACTGATTGTAGCCGTATTATAAAGTAAGTCCCGATATTTACCTTTTTCGTATAGAATATTCGTAACTTCGCGCATGGCGGTCATAGATGGAAGCTCGATCCAGATAAACCGTTCGTCGTAAATGTATGCCTCATCAACGGCCTTTTTAGCCATCTCCTTAATTTCTGGCGTAATACCTTGAGCTTTGGCTTCCAATTCATTGACTTGATTGATGTAATAGGCAATCTCGTCTGGCATTAACTCTAAACGCTCGCCGATCTTTTGCATCTCGGGAATATAGCCAATATCATTTGCTTCAATGAATAATTGCTCGGCGTTTAGTTCGACACCTATCAATTCAGCGATTTGGCGAAGCGAAGTTTTCTCAGTGGTTCTATCGTCTTGGCTGTAAGAGTGATGGTCTATATTGTATCCGTCTTCAAATGACGAATTACCCTTTAGCTCAACACCGAAAATTTGTTTGCCTGAGTTTTCCAATATCTGTTGTCTAATGGTATTTTCGAGGCCATCCCACGATGCACCCCAAGGCTGATTCGTGATGATGAAATCTGCACCGTGCTCTTGCAGTAGTTGCTGTATCGCCAATGCTTCAGCATCGTTATTGGGTACGATGAATATTGTTTTTTCAAGATCGATTGTTTCCGATCTACTTAGTTTTTGCTCGATTTTCGCCAAGACTGAACCTTGTGGTGCACGACTACCCCAATAAGCAGATTCGTCTTTTTTACCAAGACCTGTTCCTCCAGCCCATCCCCCAAATTCATCATGAAGGTCTTTGCATATTTTGCCGTCACCAAAATAATTACTCGCACCATCTTGACTTAAAACTAGAAGCTGATCATATTGCCCAAATAGCCGATCTGTGATAGTGACACTTTTACTGTGAGACATTTTAATCACTGTTAAACGACCATTTACTTCTTTCTGTTCAATGGCGCGTTCTGCCTCCTGATCCTGCTCATGCGTAATACCCTGTGCCTGTCGATCAAACAGACGGATTCTATCAATCTCTTCCTGCGTGGCGCCCAATTCCTGCATAGCCGGAATGTAGCCGCTATCACTAGCGGCTATTAGTTCCTGTTCTCTAGTCGGTTTGATACCGAGCAGACTTAAAACTTGAATTAGCGACGCTGGTTCATCCGACCTTTCGCCGTGGTGGTTAATATCTATAAATTTTATACCAGTGCTGTCATCTCGTGCTAGTTTATCTGCTCCATCTAGTTCGATAGCCACCGTTTGTAAATTATCAGGATAAAGGATATTGCTAGTAATAGATATTGGGTCATTAGGTAATCCAGTTCTTTTATTGTATTTGTCGATATGCTCATGGAGCGCAGCCTGGTACTCTTCACGTCCAGATATGTGCCCATCTTTGTATAGAGTAAAATAGTCCTCGATATTTGCACCCCATGCTAAATTTTTATCAACATAGTCAAAGCCATTCTCGTCTAGAACTCTCTTGATCTCAGCCATTTCGCCATCATGTCCGCCCAAAAGAAAGATGTACTTCTTTCGGAGTTCTTCCATAGAATCTTCACGTTCGGAAGATGGTATAACTATTTCTGCTGTTTTTTCCATATTTCCTCTCTTTCTGGTATACTGAATACTCAAAACCATGAGACTCACTAACCTATTTGTATTATACAATAGAATATGTATTAAAAGAAAAGATAATCGGAGAGAAAAATGAGTGAATTTGTAAAGCCCAGAAGATTTTCTAGTTTTGCAGAATTTGGAACAAATTTTACACCACTAAAACAAGAAGGGATTACTTTTAAATCAGAACAGAAAACTAGCCAGAAACCAGACAGAATATTTGCCAGAGAAATACTTGCACAATCTTCCGAGCTACCACAGATGGTACAAGATACATTAACAGGGCTGGTAGAGAGTGATGAACAATTACCATTCTTGCATTTTACAAATGATGAGATAGTATCTCCAGACGGGACAATTCAAAAAACTGACAATGTAGAGAATATCCTACGTAATGGTTTCCGCCCAATGGATAGCAATGTCGGTGGCTTTTCGCTATCTGGGGGCGAACTACCAAACAATCCTGCCAATTACTTAGATAATCCTGAACTATTTGTAAGAAAACTAGTAGCGATCTTCAACCATTACAAACACCACGGCTCACGGTCTAACCACCCCGGAAGTAATGGCGCAAACAACCAAGCATCTTCAAAAGCAGCTCTAATCTTAATAAACGGTAAGGTGCACAGCATTCACGGAACTGATTATCTTGATCATTACATACTGAAAGACGGCGCCAAACCAGCAGAAGTTATTAGCGTCATGTACAATTTACCCAACACCAACTCTCCAAACGAAATGGCAAAGTTTACGATTGATTTTCTTGATAAAATTAAAACCACACCTAGTGACATAACTGACATTTAGAAAAAAGCGAAAAATTAGTAATTATTAAACTATCGGCTGGTCAAAGGTAGCGAAGTTACCAGATTATTATACAAATGAAAAAGCCGCCAATCTAGGCGACAATTCCTAACTTTCACTGTGTTTGATGCAACTCACTTTCCAGGTTTTGACAATTTATAAACAAGGCGAACCTGACGAGTGATCCGCACTAATCCGAAAGCTTCGCCAGGTCATAAAAATATCATTCGCTATTTTTTAAGACTGCAATTTCCAAGTCACTATTATCCCATGTGTCGCCCGTAAGTTTTGAGACTAATTTGGCTTCGTCACTCATTGTCTTTTTTTTCCAATCATTCAATCTTCAGTTAGCTTAGATAGATGTCGTCAAAATCATCTCTATTTATGGTGTCCACCATTTTTCTAACATAATCAATTCGGTTAATCTCCTATACATATAGGACACTAAAAGGTCAACCTACTACACATATAACACACTAGTATCAATTGTAGCATGCTCATAACCTACTAGACTTTAATAAAAACTCTAACGGTGTTTTCTTATCTAATGCGCTATGAAGTCGGTAGGTATTATAGTTCTAGGCAATCCTCTATAGTGAACTCTTTTAGCTCATCTAGCTTATGGCTTCCCGTAGAGATTAGGTCGTTCTTAACTTCGGACTCCTTGAGGCTAGTCAATCTGTACCAAGAGATTGACATGTTAGTTGATGACGACTATAACGACATGAACGGAATTACTGTCTCCGCCGAGGAATTCAAGGGCGGGACTCACAATCCGCTCTACGACTCGGCGGCTGCAGCCGCTTACCGCAAGGTTCGCGGCTGGTAGTACACCGTCTAATAAAACGACCTGAGCACGTCGTAAAACTGCTCAGATCCACTCACCTTTCACTAGCTAACCAATAAGGTCTTTTACTAAACAGAGGTAAAATGCTCTAAAATAATTCACTATCTATGTTGAATACTTTTTAGAGAAGTTTACTAACGACTCATCAACTTGCTGAGTTGATTGTAATTTGCGATTAATACGCGACAAATCGTCAACGATGGCTTGTTGTTCTAGCGGGTCGGCGCAAAGTGCCAGCGCTAACGCGCACAATTACCAAAAACGGCGATTGTGTTAAAATGTAGAATATGAAAAGCGAAATAATTCAAGTCCAAAACACCAACATCACGGTGCTAAGTTTAGACGATAACGACTATATTTCACTTACCGATATGGCGAACGCCAAATCTGGCGAACAGCGCGCCGCTGACATCATTAAAAACTGGTTGCGCACTCGGACTACGCTTGAATTTCTTGGCACGTGGGAACAGATGTATAACCCAGATTTTAATGTGGTCGAATTTGACCACTTTAAAAGCGAAGCTGGGCTGCCCACTTTCACGATGAGCGCCAGTGAATGGATTGCGACGACTACCGCTATCGGTATCAAGGTCAAATCTGGTCGCTATGGCGGGACTTATGCCCATAAAGATATCGCTTTTGAGTTTGGTTCGGCGATTAGCCCAGTTTTCAAGCTGTTTCTAATCAAGGAGTTTGAACGCCTGAAAACTGTTGAGCAAAACCGCCTGTCCACCGAGTGGAACTTGCAAAGAACGCTAGCGAAAATCAACTACCACATTCACACCGACGCTATCAAAGAACATATCATTCCAAAAGTAGTTAATGAAAAGCAGAAATCCTTTACTTATGCTAACGAAGCTGACTTGTTAAATGTCGCCTTGTTTGGCAAAACCGCCGCTGAGTGGCGAGCGGAAAATCCAAGTGCCAAAGGCAACATTCGCGACGAAGCCACGCTCGAACAACTGGTTGTGTTGTCAAATATGGAAAGTATAAACGCCTTGCTAATCCGTGATAACCTCTCACAGAGCGAACGATTGACGCGACTGAACGCTACGGCAATTACCCAACTAAAATCTTTGTTAGAGCATTCGGCGATAAAGAAATTAAGCCAACCTAAGTCCAGTTAGTGAATTTGTGTTGAAACGGCAGGTTTCCGCGCTGGTTTTGCAGTTTATCGCGCCAACAGAGATGATTTCGGGCTTGCGTGCGAGAATTGAGGCGGTGGCTTTGGTGGAAACGAACGAAACCAAGGCAGTTAGTGAAAATCCCCCCAAGGAAACATTTGGCTGGCGCTCTGCGCCGCCAATAAAAATGGACGGCTCAACCGTCGCAAATTTCTAAAATCTCAATTTTGGAGCCGTTGTCGGGATTTGAACCCGAGACCTACGCCTTACCATGGCGTCGCTCTACCAACTGAGCTACAACGGCAAATTGTTAATACAAACTGTCGGTTTAGTTCAACGGTAGCGCT
>JAIRRY010000015.1 GCA_031255735.1 Candidatus Nomurabacteria bacterium | reverse complement strand
ATACTGACATTGGCGGGGGTGCTGTTTACGAGGGTGCTCTTCGACAGCCACAGCATGGGCGGCGCAGCTGTGACGTTCAGGAGCCTGGTGGATTTCGGCGCGCTCTCCGGGCTGGTGGTCTTCGCGAAAGCGAATATACAGACGCTCGCACTTATCCTCTTGGGAACGCTGATCATTTTCTGCACAAAGAACGCCTGGGAACTGGCGGAAGAGTTCGAGCCGGACATGCGCCGCGCTGCCTGGACCGCAGCGCTGTTGGTCCTGTCACTGTTCTTCATGACAAACGTGTCGTCGTTCCTGTATTTTCAGTTTTAATACTAAACACCGTTCTCCGGCTGAAGGCGTGAATCTCCGAGGCTGATACCGTTCTCCGGCTGAAGGCGTGGCATATTTGCAGCTGATGCGCCGCCCGGCTTGGCTGGTTGGCACATGAACGGCAAAAGCCAAAACAGGGAATTTATTCTAAAAATACAAAAATGTTTACATAAAGCTTGCGTATTACATCTAGTTATGATAATATACCAGTGTGTTTCAAAAAACTACAGCGATGGGTGACAATGGATTTTGTTGACACACGACATTAAAAATGATATGATGAATTATATTGATAACTGGACGACATCTGCTGTTTCGCATGGATTATCAAAGAGCCTTTTCAGGGGGCATCTAGGGATTAGCAAATGTTTTTATTTTTTGTTTATATAACATTATTATAATATTGTAGGGGTGAAGAAAGAAGTTGCTATGTGCAACGTTTGATTAAAAGCAAAGGGGAGTCGTTATATGCATATTAGCCGTTTTGAGAAGAATACTTTTTCAGCTGATGATTCTGATATGCCGATATTTGAAGACTGGGATGGCGTGATCCTGCCCGGCGAAGGGCGTGACGAAGCAGCGATTAAGCATGCCGAAATGGTTTGCGCAAAGATAAATGAAGTGTTTGATAAAAATGACAAAGAGCTAGCCGCCATTTTTGGCGTGCAGTCAGACTCGTAGCTAAAGGAGGTGAGGTTATGCATATTAGCCGCTTTGAGAAGAATTATTGGCCAGCTGATGATTCTGATATGCCGATATTTGAAGACTGGGACGGCGTGATCCTACCCGGTGAATGGCGTGACGAGACCGCGATTAAGCATTCTGAAGCGCTTCGCAAAAAAATGAAGGAAGAGTTTGATAAAAATGCCAGAGAACTAGCCCCCATTTTTGGCGTGTAGGTCTTGCATACCTCGGCCTCCTAGTAACTACCCTCATCTTAACGATGGGGGTGTTCTTTTTAGTGATCGGCTCTAAGTTAAACCCTTACTCAAAAACTAGATCAATCACCTAATAAACTTTAAAGACGTAGGGATTACGTTAGCCAGCGCATGTCGCTGCACATATGTATACATCGTGATGCCGCTGGCTACACCCACATTCACCGAACGCGTAGAGCCAAATTGTTCTATCTCAACCATCTTGCTGGCGGCGGCCAGCCCTTCTTTGGACACTCCATCACTCTCGTTGCCGTATAAAAACATGGCTTTAGCGGCAAACTCTGCTTCATGCAAAGGTTGCGCGCCAGGCACGTTATCTATAGCGATGAACTCTAACTCTTCGCGCTCACAAAACTGCACAAGGTCGGCAATGGTTGGGTGGTAAAACATATGCATATACTTATCTGTCACCATAGCTCCGCGGCGATTGTAATGTTTGCGCCCAACAATATGCACGCCCGCCACGTTAAACGCGTTAGCGTTTCGTATCACCGTGCCGATATTGAAATCGTTAGCGAAGTTTTCAATTGCCACATGTAGCTGAAGCCGGCTTTTGTCGAGGTCGGCCACAATCTCGACGTTAGGCACACCCTTGTACTTATCCACCACATTGCGTTTATCTTCTTGCATGTCACGAAGGAAAGGGTAGCCCCTACTCTTTAATAATTCCTTCGCCATAGTCGGCACGTAAATGCGTGATTAGCCACTTTAAGTCGGCCTCGCTCTTAACACCTGGGTTTAATACGCCCTTGGGGTCGAAAATTTCCTTGATGTGTTTATAAAGGTCGATCAGCTGCGGGTCGGTTGACGGCCGCGTTACTAGCGTTTTAATACGCCCTTCAGCGCCATCGCCAGCCATATTGCCATCTAGCCCATCTACAATACCAGCGTATTCTTTGAGCAATTTAAACGCCAACTGACGATGAGTTAGTTTACTAAGATCAATACCTGGTCGAATACTGTAAATGCCATCAAGCACCGACCCATAAACCGGCAGTTCTATATTCAGCCGCTTTTCAAGAGCTTTAATAGCCGCCAGATATTCGCCTAATAGATTGAACGGCACGAACGCGCCATCCACAATAGGCAGCTTAGCTCCACGAGTTTCAAGATTAAGGTAGGTTTCTACCACGTCGAACACGCCGCGCACATCGTCGTAATTTTCATCTGTAGCTATCACCACCTTGGCATCAGCCTGAATGGCGTAATTACGCAATTTTTTCAGATTGCGACTACGCGTGCGTATGGCCGCATCATCAAAAGCTACCGCTAGCACTACACTACTCAGCGGCTTACCGTCGCCACTAAGCTCCAACGGATATCGTTTACCCTCAGCCATAGCGGCCGCAAATAAACTTGAGTTATAAAAATCTATCTGCGAGGGCGCAAGCGGCACAATCACATCAATCAAATCGCGTGCAGTATCGGTGTTAGGCGCTTCAATCACCGCCAAGCTAGGGCGTTCGGTTATGTATTCAGCGCGTACGATCAGCTCCGATACGATGCCCAACGTACCCTGTGCAGCAAAGAAAAGTGGCTTCAAGTCCATCGTGCCATCTTTGCGTTTAACGTATACAATCGGCTCGTAGCCAGCGTTGTCAATATCGTCGCCGGTTAAAAATTCATTAATCACTTTTTCACGGTCGTCAATTAGGTTATCTATACGGCGGAAAATCTCGCCCTCGGCATCTTGTATACCCTTACAACGGTTCACCTCACGCTTACCTATGCGCTCGGTTTGCACCACGTCACCATCGGCCAACACCACCTCAATCTGGCTCACATATTCAATAAACCGGCCGTATTTACCAGTGAGCTCGCCGGCTAGGTTATTGCCAATCAGGCCGCCTAGGCTGTGGCCTCCGTGTTTTGGCGCAACTGGCACTATCAGCCCATGCGTAGATAATACGTTATTCAACTCATCAATCGTAATACCAGGCTGCACGCGCACCAAGCGCTGTTTAGTGTCAATCTCTAACACTTTATTCATGGCACCCGTTAGCATCACAATGCCGTCGCCAATAGCTGCACCTGTTTTATCATTACCCTTACCGCGCACCGTTACGCTCAGTTTAATACCCTTATCAGCCAGCTGGCTAACAAAACGCATCACTTTGCGTATATCTTGTGTATTTTTCGGTACTACCACAGCTTGTGGCTTGATTTTAAGAATGCTTTTATCTGTAGAATACATCTCTAGGTCAGAGTCTTTCGCGAAGACATTACCTAAGATGTGCTGATTCAAATATTTTGCAATTTTACTCATTTTACCTAACCTTACTTGCTACTACTATAACATAAGCAATAACACCATACCACACGCTATATATAGCGTGTGAAACAACATAAAACGCTACATATAGCGTTTTGCCTGGTTGGTGGCTTCATATAAAACATCACAAATATATGTAGAACACCAGGTTATATTAAAAACTACTAAGCTTGTTTTAAAAAAGCTCCGCCTAAACTATCTAGGAGGAGCCTTCAGCTCACTTTTTAATAAACGGTATTAGCTATCTGTGCGGCGCCTTATGTCATTCGCTATTTCAGCGACTATTTCTTCCGGCGTGCCGCGGGCGTCTATACGGACTATCCCATGATAGTTTAACTTATCTTGAAGGAATTTTATAGATTCCTGATATCCTTCATAAATTAACCTATAGGAGTCGTTTGGTTCAAGATCGATGCGATCATTATCTTTCGCATCTCGACCTTGAAGACGCCTTAGAGAATCCTCCATTGGCAGATCCAGAAAATATATAACATCTGGAACTGGCGCAATGGTTTTAAATGGGTTCTCGACACCAAGAACTGTCGGAAACCTCTTAAATATCCGCACGTGGTCATCGTATACAACCTCTATACCAATGCCACGGAGGTACCCTTGGATAGCCAAGGACGACAGAAGACATCTGTCACATATGACATGAATGTCACTCGCCAGTTTCGGCAGAACAACATCATACATATGTGCTATCCTGGTAGCAAGCACTAACTGTTCCTCAGTTAGTGCATCCATTTTTGGGAGGTCATTCGACAGAATAATCCCACGTATGGCTTCGGCAACTGAGCTGCCAACTCCACCAACTTCGCGGGTAAAATATAACTTATTAGACTTAAAAATTTTCTTTAAGCCATTAATGGTGGTTGATTTGCCACAACCGCCAACGCCACAAACAGAAAAAAATATAGGCCTCATAGATTCATCACCTCCTCTTAGTAAAAGTGAGTCTTTAATATTCACCCACTACAATAAGCGAAGTTTAGCACAGAATAATTCTAAAAGTAAATATAAGATAAGTTTTTCGAGTAAATGCTTCTGTTTGGCGACTTCTTTATCAATTAATCACTGTAAATGATAAAGTATTACAAAACCTCTTGACAATTACTATAAGGTGTGATACAATGGTGTCAGAATCAAAACTAAGTAATTAGTAACGATTCAGAATAATAGACAATATTAAGAAGTTTATATATAAAAAAATTATATATAAATCATATATATCAAGATGGTATTTGATTAAAAGATCGCTCCATCTAGATGGAGTTTTTTGTTTCACAAAAAACTCAGTAAGCCTTAATTGTCTTGCACTTTAAGAAATCATTCTAACATTAGTCCAATTTTCATATCGTTTTCCTAATATTTCACGGTCGTTTTATGCTTGCGAGTTTTCGTCGGTATAAAACGACCGTGGTAATGGGAGTAAGCATCGTGTGTACTTTGTATGCGCAGTAGCTGAAACCAGAAGACGGTCGAAGGCATTGGTAGTAAGACTACCGGCTCAATTGAGTCGATAGTCCGTATGTCAATGCCTTATTAACCTGCAAAGCCAAAACAGCGGAAATTTCCTCGAAAGAGGTGTTCTGTTAGGTTTTACAGGGGATCTAGACAACAAAGCTGGCGAAAGGTATTCAACCTACATTTCGCCTCCAGGTAGCAGCAAGCACCCCAGTTGAGAAAGATTTCCGGGTAACAGTGCGAGCGAACATCGTGGTAACACGATAGTTTGCGAAGACACACTGCGGATATACTGAGTACTTGTTGTAAAACTGGTCGATTTATGGTTATTGACCTTGTCGCCAGCTTTGTATCTAAAGAATGAAAAAAGCGGTTTGAAACTTCCGCTCAATAAAAAAGTTTTAGACCCCTCGGTTAATCCAGGGGTCTTTTTGTTTATTGGTGGACTTCTATTCGAGAATCCGAGCCTATTTTAATTCATTGGTGCGCGAGACTGGACTTGAACCAGCACGCCTTGCGGCATATGCTCCTAAGGCATACGTGTATACCAATTTCACCACTCGCGCATGTATGAATGAGATGTCAACCTACTGCTCCGCTCGCATATGCCAAGGCATATGCTCAGATGGTCAAAAGCATACGTGTATACCAATTTCACCACTCGCGCAGCTAGCTTATTGTAGCATATTTACCTAGCTCTGTGTAGGCCACCTTACCGAGTTTAGTCTTCGGCATAGAATCAATAATTTTAACTTCACGTGGCCAAGAATACCTAGGCAATTTAGCCCTGCAATGTTCCATGATTTTCTTCTTGGTATCGCCACTTACCGCCGCATCTTTTCGTAGCACCACATAAGCCTCAACCACCTCACCCTTGTACCTGTGTGGCACGCCAACTACTGCCACAGTAGCCACCTCATCAAGGTCGAGGATCACATCTTCAATATGGTTAGGATAAACATTATAACCGCTACTGATAATCAGCCGCTTCAGGCGCTGCTCGAAGAATAAGAAGCCGTCTTCGTCAAGCCGCCCAAGATCGCCCGTATGTAGCCATGTGTGGCCGTCGGAGTGTTTCACCAGAGTACTACTTGTTTCTTCCTCGTTATCAAGATATTTGGTCATCATGCTAGGGCCACAAACCACAATTTCACCGATTTCACCAGCTAGCAGTTCATTGTCAGTGCCAGGTTTTACAATTTTCATATAAACGTCGGCGATGGGGATGCCCACACAACCACGCTTAGGGTTTTCCTTCGGTGTGAACGCCGCTCCAGCCAAGTACTCGGTAAGGCCATAGCCACGCAGAACCTCTACCATACAGCCGCACGACGCAAACATTTTATCGCATTCGTCTTTCAACTGATTCGGCAGGGTATCGCCGCCGCAGATCAGGAGTTCCAAAAACGATAAGTCCATCTTGGCGATATGTTTATTTTGCAGCATAGCCTCGAACAAAGTTGGCACACCTAGAATAATATTGGGCTTGCGGCTCTGTAACACCTTATGGAAATTGCGACCATCAAATCTTGGCAACATGATGTTAGTAACACCGTTGCACAGCCCCACGTGGAAACCAAAACTAAGGCCAAAGCCATGAAAAATGGGCAGAATGCCCAAAACCGATTTACCGCGCTGAATCTCGGGCGCAAACTCTGGGCACTGAACAACGTGAGCGTTGAACGCACCGTTTGATACCAATACACCTTTCGGTGTTCCGGTTGTGCCGCCGCTATACAACACTACGGCAGGGTCGCTAGCGCGAGTTTTTGCGCTTCTTGCTTCAGGTAAGTGCCTAGCATTCTCAATAAATTCTTGCCAGCTATATAGGCGTGGCGCTTTGCGGATGCGGCCAACTTTGCGACCTTGGGTTAGCACATAGCCCAACTGCATCAAAGGCATCATAGAGTCTTTAGCTGAAAGCACCACCACATCTTCAATGTTAGTATCTAATAGCACATTAGCGGCCGTGGCATGCGCCATGTCCATTACAAACAACAGCTTACTTTTCGTGAGTGTTAAGGCGCGCTTAATATCGGCTTCGCTGGAAAGCGGATGCACGATATTAGCCACCGCGCCAATTTTATTGATGGCGTAAATCAGCCCTACGGCCTCTGGAATGTTAGCCGATACGATAGTAACGTAATCGCCACGTTTAACTCTAAAAGCCATCAAGGCCTGCGCGGCGTGGTCAATATCACCAATGAATTGTCGAAATGTTACTTCAGTGCCGAAATAGTCATACGCCACATAGTTCATGAAATTAGTGGCTTTACGTTTCAAAAGCTCATACATTGATATGTCGTAGTACTCAAGCTGCTGCTTCCTGGAGCCATACGAACTCAGCCAAGGAGCTTTTAACTCACCTCTGTTTGGTTTATTAGCCATTACTCATGCATTATACACTATTTGCTGTATTTGTTCGGAAATGGATGCGTTTTTAAATATTCACGTCCCCATTTTTCGACCTCTTTCAATACCTCGGTTAGGCTCAGGCCTAGGTCGGTTAGGCTATACTCTACACGTGGAGGCACTTCGGCATAAACGGTGCGGCTAACTAAACCATCACGCTCTAAGTCGCGCAGATTATCGGTTAACACTTTTTGGCTAATACCATGAGTTTTCTTCAATAATTCGCCAAATCGTAATACTCTGTCATTGATAAGTGCTCCAATGATAAAAATTTTCCATTTATTACTTACTAAACCTACAGTGGCTTCGACTGGGCATTCACCCGGTTTGCAGTCTATAATCATGGTTCTTTCCTCCTGTTAGTTACCTTTTGATGCTTGTGTATTAAAAAGTATACTACTTTATTTTTGATACTATAATAATATATCACACTCCACCATGCAGAGCAAGCAAAAAGTTAAGCGTGTGAATAGTAGGCTATCGTAGCGTCAGCATACTCACGCTTGTCAATCAACTCTAAACCTTCAAAAATAGGCGTATCAATCTGTCTAGTATGCGACAGCACCAACACGCCTTTTTCATCTAAAAACTCAATTAAACGCTCAACAATATCAAACTGCGGATTCCAGTAGGGCGGATCGGCGAAAATAATGTCGTATCGAGGCAGTTCTTCGGGTTTAATAGTAGCCAAGGTGGTATTAATCCAGCTATTCACATTAGCACGTATTAGTTTAGTGCGTTGCTCCACATTGAGCGCCTCAATATTATTCGTGATGATTTTCTGCGCTTTGCGGTCTTTCTCTATCAAAGTAACAGTTTTAGCACCGCGACTAAGGGCTTCAAGCCCCAAAGCGCCTGTACCCGCAAATACATCAAGCACATTAGCATTCGGTAAGTAGTGCACTAGTTTATTAAAAATTGCCGACCGAATACGATCGCCCATGGGGTGTGTTTGCCTGGAACCTGGACTTTTAATAATCCGTCGCTTAAATTCACCTGCGATAATTCTTAAGTTCATCATTCTCCTTTATAAATGCCAGCTAACCAGCCCAGCGATATCATTTTAATCATTTCTGGTACCATTACATCTCGCACATCATGCGCCAAAGCCTCAGTCCAGCCGTCGCGTTCATAGCGCTCAAACATCTGGTAGCTATCTATATATTCAACACTTTTCTTAAACATAGATATATATTCACCATTTTTGGCACGTTTAATATCTTCACAGTGTAGGCTTGTGACTAATTGTTTTGTAGTGTATGGCATGAGTAAAAAATCTACTCCAGCTTCAAACATCACGTGGTTAGTGCCGACACCTCTTGGCCCCATACGTTTCCAATTAAGCTCAAAAAACTCCTTCATATTGGTACCTGGAGTAATAATGCGCGAAATGCGACTTTTAAGCTCGCTTAGCTCGCGATTATCTAATTCGCGCAGCTGTTCTTTGAGTGGTTGATGATGCGGTGGGCTAAGGCCATCTACAATCATATGCGCCATCCAGGCTGCTTCAAAACTCATACGCACGCGGTTGTCTGCCTTAGTCGCTTCGTGAAGATTATATAAGTGATTTTTTACGCACACCAACAACCGCGTGTCGCTAAAATCTGGCGGAATAAACTGATACGGCTCGTCGATGTATGCGCCTTTCTTGCTAGCTAAGCCATCCGGACCGTTCATACCTTCAAAGTGTATAATCTCTTTGGCCGTAGGAAAACACAAACCCTTAGGTAGGTGCCTAGCAATCTGCCGCCTGGCGGCTCTATCAAGCCGCTGATGAGTAGCGGCTTTTTCGGTTTTTTTATCAGGAAATATATAACGTGAAAACATTAGTTTAGAGTTGTTAGCTTTTGATATTTCTGAACACGCGCGTAAAGCTCCTTATATTCTAGCAGATTCTCGCCTGATTCGATAAACAATCTTGCGCTACGGCTAGCTTTAGCAACCAGCTTAGTGTCGCCCAGCTTAGCAACTTGTAAGTCAAGATCGCCGTGTTGCATACGGCCATAAATTTCACCGGGGCCGCGTAGCTCAAGGTCGCGCTCCGCCAGGTAGAAGCCATCAGTTGATTTCTCAACCTCCAGCAGGCGCTGAGTTGGCTTAGCGCTAGTGCTAGTAACCAAAAAACAATAGCTTTGCGTACTGCTACGCCCTACTCTTCCGCGCAATTGGTGTAGTTGCGCCAAGCCGAATTTATCGGCGTCGGCTACCACAATCACGGTGGCATTAGGCACATTCACACCCACTTCAATAACCGTGGTAGAAACCAATAGCCGAGTTTTACCCGCGGCGAAGTCTAGGAGTTTTTGTGCTTTTTCATCAGCTGGCAATTTACCATGCAAAAAATCAACCACGTACCCCTTAAACACGTTCTTGAGCCGTAAGTACTCTTTTTTTACACTCTTCGCCTCGGCATCAGGGTCGGCCGACTCAATAAGTGGGCAAACGTAGTAAGCTTGATGCCCGCGTGCAAGCTCGGCTTCAACTTTCCTATGCAGCCCATCTAGAGAATTGGGTGAAACCAGCTCAGTTTTGATTGGTTTACGCCCAGCTGGCATATCGCTCAGCGTCGAAATATCGAGATCACCAAACACCGTTAGTTGCAAAGAGCGCGGAATAGGTGTAGCCGTCATACTAAGAAGATGCGGCATAAGAGCGCCACATTTTAACAACAACTCTTGCCTCTGCTTCACACCGAAACGATGTTGTTCGTCAACCACTACTAAGCCTAGTTTGTAATAAATGGCCTTCTTGGTAATTAGGGTATGCGTGCCAACTATCACCTGCGCCTCACCGCTAGCCATACGCTCGTAGATCAGCTGCTTTTTCTTGGTGCTGCCAGTTAATAATGCCACCGAAACACCAAACGGCTCAAGCAGCTCCACCAAAGTTTCAGCATGTTGGTTAGCTAACACCTCGGTGGGCGCCATTATAGCGGTTTGATAGCCCGACTTAGTAGCCAGGCACGCCACCAACCCAGCCACCACAGTTTTACCGCTACCAACATCACCCTGTAAGAGCCTGTTCATAGGCGTAGGTTTTTCAAGATCTTTAATAATATCCCAGGCTGCCACTCGCTGAGAATTGGTCAACTTAAACGGCAAACTAGCCACAAACTCCTTAGTCGCAGCAAGATCAAATGGTATGGCTGCAGCCTTCAATTTGTTATTTTCTCGTTTATTTAGCTCGCTAGCCAGCAGCAGCTCAAACAATTCATCAAACGCTAAACGTTCACGAGCCTGCGCAATTTGCGCCTCATTCTCTGGAAAGTGGATAAACCTAAGCGCATCAGCGCGTGATATAAGCTTCTCGCTAGCCACTAAGCGCTCCGGTAGGTATTCACTCACTAGTGGCACATACAGTTCTAAATTGCGCAAAATAGCACGAATTTGTTTGGGTTTAAGGTCGTAGCTAGCGCGATAAATCGGCGTAATCTCGTCGCTGCGCTCAGCGTGATCTTCAGCCAACTCGGCGCTAGGGTTCATCAGCTGGTAGCGGCCATAGGAAAACTCGAAATTACCCGAAAAATAATACTCTTTACCATCAATAAACTGAGTACGCCTATACGGTTGATTAAACCACGTGGCACGCATCCTGCCCGTTGCGTCACTTAGAGTTGCCTCGGTGATAGTTAGCCCTCGGCGCTTACGACTCAATTTTACATTGCTCACAGTGGCACGCACTATCACTCGCCCTGGCTTCACATCCTTAATACTTTGCGCCCGTGAAAAATCCTCATGATCGCGCGGCAAGTAGTATAAAAGATCACGTATCGTCTTTAACCCAGCTCTATCTAGCTTGGCTACCGTTTTCTCGCCCACACCTTTTATGTCGCTAAGTGGCGCACTAAGATTCATAGCTATTCTTTAGTTTTATTGATCGGCTTTTCTGGCGCCAAGATATGAGCAACCACGAAACAAGCCAATGCCACAGCCGCACCAGTGCCGCACCAGATAAACACTACCGCCATGTGGTTTTGGAATATTGATGCCAGTAACGCAGCACCCAACATATACAACATAAAAGTGAACGAAACTTCCAACATCACCATACTTTGCTTAGTATATTTAATGATAAATTCTAACGCCAGTTTAACCCACTTATTAATAATGTAGAACATATAAACCATCCCAATCGCTACAGCAGCAACTGCCACAGTGGAGATAATCGCTGCTAGCGGCTGACCAATACCATTTTCACTTGCCGCCACCGAACCGCCAGCAATAGTAGTAACCGGTGAACTAGTAGTGAACGTTTCCAGCCAAAACACTACCAAAGCTAATATGATACTCACAAAACCAAAAAACATAAAAACACGGCCCATACCATGAATAAACCCTGCTATTGCTTTTTTTGGCGACTTTTTATCATCTTTTGTTGATTTTTTAGTGTGCTTGCCCATTTTACCTCACTATTATAAAATTATTTTTACCTTTTTTAACTAAACTTTTACCATTTATAACCATATCTTCGAGAACTTTTTCGCCATTAATACTTATAGCTCCGCTAGCTATCAACTTACGAGCTTCACCGTTACTTTTTGCGAAACCAGCTTGTGTCAATACGCCTACTAGTGTTAAGCCAAGGTCGAAAACGGGCAATTCTTGCTCTAAAATGGCTAAGTCAGCATCGGAAATGCCGCCAGACGCGAATAAAGCCTCTGAGGCACGTTTTACCCCTTCAGACGTATCACTACCGTGCACAATCTGCGTAACCTCGTAGGCGAGGGTTTTTTGAGCCTCTCGCGCGCCAGGATTACCCTTAAGCTGCTTCTCTAGGTCGTCAATCTGCGCCTTATCTAGTAATGTGTATAGTTTTAAGTAGTCAATAACCGAATAATCGCCCAAATTCAGCCAAAACTGATAGAACTTATACGGGCTAGTTTTTACTGGGTCAAGCCAAACACCTTCACCCGCCTCACTCTTGCCAAACTTACGCCCCGTAGTTTTATCTATCACTAGTGGCGCTGTCATGCCATCTACCGTTACGTTTTCGCGTTTGCGAACTAAGTCTACGCCCGACAGAATATTACCCCACTGATCGCTACCGCCAATCTGTAAATTAACACTCTTCGTTTTATATAGATGCCAAAAATCATAACCTTGCAGCAAGGTGTAGGTGAATTCGGCAAAACTCATACCCGACTTACCGCTACCAACGCGGGCCTTAAAATGCTCACGATCTATTAGCTGGCCCATCGAAAAGTGTTTACCTGTATCGCGCAGAAATTCTAACAGGCGCACATCTTGCAACCACTCTTTGTTGTTAACCACGGCGAAATTTTGCCCGCCAAAAAGCCGATTGACTTGCGCTGTCAAGTTTTTGACATTTTCGTTAATAACGTCCAGATCCTGCAACGCACGCTCTTCGGTATCTCGGGGATCGCCCACTTGGCCAGTACCGCCACCAATTAGCAATGTTATTTTATGCCCGTGATCCAAAAAACGGCGCACCATCATGTAAACCGCCAGATGGCCAATGTGTAAAGAATCACCAGAAGGATCAGTACCCAAATACAAGCTAAACTCTTTTTCGTCAAGTTCGGTATTCTGCGCAAAGGTTGTTTGGTTTAAGTAACCCCTCCAGGCCAATTCTTCTGATAGTTTCATGGCTACATTGTATCAGATAGCGCGTGCAATAAAAAGTTGGTTAGGCGGGTATTTTTTGATACAATGGTAACCACAAGTAGAAATGGAGTTATTTTAGGTGGCTAAGAGAAAATCGACTAAATCGACAAAGAAAACCAATAACCTAGGTCTTTATGCCAACCTGGCGCATAGGCGTAAAACTAAGAAAGACGCCGCGTCTCGTGCTAAAGCTGAATACTTAGCAACTTTACCTAAAGACCCCGTGAAGCGTTTCTTTGCCAGGCTACACCCTAAGCGCGTTTTCAAGTATTGGTTCTCGAAACGCGGTTTAAAAATGATATTTAAAATCATTCTAGTTTGTCTCATACTTGGTGTCGTTACAATCGGCGGCGTGTTTATGTATTTCCGCAAAGATCTCGACGCTATTCGCCCTGGCGAGCTAGCCAAGCGCGTTCAGTCAACTGTCAACACCTACACCGACCGTAACGGCGTAGTACTATGGTCGGATAAGGGTAGTGGCAACTACAAATTGGTGGTTGAGGGCGATAAAATCAGCAAATATATGCGCCAGGCTACCGTGGCAATCGAAGATCAAGATTTTTACAAACACCATGGCATAAGTGTAACTGGCATTATGCGCGCCATCCTCAATAATATCGGCGGTGGAAGCACACAAGGTGGGAGCACGCTAACCCAGCAGCTGATTAAGCAGGTTTACTTCTCTGATGAGGCTAGCAAACGCGGTGCTTCTGGTATACCACGCAAAATAAAAGAGATGGTACTGGCGATTGAAGTTGAACGCATGTACGACAAAGAGCAAATTATCACCTTATACCTTAACGAGTCGCCTTATGGTGGTCGCCGTAACGGCGTGGAGTCTGGCGCGCAAACTTACTTCGGCAAAAGCGCCAAGGATCTCGACCTCGCGGAGTCTGCACTACTGGCCGCCATCCCCAATAACCCAGCCGTGCTCGACCCTTATAACACCGAGAACAACGATATGTTGATAGCTCGCCAGCACAAAGTGCTCAACGATATGGTAAAGATGGGCTATATCACGAAAGCTAAAGCTAAAGAGGCCAAAGACGTACCTATTTTAGATCGCATCAAGCCACTCACCGACCAATACGAAGGCATCAAAGCGCCACATTTCGTGCTAGAAGTTAAAAAACAGATCGAAGCCGAGCTGGGCGTTAAAACCGTGCGCAGCGGCGGGCTAACCATCAAAACTACGCTAGACTACGAAGCACAGAAGATAGCTGAAGAGTCGATGGCCAACGGCCAACAATACCTATATCTATCTCAGTCCGACAATATCGCCTTATCATCAGTAGACGTACAAACTGGCCAGGTAATTGCCATGGTGGGCAGCGTCGATTGGAATAGACCAGGCTACGGGCAAAATAACGCCGCCACATCACCACTCGAGCCAGGCTCGTCTATCAAGCCAATCGCCGACTATGCGCCGCTATTTAAACAACGTTCAGGCATCAATTACGGCCCTGGGTCGATCCTCAAAGACGAAAACATCGACAAGCTTTACGGCGCTAAAGTGCGTAACTTTACAGGCGCATTTTATGGTAACATCACGGTTCGCCAAGCACTAGCCAGTTCGCTTAACATCCCAGCAATTAAGGCTATGTACATTAACGGAGCTGAAGATAGCATCAAAACCGCCCGCGACCTAGGCGACTTGCACTACTGCACCGATAATGGCAACGCTGGCCTGTCGTCGGCCATTGGCGGTGGCTGCTCAGTACTACCAGTCGAACACGCCAACACTTACGCAACGTTCGCCCGTGGCGGCACATATAAACCACTAGCTTACACGCTAGAAGTTAAAAATATGTCTGGCGACATCATTAAGAAGTGGGAGGATAGCGACGGCAAGCAAGCAGTTGATCCGCAAGTAGCTTATCTTATTAGCGATATTTTAGCCGACCCCGTAGCACGCGCCAGCTTAGTGTGGGGATCATCGGCTTACAGTTATGGATTCGTCATACCTGGCGTTTGGACAGCCGTTAAAACTGGTACAACCGATAACGGCAGCGGCTACTCAAAAGACCTTTGGGTTGCATCATACTCTTCAGCCATCGCCACCACGGTTTGGAATGGTAATCACGATGGCTCTGCCATGCGCGGCAACGACAGCATGCACGTTCTCGGCCGCCAAGTTATGGCTGGCTATATGGAACGCGTACATAAAGATGTTTACGCCAAGCAAGGCAAGTGGAAAGCTGGCGATCAACCCGCCAAGCCAGCTGGCATTAAAACCGCCACTGTTAACGGTAAAACTGACATCTGGCCATCATGGTTCGACGCAAAAAACAGCGGTGTCAAAAAACAAACTATAACTTTCGACAGCATCAGCAAGAAGAAAGCTACCAGCTGCACGCCAGACGCTACGCGCGTCGACGTTGAAGTGCTAGTAATCACCGACCCTGTCACTAAAAAAGATGTGGTAACGGCCGAGGGCTACGACCCAGAAAACGACGACGATATACACATGTGCACCGACACCAAAGCCACCGCATCACTCAGCTCGGGGCCACCATACACAATCAATGTTTCAGCTGGCACGTGGCAGCCAAAAAGCTACACCATATACATTGATGGCTTATCTATTAGTAGCGGCAACATAAACAGCCTAAATATTCATGTTACAAACAGTATAAGTTATATCGGCAAACCTATTACTATTCGTATCGTAGACGAAGCGGGCTACGATGTAACTGTAAACCTCGGTATGTATTAGGTAGGCTAAACAAAAAACACCCTGGCTAATGCTGGGGTGTTTTAGTTTTAGGCTTAGGCTTACTTATTTGCTAGCCGCACCAGGCGATCTTCGTTAGTTTCCTTTCGGCGTGGCCTGCGTTGAGAACGGCTATCTTGCTTACTTACACTCTTTTGCTCTTTTTTCTCACTTGGTGATGCTTGCTCCGCGCGCTTCTCACGAGTTTGACGTTGAGGCTTACGCCCAGTTTGTCTTGTTTGGCTTTTAGGCATATCGCTACCAGTTTTCTTAGCAAACATCATCTTACCAGCCGACGTCTGCAAGTGGCGGATAAACTCTACCTCTACGTTATTGCCAATCTGCCCAGCCGCGCCTTCTACCACAACCATCGTGCCATCTTGTAAATAGCCTACAGCTTGATCGGTAGAAGAACCTTTTTGCACTAAGTCGAGCTTGAGCTTATCGCCAGGCAAAAACTCAGAACGCAGGTTCTGTGCTAGGTCGTTGATATTGAGTACCGTAACACCCTCAACCACGGCTACTTTATTTAAATTGAAGTCGTTAGTCATAATTAGGCCGCCGTATTTCTTGGCGAGTGCAATCAGGCGGTTATCTACACCTTCGCTTACGAATGGTTCATCGCGTAGAATTGTCACTTTAAGCCCCTGGACTTTCTGTAAGCTCGCCACTACGTCTAGCCCAAAACGCGCCCTGGCTCGTTTCTCACTATCCGCGCCGTCCGCTAGCAGCTGTAGCTCACTAAGTACGCTTTTAGGAACGATTAGTTCATCGCCAATAAAACCAGTTTCAGCAACGGGCAAAATCCGCCCATCAATTATGCTCGATGTGTCTATAAACACCTTGCGTCGCCCGCCGTTCTTTACTAGGCTAGGCCCACCACTTCTTAAAACCAATATAGTTGTTTCAACTAGCACAACTACCAAAGCTAGAATGATATATAATTCCATAAATTCCTCTTCTTTTGCAGGTACGGTACCTGCAAAATTTTACCTGTTAATATATTTTATAAGTGCCTGACGAAGATCGGTTGCAGGAAGCACAAACTTGTCACTACCCTTAACTGCCGACTTTGGCGCTATAGCCGCCGTAAACCCAAGCTTTTTCGCCTCTGTAATGCGCTTATCTGCCGCATACGCCGAACGAATCTCTCCACCTAAACCAACTTCACCAAAAACCACCAATTTTTCATCCAGTTTCCTAGCCCCAGCCGCTGATGCCACCGCCATACACACCGCTAGGTCGGCAGCAGGATCGTTAAGCCTTAAACCGCCAACTACATTCAGATAAATATCTTTATCGTTTAGGCTAAGTTTGGTGCGCTGTTCAAGCACTGCCACTAACAAGTTTAACCTATTTAGATCAAAACCGCTAGCCGTACGCTTCGGATAACCAAAACTTGTAGTATTTACCAGCGCCTGAATTTCCACCAAAATTGGCCTAATACCCTCTATAGTGGCCAGCACAATCGAGCCATCGGTGTTCTGTCGCTCAGCCAGCAACGCTTCAGACGGATTGGCCACAGAGTTTAAGCCGTTCTCGCCCATTTCGTAAATGGCTAGCTCGTTAGTTGAGCCAAAGCGGTTCTTGGCCGCTCGCAAAGTTTTAAACCCACCGTAGCGATCACCTTCAAAGTTCAGCACCACATCCACCAGGTGCTCTAAAACCTTCGGCCCCGCCAGCGTGCCCTCTTTAGTAACGTGCCCTACAATCACCACCGCCACATTGCTGGCCTTAGCCGCGCGGATAATTACATTCCCGCTGTTCGTTACCTGGCTAACCGTGCCTGGAGCCGAGCTAATTTCAGCTAAACCCAATGTTTGGATGGAATCAACCACCACCAGTTTGTACAAGCCGCTGCGAATTGTTGCCGCAATATCGTCGGCACTGGTGCTGCTAACAAAACTTAGGTCTTCACTGTGGCCTCTTGCAATGCGCTGCGCTCGCAGTTTAACTTGCCCCGCCGACTCTTCACCCGACACATAAAGCACGGGCGCAGTTTCAGCCACGTGGCTACAAACCTGCAAAAGCAACGTGCTTTTACCAATACCTGGCTGCCCCGCCAAAAACAGCACGCTAGCGGGCAAAATTCCGCCGCCTAGCACGCAGTCTAGGTCGGCAAAGCCAGTTTTTATACGCGTCTTGTCGTCGCCAGCGCTAATCGAGTTGATAGATTGAGGTTTTAGCACCTTACCATCACTACGCGCAATGGCCGACGTGCCCGTGCTAGTAATCTCTTGCTCCAGAAGTGTATTCCACTCCCCACACTGTTCACACTTGCCCGACCATTTAGAATAAGTTGCACCACAACCTTGGCAAACAAACTTTGTTTTTAACCTAACCATCTGTATTTATGATACCACAAAGCGAAGTGGAAGTACCACCCTATCTTTTCATTATATCACACATGTTTTGTAATGTCAATACTTATTAGGCTCGCCCAGTTTACTATTGATACTATCGTCAAGTTTCTTACTCTGTAGTTCGAGTTGCTCAAGCTCGGCCACCAGGCTATTGTAGCGCTCAATCTTCTGCTCAATTTCAGTACGCAGGGCAGACAGACGATTCACTTCAGCGGTTATGGCCGCCTGACGGTTCTCGAACTCAACCCGCGTGATATTACCGCTCTCAATTTGGCCGTTCAGTACATCAATTTCACTATTTAGCTGATTCACAGCCTCAGAGTACGCAGCCGACTGGTTCGTAATATCTGTCGCCAAAGCATTACCTTCTTCAACTATTTCGTTGGCTCGTTCTTTAATGTCGTTAAATTTCTTGATATAGCCTTCGTATAATTCAAGCACCGCATCGCGGTTAAACAATTTTGAATATCGCGTTTCAAGGTGTTCGGGCAAGCCGCTGTACTCCGTGCCCAAAACTGAGTAAAGCTCGGTATACCTATCTTCTGCCGAATAGTTCGCCATATGGCCGCGCAAGCTATCGGCGTGCTGCTTGGCGTAGCCGTCAAGCGCATTATTTACAGCTTCAAGATCACCACCGCCTAGCCTAGCGTAATCTGCGTGAAGCATTTCGTGCACCAGTGTTACTTCTTTAATACCAGATATTTCCGCGTTAGACACGTCGTAAATATAAATCTTGTCGTTGGTATAGCAGCCTAAAACGTTAACTTCGGTTTCGGCAGCGCCGCAAAACTGGTTAAATTCATCTGCTTTGTAGATGCCAGGTTCGGCGCTATACGCCCTAAACCTACCGTCATCGGTTAAACCCACTCTTACTGCTATCTGGGCAATCTCGCTCGTTGGTGTAAACGAACGGTATCTGACATAATCACTGATATATTGCCTGTTTAGGTAAATCGCACCAAAACCTACGCAGACCGCGAAAAGAACCAATAAAGCCACTATTCGGCCAGCAACTTTATGAGCCTTATTCGTCATCTAACACCAACTTAACCTTGTTCTTTTGCGCGGTCGCCGTTATCACCGAACCCTTGGATATCTCGTCTTTTAGTATCGCCTCGGCGATAAGATGTTCCAGCCCTTCTTCAACCGCTCGCCTAAGTGGGCGCGCGCCATTCTTGGCGTCAAAACCTTCTTGGATTAACAACTTCTTGGCCGACGGCTTAACAATTAACCCGATACCTTTCGCGGCCAAGCGATGTTTGAGTTCTTTTACCAAATGATCAAAAATCTTATTGATATCTTTCTGAGTTAGCGCGTTAAACGTTACTACGCCATCAAAGCGGTTGATCAACTCGGGCTTCATATGTTTTTGCAACAGCTTACGCGCTTCGGTGTCACTGCGCTCGTGTTCAAGTTTCAGCTGCTTTTCATCATCCTTGTTCTTTACACTGAAACCAAGTTCGCTTTCACGCATCATGCCTTCAGTCCCCAGATTGCTGGTTAATATCACGATGGTGTTATTAAACTTGATTTTGTTACCCTGCCCATCTGTAAGTATGCCATCCTCCAGGATCTGTAGTAGCAAGTTAAACACCTCAGGATGTGCCTTCTCAACCTCATCAAACAGCACCACGCTATACGGATGGTGGCGAATTGCCTCGGTTAGCTTGCCACCGTCGTCGTAGCCCACATAGCCCGCTGGCGCACCCACCAAGCGCGACACATTATGCTTCTCAGTAAACTCGCTCATGTCGATTTTAATCAACGAATCATCGCCGCCGAACACTTCGCGCGCCAAAACACGCGCCAGTTCAGTTTTACCAACGCCAGTTGAGCCCATAAATATAAAGCTGCCAATCGGACGGTTCGCGCTGCTAATGCCACTACGCCCGCGCCGAATGGCTCGCGAAACTTTCTGAACGGCTTCATCTTGCCCAATAATATATTTCTTAAGGTGTTGTTCTAAGTTAACCAACACTTTTTGCTCGCTGCCATAAACTTTATTAACTGGCACACCAGTGCGCAGCGAGATAGCCGAAGCTAAGTCTTCTGCGCTAAGCTCTTGTTGATTCTTAAGCTTAGTGTTCTTGATCTTCTTTAGCTTATCTTCAATCTGAGCAATACGAGTTTTATATAACGCCGCTTTTTCATAATTCTCATCGCTGACAGCTTCATCCATGCGACCGTTCAAGCGAGCCAACTCATCAATATATTCTTTAACCTTTTTGCCGCCGCCGCGGTTAGCTCGCACCTGGCTCAACGCCGCCGCCTCATCAAGCACGTCAATCACCTTATCGGGCAGAAAGCGATCATAAATGTAACGGTTCGCCATGGCGATAGCATCTTTCAAAATACCGTCGCTGATTTTTACACCGTGGTGCTGTTCATAATTGGCGCGCAGACCTTTTAGGATAGCCAACGTTGTTTCTGTGCTCGGTTCTTCAACCACGACCGTTTGCAATCGGCGCGCCAAAGCCTTATCTTTTTCAATATATTTACGATATTCGTCAAAGGTAGTCGCGCCAATTAACTTAATCTTACCTTTCGCAAGGCTTGGTTTTAGAATGTTCGCCGCGTCCATCGAGCCTTCGGCCGAACCAGCGCCCGTCAACAGATGGATCTCGTCGATAAATAATATCACATCTGGGTTGCCAGACACTTCGTTAATTAGCCCTTTTAAGCGCTCTTCAAACTCACCACGAAACTTGGTGCCAGCTATCATGCCAGCTAGATCAACTTGGATGATGCGCTTATCTAGTAAGCTGGCAGGCACGTTCCCGCTAGCTATGCGATCGGCCAGGCCTTCCACGATGGCAGTTTTACCCACACCTGGCTCGCCAATTAACACAGGATTGCTCTTAGTGCGACGTGCCAAAATCGTGGTCACGCGCTCAATCTCACGCTCACGGCCGATTACTGGATCGAGTGTTTTTTTGCGTGCACCATCAGTTAAATCGACGCCATAAAGCCGCATCATACGGCTAGGCGCGCGACGCTTTTGCGGAGTTTCGCTCGTCACGCCATCTGTATTGCTCTGGCGCTCAAAGAACTTGTCTAGGCTACTACTGAGTTTACTAGTATCTGCATTCATATCATTTAGTAGCACATTAGCGCGCGAGTGTTTCTGTGCTAGCATACTGTACAAAATGTGCTCAGTGCCAATAAAATCTTGGTTAAATTCTGCCGCCACGGTTTCACTCATTTTAAGCGCCAAAACCGCCGCCTCACTCAATTGTTTGAATTTAGAAAAAGTTTGCACATTCATGCGCGGAGTAAGATTTAGCACCTGTTGAGCGCGCGGTAATGTCACATTTATATCAGATAAAAACTTAGCGCCCAGCGAAGTTTCTTGCGCCAGCATGCCAAGTAACAGATGCTCCGTCCCTAAGTAGTCACTGCCGAATTTTCGCGAAAACATATCAGCTTTTTGCAAGCTCACTCTTGCATTATCCGTCATTTTTGAAATTAGTTCCGAAAAATCGTCCGTCATAGTTCTATTGTATAGATTTAGCACTCGTGAGTCAAGAGTGCTAATTGAGTTTAATAATTGACTCGTCCCAATCTTTCATAGGTTCAAGCCCGAGCAGAAGCGCAACAGTGCTCGCGATATTGGTCAGCCCGAAATTCTCACCTTCCTTAACATCGTAACGGTATTTATTGTCGGTATTATCATAAAAAATACATGGCACACGGTTTGTGGTGTGAGCAGTTTTTGGCACGGGCACACCGCCATTTAGCTTGGCTGAGCCGTCATCGTTCAGCTCGTACATTTCTTCGGCATTACCGTGGTCGCCAACAATTAACGCCATACCACCACGTATATTCAATTCGGGAAGAATTTTTCCCAAAGCTTGGTCAACCGCCTCGATAGCCTTCACGGTAGCGTCAAAATTGCCCGTATGCCCCACCATGTCTGGGTTTGGAAAATTCATACGAACAAACTGGAAATCGTTAGTGTTAATCACCTCCAAAAACTTATCAGCAATTTCGTCCGACTTCATAGCGGGTTGAGCATCGAACGGCACACGCTCGGCTGGGATAGACGGCACTTCAATATATTGCTCCAGGTTAGGGTTGAACTTTGCAGCACGATTACCGTTGAAAAAGTATGTAACGTGGCCGATTTTCTGAGTTTCGCTAAGCGCCAGCTGGTTAATACCATTCTTGGCCAGAAACTCGCCCAGCGTATTCTTAAATTCTACGGGCGACACCAAGAACGTACTTGGTATGTGTTTTTCGCTATCGTATTCAAGCATGCTGGCAAACTTAATTTTCAAGCCGCCGCGATCAAATTTATTGAAATCTTCGCCACCTTCAAGCGCCTCGGCAATTTCGATCGCTCTGTCGCCTCTGAAGTTGAAAAGTACCACGCTGTCGCCGTTCACAATACGGCCGACTGGCTTGCCATGCTTTGTTATCACGAACGGTGGAATGTCTTGGTCTACCATGTCGGGCATGTCGGCCCTGAAAGCTTCAATGGCCTGGCGCGCTGAATCGAACTTCATACCTTCGCCTAGAACATGCGTGCGCCAACCGCGCTCCACCATTGCCCAATCTGCGTCATATCGATCCATCGTAATCTGCATGCGCCCACCACCACTGGCAACCTTGTAATCTCCACCTAGTTCGGCTAGCTTGGCCTCAAGTTTATCAACGTATTCGAGCGCCGACTGCGGCGATACGTCGCGGCCATCCAGCAGAATATGTACTCTCACGCGCGGTACGCCTTCTTCTCGAGCCTCGTCTAACAGCTTAAACAGCTGCGCCGTATGGCTATGCACGTTGCCATCTGAGAGCAAACCGATAAAGTGCAACGTATGATCATGCTTAGCGTTCTGAACTAAACTTTTCCATACTTTACCTTTGAAAATCTCGCCGCTTTCAAGCGACTCGTTAACCAAACGCGCACCCTGAGCATAAACACGCCCAGCGCCCATGGCGTTGTGGCCAACTTCGCTATTACCAATATCGTCATCCGTTGGCAAGCCAACTGCTCGGCCACTAGCTTTCAGCTTCTGCATAGGGTAAGACATCATGGCCTTATCTAGTACTGGCGTTACGGCCGCCTCTATCGCGTTACCAACGGGGTTGCCGCTTAGCCCAAAGCCGTCCAGTACAATCAGAGTAACTGGCCCATTATAATGAATCTGGCTTTTACTTTGCCCCATAATTGTTACAATCTTATCACACTTTAGGGTAAAACGTTAGCGCCTTAGCGCACCTTCTGCCCGTACTTCTTCTCCATCAGTTCACACAACGCCTTCTGCCTTCATAGCATCTGCAACTCGTTCAAACCCGGCAATATTGGCGCCTATCGCCAAGTCGCCAGATTTACCGTACTTTTCCGCCGCGTTTAAACTCATATTAACAATATTAAACATGACTTCACGCAATTTATCGTCAACTTCCTGAGCAGTCCAGCTTAAACGCTGTGAATTCTGACTCATTTCTAGCCCGCTTACCGCTACACCGCCAGCGTTGGCCGCCTTCGCAGGGCCGAATAGTACACTCTGCTTCTTCAAATACGCTATCGCTTCTGGTGTAGACGGCATATTAGCACCTTCTACCACAGCCTGGCAGCCATTTTTCACTAATTGTTTGGCGTCGTCTAGCGTAAGCTCGTTCTGGGTAGCACATGGTAATGCCACATCGGCGGCCGCGCTCCATACACCCCGCCCTTCGTGATATTTGGCGCTCGCATCATATTTGACATATTCAGAAATTCGCCCTCGGTGCTCCAGCTTGATACCCTTAACCACATCTAGCTTTATGCCGTTCGGAGCATGCACCCAGCCGGTAGAATCACTCATTGTCACAACTATAGCGCCCATCTGAGCCGCTTTTTCAGCCGCAAAAACCGCTACATTACCGCTGCCAGACATAGCCACGCGCCTGTCGTGCAAGCCACCTTGCCCTTTAAGCCTGCGTAAAACTTCATCGGTGTAATAGCATAGCCCGTAGCCTGTAGCTTCTGGGCGCACTAAGCTACCACTGTAACTTAACCCCTTACCAGTTAATACGCCACTAAACTCGTTAGCAAGCTTTTTATATTGCCCAAACAAGTAGCCAATTTCGCGTGCGCCAACACCAATGTCTCCTGCGGGCACATCTGTAAATTGACCAATATGGCGATAAAGCTCGTTCATAAAACTTTGGCAAAAACGCATTACTTCGCCGTCGCTTTTACACTTAGGATCAAAATCACTACCACCCTTACCACCACCGAGCGGCAAACCTGTTAGGCTATTTTTGAATATCTGCTCAAAACCCAGAAACTTAATAACGCTCAAATCTACCGATGGGTGAAAACGTAAACCACCTTTATAAGGGCCAATCGCGCTGTTAAATTGCACGCGGAAACCGCGATTAACTTTCACTCGACCACTATCATCAACCCATGGCACCCGAAATATGATTGTTCGTTCTGGTTCAATTAAGCGCTCTAATATGCCAATCTGCTCAAGTTCTGGGTTAAGCTTGAATACAGGATCCAAACTCTCAAGAACTTCGTTTGTAGCCTGCAAAAACTCAGGTTCATGCGAACTTTTAATTGCAAGATTATCGCAAACTCGCTTGATATAGTCGTTTTTCATAGTCCTCCTCCAAACGGTGGTTCTGGTGCGCGCGAGAGGACTTGAACCTCCACATCGTTACCAATACTAGCACCTGAAAAGTATCATATCGCCCAGACCAACGTGTGAATTATGTTACATTAAGGGATTTTACCTCTGTTATTTTAGTAAAATCTCTCACGCTACATAATAGCATAGATTTTGATAAATACACAAATAACTATATGTTTTTATATTCATAAGGTGTCGGTTAAGGTGTCTATTTGTCGTCTGCTAATGGGTGAAAATAGGGTATTTTATAAGACTAGCATGCCAATCGTCTTTCTGATACAATAATGATGGATTTTCGTATGCGCGCGTGGCGGAATTGGTAGACGCGATGGCTTCAGGAGTCATTGAACGCAAGTTCGTGGAGGTTCAAGTCCTCTCGCGCGCACCAAAAGGTTGTTATTAAAACTAATGACACGGACAACGCCAAGTATGTTTTGGGGTTGTTTTTGTTTACGTAAGTGTTCAATATCCCTAGTCCAGTGGTGGTAGCGTTTTGTCAACTCTTTGAGCGTTGGAGTGTGCCAGCACTTTGCCAACAGAAGTTATTTGGATTGCTTGTTTATTTAGAGTGTTCCACCATCCTCGAAGTTTTTTGAGGTTAGGGTATTTTTCAATTTCCTGTACAAAATCCTTCTTAGTCATTTTTTGTCCATCATATAGGTCATAGACCTTCTCTAGAACCGTAACCTCTTCATCGGTAATTTTCCTGTCGTGTCGCATAGTGTAGCCGTTTTTGGTTGGTATCTGCATTGAAACAAACAAGTTCTTGATTGCACGCTTATTAAGCGTCGCTATTTTTTTATAATTATCATCAAAATGGTTTTTTATTAAGCAGCCGACTAGGTATGGTTGCTCGTCTAAAATGGTAGTTGCATTCTTATAATTCTCCGAGTTTATCTCTATACCCTTCTTTAGGTAGCCATCAAACTGTTCATACCAGTAATCTTCTAGCGACCTCATACTTCCAATACTCGAGACCCTGATGGCGTCTAGGATATCTAAATGGTCAAGCCACTCCGTGTTCGTAGGCAATTCAGCGTAAAATAGCTTACCGAAGAGGTCGTCTAATACTTTAAGTCCTTGCTCCATATCGCCAGATACGGGCGTAAAGTATGTCAAGGCGTGATATACAGTAAGCGCTAGTAATGCTTCGTCAGATATCTGGTCAACTATTTCAACCGCCCTTGATATACCAGCCCTAACATTTCGATTTGCCCCTTTCTTAAAGCGGTGTAGCATCAACTCTGACAACAAATCGTAGTCGGGTTCACGTTCGGTTGAAGCGGCTCGCTTTTGGGCTTCTACAAGCAATAACTGGAAAGATGGGTCGGCGAATGCTGACAGAGCATTTTCTTTAACCATTCTATCTATCAGTTTTTTGTTAAACTTGCCATTTCTGTTGGTAGCGGTTTCGTTAGCTTCCTTGCTAAAATCTTGGAGCGCAATTTGCAACTTTTCATCAACAATTTCGCGCACTCGCTTCTCGTCAATACCAACAACTATAGTCTCGGCTTGGACTTGCAGGGATTTATCGCCCGCTTTTTGTTTACCTGCCATTGTTAACTTCTCCGATTTGGGTTTGGCTGGAATTATCACCCGCCTTTTGTCTCTGCTTTATAGAGTTTTTATTGATAGCGATTTTATAGCCAGCACCGCCGCCGACCAATAAACCTAATAGAAAGGTTATTATCGCTGTGCCAATTCCGTCAAAAATCCATTCCATAACCCTATTATACCAAATTGCGTGGCATTTAACATTTAACCTTTGATGTCAAACCGCTTGTGCTATAAATATTGAGCTGCCCCTTAAACCCAGCGACTAACAAAAAACCAGCATTACTGCTGGTTTTTATGAACTATGGACTTCTTACCAGCAAAACACAAAAATCGTGCCGTCATCGGAGCGATGAAAGGTGTAATTTTCGTATTCCAAGTCTTGGATAAACATCTCTGTGTCAAACTTGAAATAAGAGCGTAAGTTGCTTGGCACTATCTTGTCTAGTTCAGCGTCAATTCCGCAATTCCACAGCAGTTCATTAACATAGTCCTCTTTGTATTCGTAGCAACCAATATAAGATTCGTAAAATCTTTCTTCTGCGTCTTTGGTGCTAGCCTCAGCTAATCCCACAATTCCCGCCCAAACTTCAAAAGGTTCGCCATTTTTTGTTATGTTACAAGCTACGGCAGCTATTTGCTTGATATTATCATTTTCTTCAAGTCTTAGCTCACCAAAACCATCATAATCGTGTATGGCGTATTCTTCGGCTTCAAGTGGATATGGGGATTGTTTGAGTATTGCCTTAATCGCTGCAAAAATCTTTTCGGCTTCCTGATCGGCACGAATCCAGCAACCGTGTAAATAACCGTTGTTATAGTCGGATAATGACGCAACGTAGATACTGGGATGTGTCTTGCCGTTACGCTTTTTGTCCTCACTGGTATTGTTGTCCTGATTGTCAATGTGCTTAGTGTCGTCTTTAACACTCATAACATTGTCCTTTCTGCCCGTTTTATAGTTCAATCTTTGGGCAAGGACATCATACCGAGAACTGACGGCTGGTTCACGCTGGATATTGTTCAAAAAAGAGGGGCAGGTGACAAGTTGTAAAGGTGTTGGCTAGCGATAATCTACCCTAATTTAACCGGCAACTATTTTCATTGCCCATGCAAACGTATTCGGTCGTCACGGTTGTAGCAGGCTGGAGCTACTTCCTTGACTTCCGCCTCCGCCTCAACTCCCGCACCAAATTATACCCCACCAAAACCCCCGCCGCGACCAACCCAATACCCAAAACAACCACCAACCAAACCGGCGCCACAAGCACCAATCGCGTATGCGAAGTAACCTCCCCAAAAATCTCCACCTCCTGCGTTACCCAAAAAAACCCAATCCGTGTATCCGCCCAAGTCACCGTAGCTTCTGGCGGGGAAGTCTCTGGAAAGGCAAACGTATAAACAGCCTGCTTCTCCGGCGTCTCATACACCTTTCCCCCGAACAAACCCTTCACCACCAACCGCCCCTTCGCGCCAAAATCCACATTGCCATTATTCCTCACCGCATAAGTCGTCGCCAGCTCTCCGCCCTCAACCCAACGCGGAATCTGCCACGCCGTTACCTCGCCACTCTCCGCCACATCTCCCGCCACCTGCGCATAAATCTGATACATCACTCGCTGACTAATACTCACCCCAGCTTTGCCATTGCCCGCCACCTCCACCGCGATTGCCGCATACTGTCCGCCCGCCGCTATCAGATCTTGACTCGGCACTTTTATCACAAACGGCACTTCCACCGACTGCCCAGCCGCCAGCTCAAACTTCGCCGTTGGTAGCTCAATATAGCGACTAATCTGCGTCCATTTGTTCTCAATCTCAAAACTATTAGCATAATTATCGTCCGGCGCATAAGGCGTCGCCGCCACCGTAAAAGTATAATCCGCGCAACCGTCATTCACCACCACAAAAGACCGCTCATATTCCTGCTCAGGCTCTAATTTCAACCGCTCCGAAGCCGTCTGAATCGTAACCGTCGTAGCTTGTTCACTTTCGCAGTCCACCGCCCGCACCACGCCCCCAAAACCAACCAAACCCACACTCATAA
>JAIRRY010000001.1 GCA_031255735.1 Candidatus Nomurabacteria bacterium | reverse complement strand
ATATTTTTTCGCCCACCAATCCATTGATTTCCATCATTTTTGTGATAGAGTGATAGTGTAATTGAGAAATCAATTACATAAGTGACAAGGTGTTCACGGAAATCTTTAAACTCTGTGTACACAGAGTTTTTCTTTTTAAAGAAAAACTCACATCTCCTTAATTGTCTTGTACTTTAATAACCTACTCTAAAAACAAACTTTCTTATTAAATAATCCGCCATAGTATATAGTCAATTAATTTAATTTAATTTAATTAATTAATTAATTTTATTGATTATTCCTATGGCGAATAACCGCCTGGGAAAAATGAAATTATTCTTGGAGGTGAAAAAGATGGAAGGTTGCATTGGTATTGGTCCAAATACTTTAATAACTCAGGAGGTTTTTCTAACGATCAAAGAGACGCTAGAGAAACTAGAGTTGGCTGAGTTGAGAGAAAAGGATAAGGCATCCTTTATAGTCTGGGATCCTCAACCCAGTGAATACACCCGGTGCAGCGGTACATCAAGGTGTAGGCAATCATCCCTCTTTTATTATCAAGAGGGGGGTATTAGAACGGCAATTCTCGAGCATCATCGAGAATTGTTTGCTGATGTAATGAGGCTATCGTCTAGAGGTGATCAATATGATTCCTCCAGTATGATGGCCTTTATTCGCACCGTTGGAGTGCTGGTGACATATGTCGCCATGCTCAACGGTGGTGACGGAGAGACGGTTAGTATGATCCTGAACGAGATTAATAATAATTAATAATCTCATTCAGGACCTCGGCTTGACCCTCGGCGCAGTATGCCGGGGGTCTATATATTCATAGAGTATAAATCGTTATAAACTTTATTTTTGCGGAACAAAGTTTATGAATTATCTTTCTCGCAGATCATAATTGCGTACGTAATTTATATAACAAAAGATATTTGAAATGTAAGCCTTCACCTCGCTCGGGCTCGTCGTGTTATAATTACTTACTATGGACGCAAACACTATTAGGCAAAAATACATCGATTTTAACGTTTCACACGGTCATACTAAGATTGCGCCCGCCGCTTTGGTTTTAGAGGGCGACCCAACTACGTTATTCACAGGTAGTGGCATGCAGCCGTTGATGCCGTACTTGTTGGGTAAAAAACACCCTAAAGGCACGCGTTTAACAGATAGCCAGCCCTGTGTTCGCGCTCAAGACATCGACGACGTGGGCGATAACCGTCACACAACATTCTTCGAAATGCTTGGTAACTGGAGTTTGGGCGATTATTTCAAAGAAGAGCAAATTCGCTGGTTTTTCGAGTTTTTGACGCACGAAATAGGTCTAGAAGCCTCTAAAATCTATGTCAGTTGCTTCCAGGGGTCGAAGGCGTATGGTATACCGCGCGACGATGAAGCGGCCCTCATATGGCAAAAAGTATTCAAAGAAGCTGGTATTGAGGCCAAAATTGTCGAGATCGGCGCGGCCAGTAACGGAGATGAGCGCGGCATCAACCCAGATGAACGCATTTTCTTCTATGATGACCGCGAGAACTGGTGGAGTCGCGGAGGCGGGCTAGATTCAACACCAATTGGCGACCCTTGTGGCCCAGATAGCGAAGTGTTTTATGATTTTGGTGAAAAAGCTCACGATGCTAGCTTTGGCAAAGCTCACCCAGCCTCAGATTCAGGCCGTTTTCTTGAGATCGGCAACCAAGTGTTTATGCAATATCGCAGGCTGGAAGACGGCAGCTTTGAACCGCTAAAGAACAAAAACGTAGATTTTGGCGGTGGCTTAGAGCGTATCGCGGCGGCGGCGCTAGACACCCCAGACGTGTTCAAAACTAGTTTGTTTATGCCTGTGATCGAGAAATTAGAACAGCTTAGCGGTAAAAAGTACGACGCTCACGTTGGTAGCATGCGCGTAATCGCCGACCACATAAAAGGCGCAACTTTTCTGGCCAGCCAAGGACTAGCGCCAAGCAACAAGGAACAGGGCTATGTGATGCGTCGCCTGCTGCGCCGTGCGGTGCGCAAGGCGTTTGAACTGGGCGTGGAGCAGAACTTTTTAGGTGAAGTAGTGCCAGTGCTGGCTGATATTTATGCCGACTTCTACCCTGTGATGGCGCAAAATAAGGCTGAGGTAGTGGAAGTTTTAGAACGCGAAGAAAAGGCTTTTCGTAAAACTCTGCAAAAAGGCCTGAAGGAGCTCACGCGTCTTGCAGGTACCGTACCTGCAAAAGAAGTGGGTGGCAGAGAGCTTTTTATGCTTTACGACACTTACGGTTTTCCTGTGGAGCTTTCCACCGAGGAAGCTTTTAAGCAAGATATAGCGCTGAGTAAAAATTGGCGTGATGAATTCGACGCGGCCATGAAGGAACAGCGCGAACGCAGCCAAACGGCGGCTAAGGGCACGTTTAAGGGCGGCCTGAAAGATCACAGCGAAATGTCAACCAAGTATCATACGGCTACGCACTTAACCTTGGCGGCTTTGCAGAAAGTGCTAGGTGGCGAGGTGCAGCAAAAGGGCAGTAACATCACGGCTGAGCGCCTACGTTTCGACTTTAGCTGGCCAGAGAAGTTAACGCCAAGCCAGACTAAGGCCGTAGAAGATCAAGTGAACGCCTGGATTGAAGCCGACCTGCCTATTACTTACGACGAATACGACACTGATTACGCTTTCGATACTTTGCACGCCCACGGTTCATTCCGCGAGCGTTACGGCGACCGAGTTACGGTTTACACCATAGGCGACACTAAAAACCCCACCAGTTGTGAGATCTGCGGCGGGCCGCATGTTGAGCGCACAAGCGTAATTGGCGAAGGTGACAAAAAGTACAAGATCACAAAAGAAGAAGCAAGCTCGGCGGGCGTGCGCCGCATTAAGGCGGTTTTACAATGAAACAACAATTCGTCGGCTTTTTAATTCGCTTAGTAGTTAGCACGCTGGCACTTTATGTTTGCGTTTGGCTATTCGGCGAGAGCGCAGTGCCGCGCAACGACATCTTCACTTTCTTTGTGGCAGGCTTAATATTCTCGATTATTAACACTACGCTAAAGCCAATTATTACGGTTTTGTCGTTGCCATTTATTCTGGTCACCTTAGGGTTGTTCACACTGATAATTAACGGCCTGATGGTGTGGCTGGCGATTTCGCTTGCGCCAGGTTTAGCAATGAGCTTTTGGGGCGCAGTTTGGTCGGGCATCATTATGAGTATTGCCAACTATTCTATTAATGTTATAACCAGCAACTATAAACAGACCACAAACTAGAGCGAACTGGTGTAATCTGTGTTACAATTGGTGAGATGAATATTAATACATTTTTGCAAGTTGTGACGGTTGCATCAGCTGCTTTATCAGTGTTGTTAATTATTATGCAGCAGCGCGGCGCAAGCTTGGGCGCTGGCTTTGGCGGCAGCGGCGAGCTCTACACTACGCGCCGAGGTTTAGATAAGAGTTTGTTTAACGCTACAATTATCTTTGTGGCTATCTTCATACTGTCAATTCTGGCTGGCTTGTTTTTACCGAATATTAGCTAGGAGCGCGCCAAGTGTTTAGTAGTAATGGGCGGGTGATTAAGACACTAACGCGGAAAACCAAGCGGGTTTTTAGGCGTTCTGCTAAGCATGCTAGCGAGCAGCTGGTTGAAAAGGCCAACAACGCTTATCTTGCGCGCAACCGTATTGTTAGCTGGATGTTAGCGGTAGCTGGCCTGTTATTTTTGGCGGGTTTGCAATATATCTGGTATCAGGGGATTTACAAAGAACAAGCTTTTGTAAACGGCGGCGTGTATGCCGAAGCCACTTTGGGTAAAATTAGTACACTAAACCCGCTTTATGCTTCTACTAGCTCTGAGAAGGCCGCCAGCAGGCTAATCTTTTCGCGCTTATTCAGTTACGATGTCACTGGTAATCTTAAGGGCGACCTAGCCAAAAGCTTGAAGAAGTCTGACAACGGTAAGATATACACGGTTACCCTGCGCAGCGATGCCAAGTGGCATGATGGCAAACCAGTAACGGTAGACGACGTGGTATTTACGGTGCAGACCATCAAAGACACGCGTAGCCGCTCGCTTCTACGTGCGGGTTGGTCGGATATTACAATAACTAAAAGAGATGGTAAAGTGCAGTTCACCTTGCCCGCCGCCTATCCTGGCTTCAAAGATCTATTAACTTTTCCAGTTTTACCAAGTCATATTCTGGGCAAGATAGAGCCAGGCCAAATTTACGAAGACGATTTCAGCTCTAAGCCGATTGGCTCAGGGCCGTTTAAGTTTCAGTTGTCGCAAGACTTGAGCGGCGACGATCAGATTGTACACCTGGTGAAAAACGCAGAATATTATGGCGGTGCGGCCAAGCTAGATCGCGTGCAAATTCACTCTACTAGTAGCCGTGGTGAAATCGCTAAATCATTAAGAAGCGGCGAAGTTAGCGCCACCGCAGACCTAACAAGCACCTATCGTCAAAGCTTATCCGATGATTCAATATTCCTGCGCGAAGCGTCGGTTAACCGTGGCGTGTATGCTTTCTTGAATATGAGCAGCCCGATACTGAAAGACAAAAACGTGCGCCTGGCCTTGCAAGCGGGCGTTGATACGGGCAACGTGCGTATTAGCTTGGGCGCAAACACTCCAGCGCTAGACATGCCAGTTCTTGAAAGCCAGATAGCCATCGACATACCAACGCCAGTTAAGGTAAATCGCAATGAGGCCGTTAAGAAGTTTGAAGCGGCTGGCCTCAAGAAAAACAAGAAAGGCGAGCTGATTGACGCAGAGGGCGAGCAAGTTAAGCTGCGGTTGGTGACTATCGACGATGCGAATTACAAAAAGGTGGCTTCATCGCTGGCTACTGAAATTGAACAGCTGGGTATAAAGATTAATAAGGTGGTTTTTGACACCGGTGACGCTAGTAAAGACTTTTTACAAGAGATTTTACAGCCGCGCAATTACGACATTTTGGTTTACGAGATCGACCTAGGTGCTGACCCAGACACATTTGCTTACTGGCATTCGTCGCAGATGGGCGGCAACGGGCTGAATTTATCTAACTATTCCGACGCTCTAACAGACGACATCCTTTCAAGCGCTCGCACCACCGATAACCAGGCTTTAAGGAAGGCAAAATACAAGGCATTTGTGGAGCGCTGGTACAAGGATGCGCCCGCCATTGGGCTTTACCAAGTGCAGATGCAGTATTTTTACAACAAAAATGTGCGCACTTTCAGCGAAGATGTTCGCTTAGTATCGGCACTTGATCGTTTCACAGATGTGACCTACTGGGCGGCCAGCAAAGCCGACGTTTATAAAACTCCGTAGTCGTGCTAAAATGTACTAAACCTGCGCGCGTGGTGGAATTTGGTAGACACGCAGCCTTGAGGTGGCTGTGGGAGCAATCCTGTGCTGGTTCAAGTCCAGTCGCGCGCACCAATCTTAAAACGCTATATATAGCGTTTTTTGTTATTTTATACGCTACATATAGCGTATTCTGAATGTGGTACAATATCAAGGTGAAATTGAAAAAAACTTTAGGCAATTTTTTACCCGCTGCGCTTTTACTGGCCATCACTTTTGGCCTTAGCCAAGTTGCTACACATGCCGCTGATGGTGCAACGACGAGCGGTTCGCTGAGCATCGCTCCTGCCGAAAGGCGCATAACTGTTGACCCAGACGATACTTACACTGCTGATGCTAGCGGTGCGTTTGTGCTGCACGTTAGCAACACAAGCGAAAAGCCGATGACTATTGGTATGCAAGCTAGGCCGCTAAACGTTACGAACGCTACGTATGATAAGTTCGATTTTCAGAAAGAAACCCTGCGTACGCAGCTGTCGCGCTGGATAGTTTTTGACAAAAGCCAATATACGATTGGCGCGAACGAAACCGTCGAGGTCCCGTTTAGGGTAGCGGTGCCGCCAGACCCGCCATCTGGTGGGCAATATGCGGTAATCGCAGCTGTGCCCATCGTAGCTGGCGAGCAAGCGAAAGATCAGGCAGAGCTAGCCGCTAGTAGTGCGCTAACCTGGGTTTACGCTAGAGTGAGCGGTGAAATTCACCAAGAGGCTAAGGTGCAAAGCGTGACGATTGATAACTTTCAGTTGCCAAAGTATGACAATGGTAAAAATCAGCAGCCTGTGCAGGGCGCAACCGTAGTAAAAAATAGTGGCAATGTGGATCTTAAGGTTGAAACTGAGCTATTGATTTATAGCGTATTCAACTACAAAGAGGTTGCGAAAACCAAGACCATTCAGGCGGACGTGCTTCCTGGCACTGAGCGCAAAATTGTGGCTATCTGGGAAGACAGCCCAGCCATAGGGCTATTCAAGGTTAAACAGGTGGTTCGAGTGATGAATAAAGGTCACGAGATTACGCAGGTTGTCTTGATTGTGCCAATCTGGCTGCTAGTTGCGGCGCCCGTGGCGTTAGTTCTACTTATAGTTACCGCGGTTGTGCTGGTTGCGCTGAAACGTCGCAAAAAGAGTGGCGCAAAGCCAAAGCAAGCACGTAAAAAGGTCAAACTAGAAGCCAAGGAAGATATTTAGCGCTTACAGCGCTCTCTGTAGGCTGTGTTTCAGGCTTGAATAATCGGGCCTAGTTTGGTAACCTTAAGGGGCTGGACGCTTAGCTCAGTTGGCTAGAGCGCCTCGTTTACACCGAGGAGGTCGGGGGTTCAAGCCCCTCAGCGTCCACCAGATTAGTTTATAAAGGATTGATAATATGAAAGTTAGTAAGGCAATTATCCCCATAGCGGGGTGGGGCACGCGTAGGCTACCTATTACAAAGGTGATAGAAAAAAGTATGCTGCCAGTAGGCAATCGTCCGATTGTTGACTATGTGGTGGAAGACTGCATCTTAGCGGGCATCAAAGATATTTATTTTGTGATTAGCGAAGTAGAACCAAGCCAGGTGAAGGCGTACTACGAGCCCAACGCTAAACTAGAGCGCTATCTGATAGAGCGTGGTAAGGTGGACAAACTAGAGTTAGTGCGCGTGCCCGATAATGTTAATTTTCACTATGTGGTTCAGCCTGATGATGGCCGCTACGGCACGGCCTTTGCGGTGCATAGGGCACTAGAAGCTTTCGATATTGACGAATCAGTGGCGGTGCTTGGTGGCGATGATTTTATCTATAAGGCCAAGGGTGGCAGCGAAGTATGCAACATGATTGCCGCAGTGCAAGGCGCTGATGATAGCGTAGTTTTAGGCTCGCCTGTAGCCGAGAAAGACATTTCGCTTTACGGCGTGTTCAAAGTGGGCGACGACGGATTGCTGCAAGAGATAGTCGAAAAGCCCGAGCCTAAGGAAGCGCCAAGCAATCTGATTAATATCAGCAAATACATCATGTCGCCTAAATTGCTCCAGATGGTGCGTAGCTACGTGGAAAACAACCAGATTGGTGCAGACGGCGAATATCTAATAACCGACCCTATAACTGAATATGCCAAAAACAACCCTATGCGCGTGGTGCAAATTACAGGCGAATACCTTGACGGTGGCACAATAGATGGTTGGGCGCACGCTAACAGCGTGGTTTGTGGCGGGAAGTAAACGCCTGCCACGGCGCATTTTGGCCGTAACTACGAACTATTGACTTTTTATTACGCATATGTTAGAATGACAGTGTAGCCTATATTTTTAGGCTATAGCACGTTTAAGTATTTTACCGTGCAATACCTCCTGGTTTTGTCCGCCGTTTTGGTGACCTCGTCTGAAGTCGCTGAAGTGGCGGATAAAACAACAAAAATAAGGAGGTACAATGAATGATAATATTTCTTATATTCGTTATTGAGGCCTTGCTGGCCGTCATGGGTTCCTTCGTGGTTGGGTACTTTTTCCCGACCCGCTGGGCCCGCGTTAAGGGGTACGACCAATTCAAGCTGGTCGTACTTGTATCACCTGCAATCAGGGTGATACAATGGCTGCTTTATGTGGCCATTGCTGTGACGGCCGGATGGTTGCTGCATCCACTCGTTGAGTGGATGCGCAATCCGGCCGACCCGGCCGACGAAGTAGGGCTAATGTACATATTAGCCCTAGGCGCGCCGGCGTCCCTGCATGTATTTGTCGTGCGGAGTGTGATGGACTGGGCCAATTGGCTCAGCGCAGAACACCTGCGCGACGAAGACATCAAGGTGTTACGCCGCACTATAGATTACACCGATAAGGTGTCGGTCTTAGTGCGGCCGCCGCGTCGCAAAGGCGCCGTCACAGGCGCACGGTGAAATCGCTAACCCGCGCGAGGCTTCGGCCAAGCGCGGGTTCACCGTTTCTGATACAATAGAAGGGATGAAAACCTTCTTTTTTTATGACTTAGAAACCAGCGGATTAAACCCACGCGAAGACCGTATTATGCAGTTTGCGGGTCAGCGCACCGATATGGGTTTAAATCTCGTGGGCGATCCAGTTAATCTGTTGGTGCGCCTAAGCGACGACACTTTGCCTAGCCCGTATGCCTTGATGGTGACTGGTATTACTCCGCAGCAAACCGTGCAAGACGGCGTAAAAGAAGCAGAGCTTGCCAAGGCGGTTTATAACGAATTCATGACCCCTGATACGATCACGGTGGGATATAACAATATTAGGTTTGACGATGAGTTTTTGCGCTACCACCTGTGGCGTAATTTCCACGACCCTTACGAATGGGCTTGGAGCCAGGGCCGTAGCCGCTGGGATTTGCTTGACGTGGTGCGTATGACGCGAGCGCTTCGGCCAGATGGCATTGAGTGGCCAGTAGTGGATGGCAAAGCGGTGAATAAGTTGGAGTTGCTCACTAAGGTGAACGGCATCAGCCACCAGGCGGCGCACGACGCTTTGAGCGACGTGACGGCGCTGATTGACGTGGCGCGGCTCTTGAAAAACAAGCAGCCGCAACTTTTCGACTGGCTGTTTAAGCTGCGTGATAAAAACGAAGTCAAGAAGTTAGTTAATCTTGATGGCAAGCACGAGTTTGTGTATTCGAGCGGCCGCTACGACGCCGAGTTTAATAAAACCACGGTGGCGTTCCCGCTGACGGCAGGCAGGAACGGCAACGTGGTGGTTTACGACCTGCGCCACGATCCGAGTGAGTTTATTAAAATGGACAAGAAGCAGCTTGCTGACGCTTTGTTTTCTTATGCCCCAACCGCAAATTCCTCACGCAAGGACAACGCTGACAAACTGCATGGTTCTTTTTCCACATCTTCGGCTCAATCCGAGCGATCTGCACCTAGAGGCACCTCCATGCCAGCTAAAGCTGGCGTAGACTCCGCCTCTATGGCAGCTCCATCGGATCTTCGCTCGAAAGGTTACGATTCAGAAAAAGACCATCGCAGTTTGCCTAGGCCGGCCGTTAAAGAGCTGCAATATAACCGCTGCCCCGCGGTAGCGCCACTGGGTGTGCTAGAACAAGGCGACGGTTGGGCGAAAATTGGCCTTACGGCGAAAATAGTGGCTGAAAATAAGCAGAAACTGCTAGCTGCGCCCGACTTTGCTGAGCGAGTGCGTGAAGTTTTTGAATCTCGCCCCGAGTTTACGAGTGGTAAAGACCCCGAAGCGCAGCTTTACGATAGTTTTGTGAGCGACCGCGACAAGGTGCGTGTTGAAGCCGTGCGGAATGCCACCGAAGATCAGCTAGCCGATTTCAACCCCGATTTTACCGACGAACGCCTGCCCGAGCTACTGGTGCACTTTAAAGCGCGCAATTACCCCAAGGCGCTGAGCGAAGATGAAGCCAAACAGTGGGAAAAATGGCGCGGTGAGCACATTGCGGCGCAGTCGGGGCGTTTTGTGAGTGACCTACAAAAGTTATCTGCCACTGCTAGTAAGAAGCAGCAATTTATTTTGCAAGAATTGCAATTATGGCTTGAAAACGTGGCTGGTAGTTGCGACTACTAGACAAAACGGTTTAAAAATGTTAAAATCTACTCACTATGAATAACACTGAGCTTGAAGATGTTGGGTTTGAGAGCGAACCAGGCGCTAAGTTTCGCCAGTTCGAGAACCTAATTGGGCGCATCTCAAGTATTGATGAACGTGAATTATTTAGCTTACTGCCCGTGGCTGAGACGGTAAAAAACTACAAAATGTTTCACCCCACGCATAAAGATAGCCTTTTCAACCATAGCTTAGCGGTGGCGGCCAACATAAATCACCCTGTAGGGCGTATTGCTGGGCTTATGCACGACTGGGGTAAGGTTATTGATGAGGTAAAAGAGCCGAACATAAACCCCAACCCTGCGCTTGGCGAAGAGTGGGTCTATAAACATCCTAATCATCAACAGATTGGTGCAGAATTAGCCTGCGATTGCCTGTTAATGCTAGATGCCCCGCGCGAAACCACGCAGTTGGTGTGCAAGCTGGTGCGTGTTCACGATCATTGGGGCGACGAGCTTTTGGCAGACGAACTAGCTAGCGAAGTTCGTGGCATGTTTAGTGATGAAGAACTTGAAATATTATTTGAACTACAGGTGGCCGACCTAGAAGCGCACGACCCAGAGTATGCTGGAGCGCGCCAACTAGAGTTGCTGCGTTCCCAAAGTAAGATAATGAATGCTGCGCCGCTTGCCCCTGCTGACCTTGACAAAACACAAGAAGTTTGATATAATGTAAGAGATGCTTGGCTGCAGGCTTGTTTGCTGTTAGCCACTTATGGTTGCGCTTAGAGTTACCTGTCTTGAAAAAAGCAGCCAAACAAGGTATAATTAACGGCTTATGGATGGTGACTTTATTGATATTCGCGGAGCGCGTGAGCACAACCTGAAAAATGTTGATGTGCAAATTCCGCGCGATAAGTTCGTGGTGATAACGGGGCTTTCTGGCTCTGGCAAGTCTTCGCTAGCGTTCGATACGGTTTATGCTGAAGGCCAGCGCAGGTATGTTGAGAGCCTCTCGAGTTATGCTCGCCAATTCCTAGGTATCATGGATAAGCCCGATGTGGATATGATAACAGGGCTCAGCCCAGCAATCTCGATTGATCAAAAATCGGCTTCGCGCAACCCACGTAGCACCGTGGCCACTGTGACGGAAATTTATGATTATCTGCGCTTGTTGTTTGCGCGTATTGGCGTGCCGCATTGCCCAGTTTGTCACCGTGCAGTACATCGTCGAACCGTGCAGGACATCGTGGACGAAGTGGTGAAGTTGCCCGAAAACAGTAAGCTGATGATTTTAGCGCCTATCGTAACGGCCAAAAAAGGCGAGTTTTTGCACGTTTCAGAGCAGTACCTGGCGAAAGGTTTTTCGCGGGCACGTGTTGATGGCATAATTTATGCGCTGGATGAATTTCCTGAGCTGGAAAAACAGAAGAAGCATACTATCGAGATTGTGGTTGACCGCGTGGTGCTAAGCGAAGAAGTGCGCGGGCGAGTGGCGCAATCTGTAGAGCAGGCGCTCGACATGGCGGCTGGCCTGGTGGAGGTCTTAATTGCAGGTACCGTACCTGCAAACGATGAGGTGGTGACGTTTTCGCAGCGCTATGCCTGCGTATACCACCCAGACGAAATTATCCCCGAGTTAGAACCGCGTTTGTTCAGCTTCAACGCGCCGCAAGGTGCTTGCCCAACTTGTACGGGGCTAGGCATTAGGCTTGAAGTTGACCCCGAGTTGGTATTAAACCTGAATCTAACCATTGCTGAAGGGGCGATTCGCCCATATAACCGCATGAACACCGACGCTTGGTGGCGTAGGCGGTTAGAAACGGTAGCCGCAGCGCATGGTTTCGACCTGAATACGCCTGTTAAAAAAATGAGCAAAGAGGCCGTTCACAAGGTCATGTATGGCACGGGCGAACAAAAATACACCGTGAAACTTTCCAATGGCTACGATTACGCCTCAACCTACGAAGGTGTTATACCAAACTTAGAGCGTCGTCACCGTGAAACCGACAGCGATTTTATGCGCAAGGATATTGAGCGTTTCATGCGCGAGAAAAAGTGCATGGATTGCAACGGCACTCGCTTGAAGCCAGTGGTGCTAGCGGTTACTATTAACGGGCTGAATATTGTAGATATGACTAGCATGGACGTAGACGAAACCCTAAGAACACTGAATGGCGACTTGAAGTTTAGCGAAAACGACCGCTTGGTGGCCGAACCAATTCTAAAAGAGATTAAAGCGCGAGTTGGTTTTATGAAAGACGTGGGGCTAAATTACCTAGAGCTAAGCCGCGCGGCCAATACTTTGAGTGGCGGCGAAGCGCAACGTATCCGCCTGGCCACGCAGATCGGCAGCGGTTTGCAGGGTGTGCTTTACGTGCTCGACGAGCCGAGCATTGGCTTGCATCAGCGTGATAACGATCGTTTGATTGCTACACTTAAGCATCTGCGCGATCTGAAAAACACGGTGCTAGTGGTAGAACACGACGAAGACACTATTGGGCAGTCCGACTACTTGATAGATATTGGGCCAGGTGCGGGCGAACACGGCGGTCGCGTAGTGGCGGTTGGCACGCCCGTTGAAGTAGCTAAAAACGAGAAGAGTATCACGGGGCAATACTTAAGCGGCACGAAAAAAATTGACGTGCCGAAGAAGCGTCGCTCTGTGCAGCAAAATAGAGTTTTGCAGGTGCTAGGCGCACGCGAGAATAATCTGAAGAAGATCGATGTAGATTTTCCACTGGGTGTGATGACCTGCGTGACTGGCGTTTCTGGCTCGGGCAAGTCTACGCTGGTGAACGATATTTTGGCGAATGAACTTTTGGCTCGATTGCACCGCGCTCAAACTGTGCCAGGTGCGCACGATCGAATTGACGGCATTGAACAGCTGGATAAAGTTATTGTGATAGATCAATCGCCGATTGGTCGCACGCCGCGCTCTAACCCAGCTACTTACACGGGTGTGTTCACCGCCATCCGCGAACTTTTTGCTAGCACTCCAGAAGCCAATATTCGCGGCTACAAGCCAGGCCGTTTTAGTTTTAATGTTAAGGGCGGTCGTTGCGAGAATTGCCAGGGCGAGGGCGTGATAAAAATCGAAATGCATTTTCTAGCCGATGTTTACGTTACTTGCGAGGAGTGCCATGGCCGCCGTTACAACCGCGAGGCTTTAGAGATTAAGTATAAAGGCAAGTCTATTGCCGACATTTTGAACATGACAATCAACGAGGCTGCGGAGTTTTTCGCTACATTCACCACGATTAGCGCTAAGCTGCAAACTTTGGTGGATGTTGGCTTAGGCTATATCAAGCTTGGCCAGCCTGCCACCACTTTTAGCGGCGGCGAAGCTCAGCGTATTAAGTTAGCAACTGAGCTAGCCAGGCGTAGCACTGGCCGCACACTTTATATTCTCGACGAGCCAACCACAGGCCTGCATACCGACGATGTGAAGCGCTTGCTGAAAATCCTGGATAGGCTAGTTGAGGGTGGCAACAGCATGATAATTATTGAACACAACTTGAACGTTATTAAAACTGCTGATCACATTATCGACTTAGGCCCAGAGGGCGGTGCGAATGGCGGTATGGTGGTTATTACGGGAACTCCCGAAGAAGTGGCTAAGAACAAAGAATCGCACACTGGTCGATATCTGAAAGATGTGTTAAAATAGTAAAAACTGTTTTACGTCCTCGCTCAGAAAAATTAACAGAAAGTTAATTTTTCTCTCGCTGCGTAGTAAAATAGGGAAAGTAAATTGCTAAGGAGTATGATGAACGACTTGAAGTTAAAAGTAAGCCTTCGAGAGGTGAGTGGCAAAAAAGTAGCTACGGTGCGCAAGGCAGGTCTAGTGCCAGGTGTTATTTATGGTGCAGAAATGGAACCGATTTTAACGCAGAGCGATTATAACGCTACCGAAAAATTGGTTAATGAGGCGGGCTATCACTCGCCAGTTAATATCGAGATTGACGGCGATAAAAAGTTGGCCATGGTGAAAAATGTTGCCATCGACCCAGTTAAGCGCCGCATAATTAATGTGGAATTTCATGCCATTAAAGCCACAGACGCTGTAACGGCCGAGGCCCCAATTCACTTGATTGGTTTAGGTGAAAGCGCAGCTGAGAAGGCTTCGCTAATGATTTCGCAGGTGCTAGAAAATATTGAAGTTAAAGCTAAGCCTGCCGACTTACCGCCTGCCATTGAAGTTGATGTAACTGGCTTGGCTGTCGTGGAAGATAAGATCACGCTAGGTGATATCAAGTTGCCTGATGGCGTAGTATTTGCTGATGCTGCAGAAGACTTAAACCAAGTGATTGCTAACGTCTACGACCCAGCCGTAGAAGCCGCTAAGCTTGAGGCTGAGGAAGCTGAAGAAGCAGCTGCAGAAGCTGATGGTGCAGCCGAGGAAGTGCCGTCTGAGCACGGCGGCACGTCAGAAAAAGCCGAAGAAAAGGCTGAATAGTTTGAACACAAAACTTATACAATACACGCTAGATATAGCGTGTATTGTATTTTGATACGCTATATCTAGTGTATGGATTAGTTTTCTATAAAACCACCACTTTGGCGATTCCAAAGCTTAGCGTACTCTTTATCGTTCTTTACTAGCTCGGCGTGTGGGCCATCTTCAACAACCTTGCCGTCGGCCAACACAACAATGCGGTCGAGCCCAGCCACGGTGCTGAGGCGGTGTGCCACCACAATGCTGGTGCGATTTTTCATAAGCTTTTGCAGGGCGTCTTGAATTAGTTTTTCACTTTCGCTATCTAGCGCGCTGGTGGCTTCGTCGAGTACTAAAATTGGCGCGTCTTTCAAAATAGCGCGAGCAATAGCGATGCGTTGGCGCTGCCCGCCACTTAGTTTAACACCGCGCTCACCAGTAAGAGTTTTCAGCCCATATGGCAAGCCTTTGATAAACTCCCAAGCGTTAGCCAGCTTGGCGGCCTTAACCACTTCTTCGTCGCTGGCGTCTAGCTTGCCGTAGGCGATGTTTTCGCGGATGGTGCGATGGAATAGCAGAGTTTCTTGTGGCACGTAAGCAATGTTTTTGCGCAAAGATTCTTGTGTTACTTTTGAGACGTCTTGGCCGTCAACCAATACATTTCCGTTTTGCACGTCGGCAAAGCGGAGCAGCAACTTGGTGAGCGTAGTTTTACCCGAGCCACTGCGCCCTACCAGCCCAACCCTTTCACCAGGTTTGATTTTGAGCGAAAAGTTTTCAAACACGGCGTCTTTACCGTCAGCGTGTGTGAAGTTAATATCCTTGAACTCAACCGCGCCATGCGCTATTTGGAGTTTTTTAGCACCTGGTTGATCTACCACGCCAGTTGGCTCATCAAGTATCATGGTCATTTCGCTAGCATCGCCAAAGCCGCGGTTAATATCACGAAAAATGCGGTTTACTCCCCAAAGCTCGCTAACCAGCGATTGGCCGTACATCATAGCTAACACTAATGTGCCGATTCCAGCGCCAAACCATGCGTTACCAAACACCAGCACGATAATAAACAGCGCATTGATAGTTACTAGTACTGAACCAAAACCAATGTCGCGTTTAGTGACAGCTTTAATAACACTCATCATGGCATTTACAGCTTTTTTATTAACTTTAGCGTAACGTTGCTTTTCGTAGGCTTCGTGACCATGTGATTTAACGGCCGATATATTCGTGATAGCATCCGCTAGGCGCCCACTGGCTTTATTGCTAGCCTCAGCTTCTTTTTCACTGAGCGGCCGAGCAGCTTTAAAACTAAACCACGCCACTATAATAAATATCGCCGACATGACAGCTAGCGCCAACGTAAACCATGGCAGCTGCGGCCCTAATATTATGAAAATTGCCGCGAATGAAACTACGAGGGTTAGAATATTCCAAACCAAAGCATTCCAAATACTAGAGTAAGCACCTGTGAACTTACCAACCTGGCTAACCAGCGAACCGCCAAAGCGATTGCTGTGGAAATGCATGGATTGCTCAGCGAGCTTGTCGAAGCAAATTAGGCTTAAGTCGTTACGTACTAGGGTTTCAAGTTTCCAATCCAGATAAACAGCCAGGCGCCACAAAATCAGCTCACTAATAACACGCAGGCCAATAAATAACGCAATCAGCGGGCCGAAAATTGGCAGCAACTGCTCGGGCGCAAAAGTTTCGGTGGTAATGCGGTTGATGATACTAGCAACAACCAGCGGGCTAATGTACGACCCAATAACCGTAACGGTTGGCAGTATTAATAATATCGGTATAACATACCGCTTTTTTGTTTTCAAAACTCGGAAATAGTGTTGTAGAGTCCGGCCAGCGGTCGGCATCTGTTCTTGTATATTTTTCACAACGATATATTTTAACACATTTTCTTGTGATATTATAGAGATGATGACTAAAAGCGTGGGCGAAACCATTTATGTTGTGGGTAACATTACGAAAGATGTGTATTTAAAGCTCGACGCGGATCGGCACAAAACTTATGCCGATGAGAATGGTGTTGACTGGCTGAGTATTCCGTTTAATAGAGATATTTTGCGCTACACAAAGCGTAAAAGTGTGTTTGGCGGCAGCGCGGTAAGCGTTGATGTGTTTAGGCGCTTTGGCTTAACTCCGCTGGTTGCGGGCGCACAGCTAAAGTTCAAAAATGAATATGACCTAAGTGCTGAATCTAAATTGGGCGCGCTGTATCGCTATATTTTAGTAAGCGGCGATAAACCCGCCATTTTCGCACCGAGCGGCGCAGACTTAACAGTTTGGGAGCGCCCCGCGAAAGTGCCGAATGTGGTTTATCTTGATCGTTTTTGCACGCTCAACTTGCGGCAGCGCGATGAGATTATTAGGTATCTGAAAGAAAATCAGCGAGTGGCACTGGCTTTGTGGGCGAATAGCGGCACGTTGAAATTGCCAGATTACACAGATGGGCTTGGTGGCGTTGAAGTGGTAATAGTAGATATCGCCGACCTTGGCCTGCCGTCCACTGAGGAAAGCGCTATTAAAACTATAGATAAGTTTCATAATCTAGGCGCAGCCACAGTTGTGGTGGTGGATGGCGGTAGTATCTATGCTTCAGATAAAAAGCAACTGTTGAAAGTGGCCTGGGCACTCGACGAACACGAACAGCGCAACTTGTTTACCGACTTAACCGAAGATTCGCTGATAGGTGCGAATTTTCTGGGCGGATATGTGCTGGGCAGGCCTTTGCACGAATGCTTGTTGCTGGCGAAATATGGCGTAGAAAACGCCGACCTAGAAGCCGCTCGCACGGTGGGCTGGCTAGATGGGCGCATTGTTGACAAAACTCACGAAGTAAAAATTTGGCAAGAAGGCAATTAGGAGGAATATGAAAATAACAGTTATCGTGGGGAGCTTGCGGCGCGACTCACTTAACAAAAAGTTGGCTAAAAACCTGGTGGCGTTGGCCGAGGGTAAAGCCGAATTTGAATACCTAAGTATAAACTTGCCGTTGTTTAACGAAGACTTAGAGCCCACTTTTCCAGATGCGGCCAAGGTTTTAAAAAGCAGTATTGAAGCGGCAGATGGCGTGTTGATCACAACGCCTGAGTATAATCGTGGTATGCCAGGTGCTTTGAAGAATGCTGTTGATTGGGTGAGTCGCCCAGATGGCAATAATTCATGGCGTGGCAAGCCGGTGGCAATTGCGGGCGCAACGCCTGGGCTAGTGGGCACGGCTTTGGCACAAGATCATCTGCGCGGAATCTTGAGCTTTCTGAACGCGCGCATCATGGTTACACCAGAACTCTATCTTTCAGGCGCAGATAAAATGTTTGATACTAACGGTGAAGTTGATGCTACTGAACGCGCTTATTTCAAGAGTTTTATTAATTCGTTTTTAGATTTTGTACAAGATAACGCCTAGCAGATATAATAGGTGGGTGAATAAAAAACTCGAAGCTAAATTAAAAACGTTGCCCAACACGCCTGGGGTGTATTTTCACAAGAATACTACAGGCGAGGTGATTTATGTTGGCAAGGCGGCTAACTTGCGCAATCGCGTGCGGTCGTATTTTAACCGCGAGCATAGCGACACCAAAACTCGCGCTTTGGTGGCCGAGACTACTACAACTGATTGGGTTGAAGTTGAAACCGAGCTAGACGCGCTGTTTTTGGAAAGCGAAATGGTGAAGCGCTACATGCCAAAGTGGAACATTTTGCTGCGCGACGATAAATCGCACACTTACGTGCGGATTGATACGAAGAGCCCGCTGCCGACTATTGGCTATACGCGTGAACCACTGGATGATGGTGCTGAGTACTTTGGCCCATACTACGGTGGCGCGCCCATTAAAAAGGCTATGCGGCAGTTGCGACGGGTTTTCCCGTATTACTTGCAGCTGCCAAATGCGAAACATTCGCAATTAGAACGTCAGCTGGGGCTTGAACCAGGCGTTGAGGTTGGGCGCACTACACTTGCGGAATATAAGCAAAACTTACGTAAGTTGGTAAAGGTGATTCAAGGTGGGCGAGTGGCCATTCTGCGTGAGCTAGAGCACGACATGAAGGCGGCGGCGAAAGAGCAAAACTTTGAGCGGGCGGCGGCTTTACGCAACCAAGTTCGTAATCTTCAGGCTTTGCAAAAGCAGATTTTGTTTGGCGATAAAGAGTTTCTAGACATTAGCAAAGATCAGGCGCTAGTAGAGCTACGTGACTTACTGCGCTTAACTAAGCTGCCAGCTCGAATTGAAGGTTTTGATGTTAGCCATCAGGGCGGGAAAAATGTGGTGGCCAGCATGGTGGTGTTTAAAAATGGCGCTAGCAGTCGGGCTGACTATCGCAAATTCAAGATAAAGTTGCAACGCAACGACGATACGGCTAGCATGCGTGAAGTTATAACTCGGCGTTTGCAACATCTGGATGATTGGGGTAAGCCCGACCTAGTGATAATTGATGGCGGCGCAGGGCAGCTTGGCGCGGTGGCTGAGCTATTAAGCGCTAAAAAAATCCCCTTTATGGGGAGAAATAAAAGTGGTAATCATGGGCGCAATGCTACAACTCAAACCCTAGCCCCAAACCCGACAGGTGGGGGCTTCCATACTTTAAGTGTAGCACAAGATGGCCATATTGTCAAGTTACTCGCACGTATCGACGAAGAAGCTCACCGTTTTGCGGTTAGCTATCACACGGTTTTGAAACGTGAGGCAGTGAAACGTAGTGCACTAGATGACATACCTGGCATTGGGCCAAGAACCAAGGCAAAATTGCTAAAAAAGTTTGGCTCGGTGGCTAAGCTTCGCGTTACCAGTGAGCCAGACTTAGTGCCCGTAATTGGCACCGAAAAAGCTAGGCTTGTTAAAAGTGCCTTGCGTTAAGTTTCAACCATGTTGGCGCATGCTATAATGAACCTAGATTCTTGGGTGGACTTATGGATAGTCCTTTTTATTTTGAAAGCGAGGCGACAGAAATGGCACAAGTTAAGTTCTACATGAGCAAGTGGTGGCGACTCGACAATTTTGCGGCTACGTCGTTTAACGGCTGGCCGACGGTGGAGCATGCCTACCAAGCGGCGAAGTTTGAGATGGGCCCGGGTGAAACGCGTACGCCAGAGGAGTACAAGATCAAAGAATCGTATCGTAAAATGATTCGAACAGCATCCGATCCAGGCATAGCTAAAGCTTTGGCTCACACGCCACAGGCACTGACGGTGGTGCGCCCTGATTGGGATGATGCTAAAGTCGACATTATGCGTCAGCTGCTGTGGGCCAAAGTGCGCGATTCTAACTCAACTTTTGTGTTGCACGACCTGTGCTCCACAGGCGACGCAGAGATCGTCGAAGATTCTCCGAAGGATGCCTTTTGGGGCCGCGGGCCAGACGGCAACGGGCAGAATATGCTCGGTAAACTCTGGATGGAGATTCGTGCTCAGATACAGATGGAGCAGGCTGATAGGCAAACCGAAAGCGGCGCCTAGCTATGCATCAAAAAGGAGTTCTTTCTAAGGGCTCCTTTAATCTATGACAATAGTCTTGTGTCGCGCCACCGCGCCACGCTTGATATGCACGCGTGTTTTTGGTACATCGTAGTGTTTGGCTAGTACATTAACTAGCGCCGCATTTGCTGCGCCGTCCACCGCTTTGGCGTGTAAATAAACCACCAAACCATCGGGTGTTTCTTCAACTTTGTCGCCGCGCGAGCTGCCAGGCTTTACCAAAATACGAACTTCCATAACTACATTATAGCTCTTTCTTTGTAACACTTATCGAAATATGCTAAAATCATAACCAGTATGGCATTGTCTAAACTAAAGATGAAAAAACCCAAAGTAGACGCTCGGGACGCCGTGTTGGCGCTAGATATTGGTACGGAATACGTTAAGGCGTTGATTGCTCAAGTTGAGGGCGATGAATTACAGATTATTGGCGTGGGTCGCAAACACCAAACTTTAGGTGACATGCACAGTGGTGCAATTGCCGATATTGACGGCGTGGTGAAAAATTGCGAAGTCGCTTTGGCTGACGCTGAAGAGCAAGCTGGTTTTCAGGCTAAGAACGTAATTGTAGGTATAGCTGGCGAGTTAGTAAAAGGCACTACTAGTACCATTCGTTATCGTCGGCCACAGCCCGACTTACCGCTCAGCGAGCGTGAAATGGAATTCATTATCGAAAAAGTGCAAGATCGTGCCCGCATGAAGGCGCAGCGCCAGGTGGCGGTAGAAACCAGCAACCCTGAAGTTGAGGTTAAGCTGGTAAACAGTGCGTTAGTTAGCATTCATATTGATGGCTACAAGGTTAGTAATCCGATTGGTTTTCAGGGCAAAGATGTGGCGGTGCAGATTTATACAGCTTTTGCGCCTATGGTGCACATTGGCGCTATTGAACGCGTTACGAATGAACTAAGCCTAGAGCTGATTGCCGTGGCGGCTGAGCCGTTTGCAGTGGCGCGTAGCGTAATTGGCACTGATGTTAGCAGTAATTTTACGGCGATTTTGGCTGATATTGGTGGCGGTACCACCGATATCGCGGTGATTGACGATGGCGGCGTGGAGGGCACTAAAATGTTTGGTATTGGTGGTCGTAGTTTTACGCATCAAATAGCCAACGAATTGAATTTAACTTACGAAAACGCCGAGAAACTGAAGGTGAACTTAGGTAAAGGTAATATGAAACCAGAGGTTGAAGCTCGAGTAGATGAAGCATTGAAGCGCACGCTTGATGTATGGATGAGCGGCGTGGAGCTAGCGCTAGACGAATTCAAAACCGTTGACCACCTACCTAGTCGCATCTTGATGTGCGGCGGTGGCGCTAGCCTCAAACAGATTACAGAGGCACTCACCCAGACCAATTGGTATGAAAGTCTGCCATTTACTAAAAGGCCGCATGTGCAACTTATCCAGCCCAGTGAGGTTATTGGCGTGGTAGACAAAACTGATAGCGAACACAAACTTGACCACACATTCATAACCGCTATGGGACTACTGCGTGTGGGTTATGATACAATTAGTACAGTCGACACGGGCGATAGTATTAAAGATAAACTAAGCAAAATTTTGAGGATTTAAGTGTCAAAAGACGTCGTTTATGTAGATGCTGAAGATGATATTACCGATATAATCGGCAAAGTTAAGGCCAGCAAGGAAAAGATTGTGGCTATTGTGCCACCAAAAAGGGTCGGCGCTCTGCAAAGTGCGGTTAACTTGAAGTTGCTTGCGAAAAGCGCCAAGGCTGACGATAAGGCCGTAGTGCTGATTACTGGCAATCGTGCTATTGAGCCACTGGCGGCTGTAGCTAAGATACCTATAGCCAGAACTTTGCAAACCAAGCCTGAAATTCCTACTGTGGCAGCTCTGGAAGATGAAACTGGCGAAATTGATGTTATTGAGGGCGAAAAAGTGCCTGCCAGTGTGGGTGAGTTGGATGACGCGGCGAAAACCGTGAAGGCCGATGCGCCCAGCGACGATATGAACGATCAGATTCTCAGCGGTATAGATCTTGACGACCAAGATGACGATAGCGACGACGATAAGTCTAAAAAATCTAAAAAAGGTAAAGGCAAAAGCGCCATCCCCAACTTTGACAAGTTCCGCAAAAAGTTGTTTGTGGTGGTTGCAGCGGTTTTGGCGTTAACGGGCTTGATGATTTGGGCATTCGTGTTTGCGCCTAAGGCCACAATTACTATTAAAACCAAAATAGCCAAACAGAATATTTCTGAAGCCGTGACGCTTACTACTGAGCAGGTTAAAACTGACGCCAAAAAAGGTGTATTACTAGCCAAGAAACAGCAAGTCACCAAAAAGGCCGAGGTGGAATTTGTCGCTACTGGCGAAAAGTATGTTGGCGCGAAGGCCACTGGTAGGCTAGAAATTAATAACTGTGATAGCACTAGTTCTTTTACTATTCCAGTTGGAACTGAATTTTCGGCTAACGGATATGCGTTTGTGAGCACGGCCGCAGCTACAGTCAGCGGTTTTAGCGGCTCGCACTCAGCCTGTCGAAATAGCGGCGCAGGCGCAGGCACGGGCACAGTGCAAGTGCAAGCGGCAGATATCGGCGATGAATATAACCTGCAAAACGGCTTGCAATATTCAACGGGTATGCCAGACGTTTACGCTTACGGTTCTGCTATGACGGGTGGCGAAAAGCATAAAGCTAAAGTGGTAAACCAGGGCGATATAGATAAAGCTCGGGAAGGCCTGAAGTCGGCTAATGAAACCGAGATTAAACGAGAGCTAACCAGCTTGCTTACTGGTGATTTCATCTTTATAGAATCGAGTTTGAAGGCTGAAGCGAAAGACGCAGTATCGGTGCCAGCGCTCGACCAAGAAATTAAAGATGGTGCAAAAGCCAAGTTAACGGTTGAAACGGTTTACACAGTTTATGGTGCTGATCGATCGCAGATAAAAGAGTTCTTGGTGGCAAAAGCTAATGACAACCTGGATAGTAAAGACGAGCAAAAAGTGTACACTGAAGGCGCAAGTGGTGCTTACTTAACTCAGTTTGTAGATGCTGATGGCGGTTTAACTGCTCGCCTGCGTGCTACGGCTGAAATTGGCCCCAAGATTGACGAACAATATGTGCGCGATGTTTCAAAAGGCAAGCGCTACGGCGAAGTGCAGGGTGAATTGGAATCTATCAGTGGCGTAGAGAGCGTAGATGTTAAGTTTTCGTTCTTCTGGGTGGCTACTGTGCCGAATAACGACGCGAAAATAACTGTAAAATTCGAATCGAAATAATGACTAGCAAGCAGTTTATGGCTCTTGATGTGGGTGAAAAGCGTATTGGCGTGGCGCTAGCTGATGGCGTGGTGAGAATTGCTATCCCATTTGGCTTTATAGAGGTTGATGGCAACGAGCTAAAAGAGATTAACAACGTGATTGTTAGTGAAAGTGTGGACACGTTGGTTGTTGGCTTGCCGCGCAACTCGCAGGGCGAAGAAACAGCTCAAACCAACTTTGTGCGTGAATTCGCGAAGCAGCTTGAGCTATCGGTAGACAACCTGGCGTTTCAAGACGAATCACTAACTAGCGTGGAAGCTGAAAAGCGTTTGAAGAGCTATGGCAAGCCATACAGCAAAGGTGATATAGACACCGAAGCGGCGGTGATAATTTTGCAAGACTATTTGGAGGAAAATTCATGAAAACTTTTACTAAGCGCAAGAAGATCGTTTTGATAATTGTGTGTGCGGCTGTTGTGGTTTTGATCGCCACCGTCATGGCTAGCGTTTTGTGGTTTAATAGCGCGATTAAGTCATTGCAGAGTGGCGATTGTCGCAAAGATAGCACGCCAACAGGCTGCGAAAAAGGTGGTCAAATTACCATAGAAAGCGGCATGGCTGTAAGTGATATAGCGGACATGTTGGAAGAAAAAGGTATCATCAAAAGTAGCCTAGCGTTCCAGATTTACTTTAAGCTGCACGGTGGCGACAAGACGATCAAAGCGGGCAGGCATACGGTTTATCCAACTGATTCAGTGGCGAAAATTGTGGAAGTTGTTTCGAGCAACTCGGAGGTTGAAACTTTCCGTTTGACGTTTCGGCCTGGCGAAACCTTAGCTAACACGAAAAAGACGCTGCTTGAAGCTGGCTACAAAGAAGCTGATATTGACACGGCGTTTACTGCTCAGTATGACCACCCTGTGCTAGCTGATAAGCCCGAGAGTGCCGACCTCGAAGGCTATATCTACGGCGAAACCTACGAGTTCTATAAAGACGCGCCGCTAAAAACCATTATCTGGACCGTCCTCGACGAACTATATAAAGTCGTGCAAGAGAACGACCTAGTGGCGAAGTTCCAAGCGCAGGGGCTAAACCTCTACCAAGGTATCATCATGGCATCCATCATCCAGCGCGAAGGCGGCGACGACCTACCAGGCGTGGCCAGCGTATTCCTAAATCGCCTAAACGCCGGCATGACGCTCGGCAGTGACGTGACCTACCAATATGCCGCGGATAAATTGGGCGTGCCGCGTGATCCATCGCTCGATAACCCTTACAACACACGTGTTTACCCAGGTTTACCTCCTGGCCCAATTAGTGCGCCGGGTAAGCGTGCCCTACTTGCATTGGCAGAACCATCTGACACTAATTATCTATATTTTCTAAGTGGCGATGATGACAAGACCTACTTTGCCCGCACTGAGGCCGAACACGAGCGCAATATTAGCGATCACTGTCAGCAGAAGTGCCAGATTTTGTAGCTACTGCCTTTAACGCCCCGTCTCAATATTAGTGGATCAAACTTGACCATAACCCCACATTTTGTTAAAATGGTAAAGCCTATCAGTTATGGGTCTACTACGTTTAACGGCGTGGGTGGGTTTCCTGTAAGGGGTAGCACTACCTAACACCATTCGTGATATGGCTAAAGGGTTAAGGGTAGAGCTTTGCAGTAATGCAGAGCAGGAGAATATCGATTAGTAAAACATCATCAAGAGAGAGCATTGCTCAGAGTGACATAGCGGCTTTGAAAAAGGTCGTCGTTGAAGGTGTTAAGAAACCTAACTCGAAGCACGGTAAGCGGCTGCGCAAGATTCGCCAGGCGGCTCTTTACGCAGTGGCGTTTATTGCTATTGTTTCGGGTATTGCCGTCAGCACTGAGATTTCTGATGAAGCTCGCGTACGTGCCTCAATGCTAGATACTATGACCAGCACCGAGCTAAGGCCAACTATTGACCAGATCGTTGAAACTTCAGTAGTGGCTAGATTAGCTGAAACTGCTAACCTGCCTGTTGCTACTAACGTGGCTAATATGTTAACCTCACTTGCTATTAAGCACGATGTTTTGCAAACAGACGATATTTCAGCAGTGTCTAAGCCGCAAATCATTAATAATAGCTCGTTACCAACAGGTGTGGTTGGTTATAAGGTACAGCCTGGCGATACAGTAGACAGCCTGGCAGCAAAGCATGGCGTGTCTACTCAAACTATCCGCTGGGCCAATAACATGAAGGCTGACGTTGGCGTAAATGTGGGGCAAGATATTATTATCCCATCGGTTGATGGCGTGGTTTATACCGTTAAGTCGGGTGATACAGTAGACAGCTTGGCCAGTAGGTACAAAGCTAACACGGAACGCATAGTCGTTTTTAATAATCTCGAGGTAGATGGATTGGCGGTTGGCCAACGTATCGTGATCCCTATGGGTGAACTACCTGAAACTGAGCGCCCAGGTTATGTGCCACCGCCACCAGTTATAACTTACAACTACGGCACATCAAGTGGTGGTAAATTAAACTACACTGGTCGTGGCAATCCTAATCCTTATCCTAATCGCGATAATAGCTATGCATATGGTTGGTGCACCTGGTGGGTGGCCGAGAGGCGCTTTTACACTGGTAACCCGATTCCGCGTATGTGGGGCAATGCCTACTCGTGGGCATACAGCGCAGCAGGTCAGGGCTACCGTGTTGATCATTCACCAGAGGCAGGCGCAATCTTGCAAAAAGGCAATCACGTAATGTATATCGAGAGCGTATCTGGCGGTGTTGTGAAGTATTCTGAAATGAACGGTCCTTCAGGCTGGAATCGAGTAGACTACGGCGAGATGAGCACCGCTACGGCTGCAACGTATAATATAATCCATTAATCTGTTACAATGGCTATATGTTTGTAGACGTAGCTAAGGTGTTTGTTGAGGCGGGTAAGGGCGGCGATGGTGCTGTCAGTTTTCGCCATGAAATATATGTTCCTAAAGGTGGCCCAGATGGCGGCGACGGCGGTCGTGGTGGTGATGTGATTTTTAAAGCTACTAAAAACTTAAATACCCTCTTAGATTTTCGTTACCAACCCGAGTTAAAGGCTAAGTCAGGCAAAGCTGGTGGCAAGCAAAATATGGCAGGCAAGAGCGGCGAAAACCTAGTGGTGAGGGTGCCAGTTGGCACGATTGTAACTCGTAACGGCGCAGTGGTTGCCGATTTTACTCACGACGAGCAGGAAGTGACTATTGCTAAAGGCGGCGGCGGCGGCTTTGGTAATGCTCATTTCAAGAGCTCGGTGCGCCAAACACCACGCATTGCTGAAGTTGGTGAGCCAGGCGAAAAGTTTGAGGCTGAATTAGAACTTAAGTTGTTGGCCGACATCGGCCTGGTTGGGCTGCCTAACGCTGGTAAATCTACGTTTCTTAGCGTGGTCAGCAACGCTCGCCCCGAAATTGCGGATTATGAATTTACAACTTTAACACCCAACCTAGGTGTGGCAGACGTAGACGAAACTAGCCTGTTGATTGCCGATATTCCTGGCCTAATTGAAGGCGCGAGTGAAGGTAAGGGGCTGGGTTACCAGTTTTTGCGCCATGTGGAGCGTACCAGCGTGATTTTGCACCTGATCGATTCGCTCTCTAACGACGTAGCGGGCGATTATACTAAAATCCGTAAAGAGCTTGAAAAGTATAGTCCAGAGCTCACCACGCGCCCCGAGATAGTAGCGCTTACTAAGGTGGATGCGGTAGACGATGAGATTATCGCCATGCAGAGCACCGACCTCTCTAAGGCCACTAAAAGCCCTATTTTTGCTATTAGTTCAAGTGCGCACCATGGTACTAAAGAGCTACTTCGAGCTCTGGTAGGGGCTGTAAACGCTGCCAGGGAGCAAAAAGCTAGCCAAAATGACGAAAATATTGCAGAATCTGGCATTCCAGTCATTACGCTAACAGATAAGGACTATAACAACGCTTGGGAAGTGCTACGCCGCGAAGACGGCACGTTTGAGGCGAAGGGTGGTAGAATTGAGCGTTTTGCTCTGCGCACCGACCTTACTAATGTACATAGTGTGAACCGTTTGCGCGACATCATGAAAAAAATGGGTATTGCCGCCGAGTTAACGCACCTGGGTGCTGAAACCGATTCGGTGGTAGAGATAGCTGGTAAGCAGTTCACATTCTTTGAATAGGCGTTTAAAAGAGTCGCTCGTCTTTTATAGCATCTGGTAGATAATTTTTATCTAGATGGAAGCCAGCTTCCCACTTTTGGCCCTTGCCGTAGCCGAGATCTTTCATGAGCTTGGTGGGCGCATTGCGTAGCCAGATGGGCGTGGGTAAGTTTGGCGTGCGGGCAGCTAGGGTTTGCGCTTTGGCCCAGGCGTCGTAGCTTTGTCGGGATTTTTTGGCTTTAGCTAGCGCCACTACCACGTGGCTTAAGATGATGCCGCTTTCGGGCATGCCGATGCGCTCTACGGCCATAAAGGCGTTGAGTGCTAGCCCTAACGCACCGTTGCCAGCCAGCCCAATGTCTTCGCTAGCAAAAATCACCATGCGGCGGGCAATAAACTTAGGGTCTTCGCCAGCTTGCACCATGCGGGCGAGGTAATAAAGCGCCGCGTCCACATCGCTACCGCGCATACTTTTTATAAAAGCTGAGATGATATTGTAATGGTTTTCGCCTTTTTTGTCGTAGCCTGGCACAGCTTTTTGGGCGGCTTGCTTAACGATTTCAACGTCTACTTTGCTAGCTAGGCCAAGGGCGAGTTCTAGGTTGCCTAGCGCCACGCGCGCATCACCGCCAGATAGTTCGGCTAGGTAATCGAGTGCAGTTTTACCAACGCGTTTCGTGGCCTTCAGCTCTTTCAAAGCTCGTTTTAAGACGCCCAAGGTGGCTTCTTTACTAAGTGGTTCGAGCACTAATACGCGTGAACGGCTGAGTAGTGGTGCAATAACTTCAAAGCTGGGGTTTTCAGTGGTAGCGCCAATTAAAGTGATCAAGCCACTTTCAACATGCGGTAAAAATGCGTCTTGCTGCGCCTTGTTGAAGCGATGAATTTCATCGACAAATAAAACCGTGCGGGTTTGCAGATTCCAATTTTGACGAGCGTGCTCAACAATCTTCTCGACATCTTTTTTACCACTGGTGACGGCCGAAATTTCTACGAAATCGGCTTTAAGTTCGCTAGCTATGATGCGCGCCAAAGTGGTTTTGCCTGTGCCAGGTGGCCCCCAGAATATTAGGTTGACCGGCTCGGCATGCTCAACTATTCGGTTTAAAATCTGGCCATCGCCAACCAAGTGTGATTGGCCAACAACCTCACTCAGTTTAGTTGGGCGCATCCGTTCCGCCAGTGGTACTCTTTGCATGTTATAATTCTAGCATGAAACTTGTTGTTGACGGATTGATGACCGAGTATACAGATATTGGTAAGGGTAAGGTGTTGTTGTTTTTGCACGGTTGGGGGTCGAATGCCGCAGCTTTCGATGGTTTGTTTGCTGAGCTAAAGAGTAGGTACCGTGTAGTCGGGCTAAATCTTCCTGGTTTTGGTGGTAGCGACGAGCCAAAAACCGCCTGGGATGTAGCCAGTTATGCCAATTTTGTAGCTGAGTTTACTAAGAAGCTGGGGCTAGAAAACGTCTACGCGATTGTTGGGCACTCTTTCGGTGGCCGTATCATACTAAAAGGTGTGGGCGAGGGAAAGTTTAAGGCCGAAAAGTTGGTCTTTTTAGGCTCAGCAGGCGTGAAACCACAGATGAGCGCTAAACATAGGTTATTGAAGCTCGGCAGGCCATTCGCTAAACTGCCAGGGTTCAAAAACGTAGCGGCAAGAATGCGTTCTAGCGACTACGCGGCCACTAACGGCGTGATACGTGAAGTGTTCAAGAAGGTTATTAGTGAAGACCTAACGGCGTACATGCCTAAAATCAAGCTCCCATGCTTGCTGGTTTGGGGTGAAAACGACACCGAAGCCCCGATTTCGGACGCCAAGATTTTTGAGGCCAAAATTCCGAACTCTAAATTGCACATCCTGCCTAACGCCGGGCACTACGTATTTTTAGATAAATCCGATGAAGTAGCAGACTTAATTGCGGATTTTCTGAAATGATTAAAAAATACTGTTCAACGCTAACTCTAAATTACGAGCGCACATTGCTATATATGCTCCAACAGGTAGAATATGACATCCCGCAATACTTGAAATGGCTACACAGGGTTAAAGATTTCCGCACCGTGGCGCGTCGCGGGCAAATGGTGCCAACTTTAAAAGTGCAGCTACTTTTTTTATGCCTAGCACTGTTTGTATTAGTGTATACTGGGCTGATATTTTGGGTGGCTATGTCTGTTAATACTATTCTGAGTTATGGTTTGGCCATAGTGGCCATTTTGTGTTTACCGCTTCTAGCGCCGTTTGTGCTAATTGCGCCGCTTACGATTGGGCGTTATGTAGTACAGAAGCCGCTAGAATGGAACACTATCAACATGGCTAAGCAATATATCAAAGGTCACGGCGGCTACAAAATTGCGATTGTGGGCAGCTACGGCAAAACTAGTGCCAAAGAAGTGTTGCGAACCGTACTAAGCGGCGGGCGCAAAGTAGCAGCAACGCCAGGTAATATTAACCAAGCACTCGGTTTGGCGCGTTTCATAATGAGCACCAAGGGCAACGAAGATATTTTAATTTTTGAGCTAGGCGAGTACCGTCCAGGCGATATTGCAAAAATGTGCGAATTCGTTGATCCAGACGCTGGTTTCATCACGGGTATCAACGACGCGCATCTGGAATCGTTTAAAACTACACAGAATATTCTAGACGATATATTTAGCTTGAAAGACTATTTGAAAAATCAGCCACTTTACCTAAATAGCGACAACGAAGTGTTAGCGCGTGAAGATGATGAGCATACTACTATGTATAGTGAAGATGGAACTGAGAATAATGTGGTAACGAATGTAAAAATTGGCGCGTTTGACACTACGTTCTCCTTGGGTAAGTTTAAAGTAGACTCTGGGCTGTTGGGGAGGCATAATATCGGCATTGTTTCGGCAGCGGTGGAACTAGCGCAGAAAATGGGGCTTAGTGACGGTGAAATTCGTGCTGGGTTGAAAGAACTTCGGCCTTTCGAGCATCGCATGCAACCTTACGACCTCAACGGCGCGACCATCATCGACGACACCTATAACGGCAATCTGGACGGTGTGCGTGCTGGGTTAAGACTGCTCGACGAGCTGCACGCTAGTCGTAGAATTTATGTGACGCCAGGTTTAGTAGAACAAGGTGATAAAACTGAGGTAAACCATCGCGCAATTGGGCAGTTGCTACTTGGTAAGGTTGACGAAGTGGTGCTGATGAGAAATTCCGTAACGGGCTATATAGCTGATGAGCTGGCGCGCGCCGGTTTTGCGGGTAAGCTCACCATGGTGGATGATCCGTTAGGTTTTTATGAAAACTTAGATAAGTTTGTGGCCGTTGGCGACATTGTGCTCATGCAAAACGACTGGACAGATAACTACGCCTAGCGAGTTTTAAGCTTGTAATAATTTTGTACTTGACTAACCTATGGGGTAGGAGCTAACATAAAGGTAATGTTAACCTTAACAATTCGCGAGAGGATTATTAATGCAAAAATCAAAAATAATAAGCGTAGCCGCTAGTGTGGCCGCTTTGGGCTTTGCGGCGATTGCACCCGCTGCTTACGCCTCAACTATTAACTTAACAGATGGCATAGTGATTAATGCCAGCGACGATCAAGATGTATGTGTCAGTGCTGGCGCTGGTAGCGGCAAAACTCCACCTACCTGCGACGCCGACGTTTGGGACGAAGAGCGTGGTTACGGTTTAGATACTGTAGAATATGCTGCATTATTGGGTGAACTGGCAACCAATCCTGATTCACCGATCACTATCAATGGCTCAATTGATGATATTCGTGGCCTACTTACTAAGTTAGGTACGAGCACGGCGAATGCTGCTATCAACACAGCAAACGATAATCTAGTGGCCGCCATGGAAAATGTGCCCGAACTTGTATTAAACGTGGATGGTGATGCCGAGATTACACCTAACGATTTATTTTACGTCAGCTACCTGGCAAATTTAGCTGGTAATACCAACCAAAAATTAACAGTCAATGTTGATGGTGATGTTACTTTTGGCCCGGCTGACCCCGTGTCACCGCTTACTGCGAGCGATACTATAGCTAGCCAAGCGCAACCCGGTAGCACTATATCGGCAACTGGCACCATTACTATCCCGAATGGCTCCGGCGATAATATCGCCGGCTTTTTAGGAGCGGCTGTCGTTAAGGCTGGCAGTAACGTGGTCTCTGATGGCGTTACTTACACTGCTGCCGCAGGTAATACGTTCGTGGTTAAACTTGATTCCCCAGAAACCGGCTTCGCAAAGAACATTCTGGCCGCTTCTATCTTGCCAGTAAGTGCCACAGTGGTTCTGCTAGCGGGTATCTCCCTAGCCGTTAAGCGATTTAGTAAACGCTAAAAGTATAAGTGCGTTAGAGTAACAGCCCATCTGTGGTGTGGGCTGCTTACCTCTTGTGGTATACTGGTAAATATGAATAAGGTCACTACACAGCCGTTATCGGGGTTCATGGAACTCACGCCTGCTTTGCAGCAGGAATTCGACAAAATTAAAGATGTGATTCGTGCTGAGCATGTAGCGCGTGGTTTCTTGCCAATCGATACACCGTTAATTTACCGTAAAGAGGTGATTTTGGCCAGAGCTGGCGGTGAAACCGAAAAGCAGATTTACGAACTCGAGCGCGGCAACAACAAGCTGGCTCTCAGGTTTGACCTAACAGTGCCACTGGCGCGTTACGTAGTTGACAAACAGAACAGTCTAAATTTTCCATTCAAAGTTAGCCAGATTGGCAAGGTTTACCGCGGCGAACGCGCCCAGGCTGGGCGATACCGCGAGTTTTACCAGTGCGACGCCGACATTATTGGTCGTGGCGACCTAGACATTAGCTACGACGCCGAATGTGTGGCTCTGGTTGATTCTATCTATAAAAAGCTCGACTTTGGCGATTTTACGGTGCGCATAAGCAACCGCAAACTGATTGGCGGCTTTGTTGAGTCTATCGGTGCAAGCAGCAAGCTAACCGACATTTTAGCTGTGCTAGATCGCGCCTCTAAAATTACACCTGAGGAGTTCGTGGCGCAGATAGGGGCGCTGGGGCTAGAGAGTGAGGCGGTTAGCAAGTTGCAGAACCTGATCGCGCTAAAGGGGTCTAATTCTGATATTATTGGTGCTTTGAAGGCGTTGAAGGTTGCTAACAGCGAATACCAAGTTGGCTTAGCAGAACTTGAGCGAGTTATGCAGCTGCTTGAACAACAGGGTGTGAGTACGGCGCAGATAGATTTAACGATTGTGCGTGGGCTAGACTATTACACAGGTACGGTTTACGAAACCACCTTAAATGGCCGCGAACGTGAGATTGGCTCTATTGCCAGCGGTGGCCGTTACGAGAACTTAGCCAGTAACTATTCAAGTGAGAGCTATCCAGGCGTGGGTATTTCTATCGGTTTAACCCGCCTATTCTCGGCATTGCTAGGCGCTGGGTTGGTTGGCACAACGGCAAAAACCTCCATCGACGTGCTGGTTCTGCCATTCTCGGCTGAACAATTTGCTTACAGCTACAAGCTGGCTGTTAAGCTCAGGGCTGATGGTAGAAATGTAGATGTTTTGACCGAAGATATGAAATTCGCCAAGAAAATGGCTTACGCCAATAAATCTGGTGTGCAGCATGTGGTGGTAGTGGGCAGCAGCGAAGTAAAAACTGGCAATCTGAAAATTAAAGATATGCAAACGGGTGAAGAATATCCACTCGACGCTTGTGGTGATTCATAGAGCTTGCTAATCTGTCACTTTTACTATATAACATAGGTAATAACGAGGAGTTTCTGATGGCAAAAGCGAGCATAGAGCAACTAAAGGAAGCAGCCGACCCCAAAGCGAGGCTGAAGGTCGCAAAAGGGTTTACTAACGAGTTCAAGGCCTTCATTAGCCGCGGTAATGTGGTAGATCTGGCGGTTGGTGTCATTATTGGTGCAGCATTCGGTAAAATCGTGTCGAGCCTAGTGAGTGATATTTTAATGCCGATGGTTGGCTCGCTAATGGGCGGGCTAAACTTTAGCGACCTGGCCATAACTGTTGGCGACGCCGAAATTCGTTACGGCAGTTTCATTCAGGCTATATTAGATTTCCTGATTATCGCAGCGGCTATATTTATGTTCGTGAAGGTGCTAACTAATATGCAGCTACGCGTTAAAAAGCCACAAGTAGTTGAAGAAAAGAATCTTGAAAAAAGTGGCAGCGAGCAGCTGAAAGTGTTAAAAGAGATCCGTGATAGCCTGAAGGGTACTAAAAAATAATACACTACATATGGTGGTTATACGCTATATATAGCGTATAAAAAACTAATAGAACGCTACATGTAGCGTTCTATTAGTTGGTGCGGGTACAGGGACTTAAACCCTGGACCTCTTCCATGGCAAGGAAGCGCTCTATCAACTGAGCTACACCCGCAGGTAGGTAAATATTAACACAACATACCCCCTAGTCGCAAGTTACTGTGATACAATTAATAATACTGTGGCGCGTTGGCGGAGCAGTTACGCAGCGGTCTGCAAAACCGCGTAGGCGGGTGCAACTCCCGCACGTGCCTCCAGAGTTACGGTGTACCAGGGCGAGTGGCGGAATCGGTATACGCGACAGACTTAAAATCTGTTGGTCTAAACAACCTTGCGGGTTCAAGTCCCGCCTCGCCTACCAGAAGAGACTTTTCAAGTTTTGGAAGGTCTTTTTTATCTTTAGCTCGTCGTATCACAATAACCTCCCCCTCCCCCAACAAATTATACACAACCACAATTTTAGTATAAGACTCTTGACAATTACCAAAATGTGTGCTACAATGGCAATAGAATCAAAGCTAAGTAATTAGTAACGATTCGTACAAATATTAGACGATTAAGTTTAATAAATAAGTAATAAGTAATAAATCACGGTGGGCGTGAACAGTGTAAATTGTTTGCTCCATCTAGATGGAGTTTTTTGTTTTCACAAAAAACTCAGTAAACATACTTAATACGTCTATTAAAAAAAAAGATTATGAATTAGGGTGGGCAACCTACTTACAAAAGTAACCAGGTTTGAGTTAGGGTTGACTTCTTTTGGAAACAACTAGGTTTGAGTTAGGGTTGACTTCTTTTGGAAGTAACTAGATTCGAGTCATGGTGAGTAACCTACTTCTAGAAGCAACCGGAACTTAATCACGGTTAGCTATTTATGGAAGTGAATAGAATTCTGGAAGCGAACAGATTTCTGGAAGTGAACAGAACCAA
>JAIRRY010000014.1 GCA_031255735.1 Candidatus Nomurabacteria bacterium | reverse complement strand
AGTTTTTTACTTTCTCTCACATTCAACTAAGCTATGATGTTTATAACTTAGTATACTCTACATCACTAATTGTACCCCCCCCCACATGGAAAAAGCAAGAGGGAAATGTATTTTTGTCGTACATAGTAAATTTAGCCAAGTATAATGAGAGTGGTTAATGAATAAGAAAGTTATAACTTTTTATCTATTTTTTTGATCATTTCACGATCGAGCTCTTCGTCTTTTTTAAGCTCCGTAAGAATTTCGTCGCTTTCTTTATCTAGCCCGCGCAACTCCGTTACCGCTTCAGAAATTTCACGGTGCAACCTGCGCATTACACGGCGCTGATAGCGCGCATCTAAACTGCTGCCTATGCCCATAATTAACGCCATGGCACCTACCACGAAGAATAAAATATCATAGAAAGTTTGCTCAACTGAGCGATTATTAAGTATTAAAATTAGCACACCCGCCACGGTGAGGAGAATGATAATAATCAACATCCATTGTAATAATACCTCTAGCCTATCCTTCTTCATGCTTACTCCCAAGGTTTAAGCCTGGGTAAATTTCCTTAGTAACGTTATCAATCTCCGATTTCAGTTGTGGGAATGGCACGCCTTCACGCGCTGTTACGCCCTCGAAAATCCAGAACACGCGCTCGCTGTAACCCCAACCGCAAGCTGGCGGCATGCCGTATTCCAACATCTCCACAAAGTCGATATCGAGCATCATGGCTTCTTCATCACCTGCATCGCGCATCTGCTGCTGCTCAACGAAACGATCTAACTGGTCAACAGGGTCGTTAAGCTCACTAAAGCCATTACCCAGCTCGCTACCCGCAATAACTGGTTGAAAACGCTGCACTGTGTCGCCATCGGGGTTAGATTTAGCCAGTGGCGATATGAACTTAGGCGTATTAACCAGCCACACAGGCCCCGCTACGTCTTTACGAATATTCTTCCAAAGCTTATCGATACCGCGAGGCAAGTTTTCAGTTTTCTCTACCTCAAGGCCATGCTTCTTCAGTTCTTTTTTCACCTCATCAATCGTGGCATTGTAAACATCAATGCCGTAGTACTTTTTAATAACTTCGGCGTAATCCCAAACTTCCCAATCACCGCTTAGATCGATTTCGAAGTCGCCCAGCTTGAACTGCAACTTACCAAAAGTTTCTTGAAGCACATATTTATAAAGCTCTTCCATAAACTTCATACCATCTTGCCAATCCCAGTAAGCTGCGTACCACTCCATAGCCACGTGCTCGGGCAAGTGTTCGTCGCTGTAATTCTCGTTTCTAAAGCGTGGCCCAATATCATACACGCGCTCATAACCTGCACCCAATAAGCGTTTAAGTGGCAGCTCGTGGCTAATTCTTAGGTAAAAATCTTGCCCCAAAGCATCCATATGAGTTACAAACGGGTTGGCGTCTGCTCCACCCGTGGTGTGCTCTAGCACTGGAATGTTAATTTCAATAAAACCATGCTGATTCAAAAAATCGCGCGTGGCCTGCCAAAACTTACTACGGCGCACAAAACGGTCGCGCACATCTTGGTTCACGTTCATATCTACATAACGGCGGCGCATGCGTTCTTCTTTATTAGTGAAACCATCTTGTTTGGTTGGCATCGGGCGTAACGATTTTGCCAGCAAACGCAAAGTTTTAACAGCCACGGAGATCTCACCCGTTTTAGTTTTAATCACCTCACCAGTGGCTTCAATAAAATCGCCCGTGTCGAGTAACGGCAGCTGTTTTAAGCCTAAAATACCTTCTTTCGCATTAAGCTCCGCCACATCGCCACCCCGTAAGAAAAGCTGCATCTCGCCGCTAAAATCGCGTAGCACAATAAAGGCCAACCTACCAAACTTACGGATACCGACTATTCGGCCGCTAACTGTAATAGTTTTATCCTCAAACTTACTGAAATCTGTTGTAATTTCTACAACATTATTGGTGCGACCACTCTTCGCTGGGTATGGGTCTATACCTAACCTTCTTATATCGTTCAATTTACGCAGGCGCTCATCGCGCAGTTCTTTTAGTGTTGCCATACCACCATTATACCAGATTAGTTACCTATTATACTATTCATGGCCGACGGATTGACGAACAAAAAGTAATACGCAATGCCATTTTTGAGCATATGCAACAACACGCCCGACCAAACACTACCCGTAATTTCACGCAGACCGCACATCACTAAACTCATGACAAACACATTGACACCCACATTCCATTGCCCATGTGCCAGGCCAAATAACGCACTCACAACCACCATAGATATCGCAATACCATACCTAGAAGTAAGCTTGGAACGCAGTTTCCCATATAAGTAACCGCGGAATATGATTTCTTCAGCAACTGGCGCCACTACCACCAAGGCTAAAAAAGCCAACAGATAATCTAACTGCGAAACCAAGTTCTCAGCCGTATAGCCAACATCTTGTGCCTGGTTAACATCGAAACCTGGAAAAACAGCCGATACGATGTAAGTTAATATTGAGGCGCCTATCAGATACACCACAAAGGCCGTTGGCGATAATAAAATATCCATCCAGGTTGGTAAGCCAATCAAACCCAGCTCTTCACGAGTAAGCTTTTGTTTGAACAGTTTTTTCGGTACAACTAGCACTAGCGCCAAAATCAAAGAATATACTACAGCCGACACGAGCGTCACGAAAACTGGATCATTACTCAACGTTATTAGCTTTTCTTCACCGTAAATTAAATATAGCAAAAACGACACGCCGTATTGCACTATATAAAATGTAAATATCACGCCCAGGCCATGCAACAACACCCAACTTAGCAACTTGCGCCAAGCTTTTTTCGACTCTTTTGCGGCACCTTGCATTTTCTCGGCTTCGGCAGGTCTACTAGGCTGCGCTGGCACCACCGTCTTAGTTGTTTTATGGTTTTTTCGCTGTGTCATTTAGAACAACCTCACTATATCTATAATTGTTATTAATATAAACAGTCCAAATAAGGCTATAAAGCCTGCTGTTACGGCTTTCTCTTCGGCCTCTTGAGTTAACTTTTTACGACGCAGACGATAAATCGTTGTTAAAAGCCAACGGCCGCCGTCTAGCGCAGGAATGGGTAGCACATTCATAACCGCTAGCGATAGCGAGATTACACCCGCTAACATTAGTAGCGTGATACCGCCAGCCTGCGTGGCCTGCGGGAATAGCACACCAACAATACCCACTGGGCCTGTTACACCATCACCAGCTTTGCCAACATCGGCTCGCCCGCTCTCGCGCGTAGACGCATCTAAGCTGAGCTGCTTAGCTAAGCCGCCGAACAATTCCCCGAGCAATACACCTACACCTTTAAAAGTTTCGCCCGTTAATTGAACTGTAGTGGCCACACCCACAATCGGCGCCGACCAAGTGGAACGATACAGCGTCGCGCCGTCCTGACTAGCTGATAGACCAAAATAATAACCTTCTTTATTACCTTCTTTTAACATTATTGCCTTCGTTGTTACCAAATTGCCACCATCGCGTTTGTAGCCTACAGTGATAGTTTCGCCAGCGTGCTCACGCGCATAATCTGTCACCTCATACGCTTCCTTAATATAAAGCATATCTTCATCGTCTGACGGGCAGGGCGCTTGAATACACTGTGTATCATTAGTATCCGGGCCGTCTAGGTAAACAACCATATCACCCTTTTTAAGCCCTGCTTTATCGGCTGGCGAGCCTTTAACCACCTCCGCTACACGCACTGCGGATGGACTATCTACTACTGTGTCGCCCGGCACAGTAAACTGCCCACGAATTAAGTGCGGCATGCCCACCAGCGCCAAAATCGTGAAAATCACGATAGCCGCCAACCAGTTCATGACTACACCAGCAAATAAAATCTTGGTTTTTTGCCAATAAGTTGCCTTACCGTAGTCGCCTTTTTTATCAGCTGCATCACTCTCGCCCTGCATTTTGCAAAAACCGCCAATTGGCAACCAGTTGATACTAAATAATACGCCATTCTTGAGTTTTTTACCCCAAGCCCTAGGCGGCAAGCCGATACCAAACTCTTCAACTACTACACCACTACGCCGCGCCGCCAGGTAGTGCCCAAACTCGTGCACCACTACAAGTAGCGTTAAGATAAAAATTCCAACTACAATACCCAGTGCTAGCACCTAACGAACCTCCAAATACCTCTTATGTCTAGCCCATTTTAGCACACAAGACGTGGTATTATAATAGTTAGCATATGGAAGATTTTAAAAAAAGTTTACAAAGCGATAAAGAGCAGATTGATAACTATATTGCCAGCCAGTCTGAGAAACTGCTAGACGCGGTAAAACACGAATACGGCGAAAAGTATAGCGATGTCTTGGCTGCCTATCTAGACGTTCTAGGGCGGGGCGGCAAACGCCTGCGAGGCATTTTGGCCAAACGCGCCTACGAATACTTTGGTGGTTCAAACGAAAACGTGGCGCTAGAAGCCGCACTCGTAATTGAACTACTACACGATTATCTGCTTGTAGTGGACGACATCCAAGACGATTCTAGCTTACGCCGTGGTAAACCTGCCGCGCACATGTTGCTACGCGAATATCACGAAAAACACCAGCTGGCTGGCGATAAGGCACATTATGGGCTATCGCAAACCATTAATGCTGCTCTGGCAGGGCAAAATATCGCCTTCCAGCGCGCCCTTGCCTTGCCCATCGAAAGTGACGCAAAAGTTAACGCGCTAGCCCACCTCAACGACTTTTTAACCAAAACCGACTTTGGCCAACTCGGCGATTTTAATAACGAAGCTTTCAAAACAACCTCAAAGGCCGACGTGATGCAAGTTTTACAGCTTAAAACCGCCTACTATACTTTTTGCATGCCCGTTTACTTTGGCGCAAGCCTAGCTGGCATGCCAAAAATCAACGCCAACCTAAACGATTATCTCATCAATACGGGCATCTGCTTCCAACTTTACGACGACATCATAGGCACTTTCGGCGACACGACTAAAACTGGCAAAAGCAACCGTAGCGATATTATTGAAGGCAAACGCACCCTGCTTGTGATTTACGCGCTGGAGTCGGCAACTAGCGAGCAAAAGGCCACTCTAGCGGCCGCACTAGGCAACAAAAACCTTAGCGACGAAGAGTTTATAGCCGTGCAAGATATATTGCGCAGTACTGGCGCTCTGAAGCGCTGTCAAAATGAAGCACAAAGCCTGGTTAGCGAGGCCAATCAATCTATCGAAAGAGCCAACCTAAGCCCCGATGCCACTCAGTTTTTCACCTATTTAGCTAGCTACGTGCTAAGCTATACCGAGGTTTAGTGGCCAAACCGCCTTTGACGGTGGCTAAACTCATCGAATATATCGTTTACATCTTGAACAGTAAGTTCTGGCCAGAGCTTGTCTAGAAATAAAAATTCCGAATACGCCAAGCGCCACAACATAAAGTTACTGATACGCTGCTCGCCACCCGTGCGCACCACAAAGTCTACTGGCGGAATTTCAGGATGGTAAACATTTGCCGTGATAGTTTCAGGGGTTATATCGGCGGGCTGCAAACCTTGCTCAACAATCTTACGGCAAGCATCGGCCAACTCTTGTTGCCCACCGTAATTAAAACAAAACGCCAAAGTGCCACGCGCCCCGTTCTTGGTAAGCTCTTCAACTTCATGCATGGTAGCCAAAACCTCTTCGCCTAGGCGATCTAGCGTGCCAAGAAACACAATTCTTATGTCTTCCTTTTTCAGCTCTTCTAACTTTTCTTCAAAATATTTTACAAACAACCCCATCAAGTAATTTACTTCCTCTGGTGCACGGTGCCAGTTTTCGGTTGAAAACACGTAGAAAGTAGCGTACTTCGCGCCACTCTCTATGGCTTTGCGCGCTACCTCAAACACCACGTCAGCACCTTTTCGATGTACATCGCTACTCACGCCGTTCAGCTTAGCCCAACGACGATTACCGTCAACAATAAAACCAATGTGTTCTGGTGTCACCCGCTCTAGCATTAGACCTTCAAAATCTCAGCTTCTTTAAGTTTAAATTCATCATCAATTTGGGTAGTAAAACTCTTTACTAAAGTTTCCACTTCCTTCTCAAGCCGTTTTTCATCATCTTCGCCAATTTCTTTATCGCCCTTCAGCTTTTTAATTTCCTTAATGGCGTCTTGGCGAATGTTACGTATGGCAATTTTGGATTCTTCAACTTTTTCGCTAGCCTGTTTTGCCACCTGCTTACGGCGTTCTTCGGTCATTGGCGGAATTGGCACGCGAACTACGCGGCCATCGTCGCTAGGGTTAAACCCAAGGGCTTGATCGGCACGAATAGCGCTAGAAATAGCCTGGATATTACCAGCGTCATAAGGAGTAATTAAAATCATGTTGGCTTCTGGAGCGGTTACGTTCGCCACCTGATTAAGCGGCATGCGAGCGCCATAAACCTCAACGTTCAAGCTATCTAACATAGACGGGTGTGCCCTGCCAGTGCGCATCTTACTCATCATGGTTTTGAAATGCTCTAACGCATCTTTTAGCTTGTTTTCATAGACATCTAATTTAAACATAACTCTCCTTGACGCTTATTATAACATACGATAATGCAGGAAACGAATGCCATCGTTCATGCCCGAACAGAGTGACAATTCATTCTAAAATATAGCGGTTTTAGATAATAAAAAAGGCCATAAAAATCGAAAACTCCACCGATTAAGGAGGAGCTCTCGACATGGCCATAGTGTAATACCGTGCACAGCAATTACACAAGTTCTTTCAAACTAGCCGTGTGCGGACCCGAAGATCCACATACACCAATACTACTACTTTTTCATGGTGGGAGTGGTGAGAACAAATAAATGAACTCACCACCCCAACCACGAAGAGTTGATAGTGCCAACCGAAGGAAAAGCAAGAAAAACGAACAAAGAAATTATACAAAAGAATAAACTAGAGCATAAAAACCAAATCCGAAGAAATCTTACCAAAGAAAAACTTGAAGGCAACAAAACTTATAAAAAGTAATCAGCTTTAAAAATAAGAGTTATAAACTTGTTTAAGGCTTATAAAAACTGCCAAAGTTGATCTAAAACTAACAGGTAGACAAAGAACAAAATGAAACTTTATCACTTGGGTATATTACCAAAAATTATCAAACTATAAAGAGTTAACTAAATAGAAAAATAAAAAGGTAAAACCTGAAAGCAAAGCAATAAATAAAACAAGGGGTAAACCAAGTAAAATTTACTGAACAAATAGAAATTAAAAGCGATTAAACCAATAAAATCTAAAAGTTCCTAGGTAAAACAAGTGATTAACTCATAAAACCCAGACTATAAACTTCGGTGAAGCTAGTGATTGAAAGGTGCGGATAAACAGAGGCTGAGTTAGATACTAAATAGCGAATGGCAAGAATAGACAAATACCCGATCAAAAGCATCCGCCTAAAAGCTACTAAACACAAAATCACAATTCTACTTGTTTAAGGTAAAACCGCAAAGAAGCCGTAAAGTAACAAGATACTTCATCACCATCTAGCGCTCAGTCCTGTTTAACCTGCGACAAGCTAACATTGAACGAACCAATCCAGCTACGATAAACGATTCTATTTTTTGAGGATAAAACTGTTTATTTTTGCTAGGCTGATTCTGTATCAGCTTGTACTTGCAGTTTAGCACAAGCAGTATAAAAAGTCAATATCCTAGTGGTAATATCGTTAGTTGTCCACAGGAAAATACTCGTTAGCCTCTAGTATAACAGTGGTGGTAGTATTGTGTTTTTTACAACATTTTACTCGGTAACCCCAAGTTCTAGGCGCTTAAACTGGCGAACTGTGATATTCTCGCCTGTTTTAGCAATATAACCCTTTATAAACTCCTCAACGGTTTTGCTGTCGTCGAGGATATATTTTTGCATCAGCAGAACTTTTTCTTCAAAATTCTTCTTTACCTGACCTTCAACGATTTTAGCTTGCACGTCGGCGGGCTTTTTATCACCCTTTAGCTTATCTTTAGATTCTTTTTCAACACGCTTCAGCTCGTCTTCGGGAATATCGCTCCAGCTAATATACTGAGGGTTCATACTGGCAATTTGCATAGCTAAGTAGTGCGCCAACTCTTTGAAATCGTCGGTTTTAGCCACAAAGCTAGTTTCACAGTTAAGCTCTAAAATTGCGCCAATACGGCCATCGTGAATATAAGCATCAATCAGCCCCTCGCGAGTATCACGGTCGCCGCGTTTTTCAGCCTTCGTTAAACCCTTCTTGCGCATAGCTTCAACAGCTTTATCAAAATCGCCTTTTGTTTCCTCAAGAGCCTTCTTAGCATCGGTTAAGCCCACACCTGTTAACTCTTTAAGTTTCTTGATATCTTCTACAGTAAAATCTACCATTTACTTATCCTCCGTTTTCTTTGCATTTTTCAAACCTTCTTGAATAGCCTCGCCAATATAGCCAAGCAGTAGCTGCACGCCCTTAATGGCATCGTCGTTGGCAGGTATTACGTGATCAATGTCGCTTGGGTCGGCATTGGTGTCAACCAAAGCGAATACGGGAATACCTAAGGTTTTAGCTTCCTTAACGGCGTTACGCTCTTCACAAACGTCTACTACTACAAGAGCGGCTGGCTGGCCGCTAAGTTCTTTAATGCCACCATACTTCTCGTTCAGGCTCTCGATTTCTTCCGCATAACGTTGCACTTCAAGCTTACTATAACGCTTCTCAAGCTCGCCTGTTTCCATACGCTTCTCAAGAGTGTGTAATTTTTTGACCTGCACACCAACAGTTTTGGCGTTTGTTAACGTGCCACCTATCCAGCGCTCGGTAACGTAAGGTTGACCAGTAGCTTCGGCTACCTCTTTAATTACAGGGCGAACCTGTTTCTTGGTGCCAACAAGTAGCACCTTACCGCCACGTGCAATAATTTTAGTTAGTTCTGGCAAAGCCACCTCTAAGGCCTCAACCGTCTTGGTTAAGTCGATAATATGGCTATCTTGACGCTTACTATGAATATAAGGCGCCATTTTTGGATGCCAGCGGCTAGTTTTGTGACCAAAATGCACACCAGATTCCAATAGTTTTTTAATGTCAATATTAACAGACACTATTAAAACTCCTTTCACACTGCCTCGCCTCCTGATCAGGAGCTTCCAGCGAGGCTGTTTCGTTAATAAATATACTCTTTTAGTATAACACAGTGCATGAAATATTCAACTGAAACGTAAGCCAATCCTGTTCGTAGCTCAGCTTCGGCTATTTACTAAAAACTCCACCTCTGCTATAATCTACCGAGTTATGAAAAAAGATATCCATCCATCAGAATATCGCGAGGTTGTGTTCCGTGACAAAGCCGCTGGCTTTATGTTCCTAACCCGCTCTACTGCCGCTTCAACTGAAACGGTTAAATACGAAGGCAACGACTACCCTGTTATAGACATCCAAATTAGCAGCGCGTCGCACCCATTCTTCACTGGCGAAGAAAAGATTATCGACACCGAGGGCCGCGTAGACAGGTTTAAGGCTAAGTTCGCCAAAGCCGAAGAGCGCAAGGCTGCGCTAATCAACAAAGCCAAAAAACAAGCTAAAGTTGCTGCAAAAAAAGAAGAAAAAACGGCTTAAAATGCCGCTGATCTTGCGGCACCCCACCCTGGTTTAGTTTTACTTTCTATCACAAAGAAAACTCTTAATACTAAGGGTTTTCTTTGGTGGAGCTAACGCAAACTATTGAATGTCGCTATTCGTATCTGTATCTCTACCTAGGCTTTCTTGCATATATCTATAAACAATAGTAACAATTTTTTTAATATCTTCGTTGGTGTTCTTAAAATATAAGTTATTAAATGTCTTATCTCCAAGTTGACGAATTGGTTCGCTAACTAGGGAGTGGATGAAAGATTGTGTTGCGCCATCCACTTTGTCAAAATCTAAAATTACTTCATCACCCATCGATAGTGATGGCATAATACTCTCTACTCGCAGTTTCTTTGCAATCTCTTTGTTCTCTGCAAAATCGCCAATTTTACTATGCATTTTTATTAGATTTATCATATGAACTTTGGCTCCTTATATTTTGCCCGCTTGCGTTCGCGAATGGCGTCATCATAAACCTTGCCGATAACATTCAGTAGCGTCTGAAACTCTGGAGTCTCATCAAGTGATATATCGACTGCGACCAGTGTTCCTTGAAAGTTAGGTGCACTATTTGTCTGGTTATGCGGGTCACGCTCTGGATCGGCATAAAGACGTGGAAAGCCTTTTATTCGCTTGCGGTGACGAAGTAGTGTATATTCAGCATTACCACTATAAATCACAAAATAATTACGTGTTATTTTTGCTATAGACTTAATAAAGAATAGTCCCGCGCCAGCATTCTCGCTTGTTCCGCCCTCTTTGCGGGTAGTGCCAGTAATACCTGGGGTTAGGGCAAGCCGTAGCGCGTCGGCATCAGTTATGGGGTGCCAACTCTCATTCATACTACGCCATACACCAATACCATTGTCGCAAATACCTATACTGATACGGTTAGTCTTTTTATAGTATTGTGCGGCAACAATCGCACCACTTCCTGACTTTGCATGTTCAAGGACATTTCTTATAAGCTCACTTACTATATATTTTATAATTCGTGAATTTTGCTCAGACAGATGTAACAGAGGTATCATATCGGTGACGAAATCCGATTGCTGTTGTGCGGTCTTGATTATAGAAATTGGTACAAAGCGACCGGCCGGCTCCTTCATATTGTAAGAAAATGGCGATTTAGTTTTCGTGAGTTTATACAACCCCATTCGGTCTAGATACAGCCCCGTGTCTGGGACTTTACCTACTATTTCGCAGTTCATTTTACCAACTTTTACCGCTAATGAGGCGGCTAGCACGAGATTTGCAGGATGCGCCGTAATCCATTTGTCGTGAGTGGATATTTCTAATTTATCTGGTTCAGAAAAATCAAGCTTTCTGACAAAACTCTAAAAATTGCGCAAATTACCTTGATTTGACAGAAATATCCTCATACTGCCATTATACCCGTCTGGGGCTTATTTATCAATAAGCCGCTAACGGGTATATATCTGTCCAGTGCATTTTTCCTTAAAAAGTCTAGGCGGGGCACCAATCAACCAAGTCATCACGGGTGCCGTAAATTTGTAGCGAGCTATGTCATTGGTTTTAATAACAAACTTTTGGTGGAGCATAAGGGATTCGAACCCTTGACCTCTTCCATGCCATGGAAGCGCGCTAGCCAACTGCGCCAATGCCCCTCGTGGCACAATTGTATCATATCTGGTAAAATTATCTACATGCCAAAAATTAAACTAGATACCGCGAAACTCGAGACCGAACGAGCTGAACTTGAGGCCTTTTTAGCTACGCCCACCGCTTACAGCAACCCCGATTTTACCAAGAAAAACAAACGCTTTACTGAGCTGCAAAATATCATCGACGTGGCTAAGCGGCGCGAAAAGCTTGAAAAAAACTTGGCCGAAGCCGAAGAGCTAAGTAGTGGCGACGATGAACTAGCCGAGCTAGCCAGAGATGATGTTGTAAAAATTACAACAGAGTTAGAACAGATTGAGAACGACTTATTTATACTACTCGCACCCAAAGATCCGAACGACGACAAAGACGTTATTGTCGAAATTCGTGCTGGCGCTGGAGGCGATGAAGCCAGCCTGTTTGCCGCCGAACTTTACCGCATGTATCTGCGCTACGCCGAAGCACATCGGCTAAAAACCGACATAATGAGCGAGAACGCCAACGATACCGGCGGCTATAAAGAAGTAGTCTTCGCAGTAAAAGGTGGCGGCGCCTATAAGCAACTGAAATTTGAGGGCGGCGTGCACCGCGTGCAGCGTGTGCCAGTCACCGAGAGCCAAGGGCGCATACACACCAGCACCGCTACCGTAGCAGTCCTACCCGAAGCCGAAGAAACCGACATCGAAATCGACCCGAAAGACCTTCGCATCGACATCTATCGCAGTTCTGGACACGGCGGGCAAAGTGTAAATACCACCGACAGCGCAGTGCGCATCACCTACTTACCAACAGGTATGATTGTAACCAACCAAGATGAGAAAAGCCAAACCAAAAATAAGGCTAAGGCTATGAGTGTGCTACGCAGCCGCTTACTACAGCAAAAAATGGAGGAAGAGGCCAAAGAAAGAGGCAACGAACGCCGCAGTTTAATTGGCACTGGCGACAGAAGCGAGAAGATTCGCACCTACAACTTCCCCCAAGACCGCATCACCGACCACCGCATCGGCTACAGTCGCAGTAACATTCCTGCGGCTATGAACGGCGAAATCGACGACCTAATTGAACACCTAAGCACCTATGAACGCGAACTCAAAGCCGAGCAAGCCAGCGACAATTAAAAGCTGGCTAGCTAGTCAACAGATTAGCCGATTAGATGCAGAGCTGATTTTGGCACACTTATTAGGGCATAACCGCACCTGGCTTATAGCTCATGATGACCATAAGCTCACAAACAGCGAACTAAAACTGGCTAACAACCTTGTAGTGCGGCGGCAAGCACGCGAACCGCTCGCCTATATTTTAGGCTACCGCGAATTTTACGGGCGAAACTTTTCCGTCACACCCGACGTGCTAATACCACGCCCCGAAACCGAACAGTTAGTTGCGCACATTTTAAATCTGAATCGCAAAAATATACTAGACGTCGGCACAGGTAGCGGTGTAATCGCTGTTACGCTTGCGTTGGAACTACCAAGCGCTCAAGTTGCAGCCTGCGACATCTCGCCTGCTGCACTAAACGTGGCAAGAAAAAATGCGCATGCACTTGGCGCAAACGTAGAATTTATCGAAAGCAATCTGCTTAAAAACGTAGCTAAAAAGTTCGACATTATCGTTGCTAACCTACCCTATGTGGCGCATGGCTGGCAAGTTTCGCCCGAAACCAGCTTCGAGCCCGAATTAGCGCTTTACGCCGAAAATCGCGGCGAAGCACTCATGCGAAAACTCATTTTAGAAACTCCAAAAAACCTAAAACCTAACGGCATTTTAGCCTTAGAGCTCGACCCACGACAAACCGAAAATATAGCCAATTTCGCCGTGAAAAGTCAGCATTTCACGGTGCTTCAAAAAGCCCCATTTTTACTCATTTTACAGATGAAATAATTGTATAAAATATTTGTTCAATTTAGCTTATTCTGGATATTCGCCAAGCGTAATTTTAATAGCCATTTCCTTACCGTCGCGTAGTAATGTTAACTCAACTACATCGCCGGCTGAATACTCGGCAACTAAGTTGCCTACACTGCCCGCAGGCCCAACTTCTTTACCACCCACTTTGACGATAATATCTTTACTTTTTATACCAGCTTTTTCGGCTGGGCTGCCTTTTTGTACAGCCGCACCGTCTTTATTATATACATACGCACCCTTACCAACCGATAAGCCATATTCCTTGGCTACATCTGGCGTAATGGAAACATAATTTACACCAAGAAACGCCCGCTTAGCCTTGCCACTTTTCTTAAGGCTAGCTAACATACCCTTTACCGAGTTAATCGGGATTGCAAAACCTATACCATTAGAATCTTCAACGATAGCGGTATTAATGCCTACCACTTGCCCACCTGCGTTAATAAGCGGGCCACCGCTGTTGCCTGGGTTAATAGCCGTATCGGTCTGAATCAGGTCAGTCAGGGTTTCTGCACTGCCATTACTAGTTTGAGCTGTAATTGTACGCCCGCTACCAGAAATAATACCCGAAGTAACCGTATTCTGGTATTGCCCCAGAGCGTTACCAATCGCCACCACAGATTGCCCAATAGATATAGTACCAGAATCGCCGATTTCTGCTGGCGTTAAGCCCTTAACACCGTCAATCTTTAAAAATGCCACGTCGTTTATTGGATCTTTAGCTGCAATTTCTACGTCGTCATAAGTAGTGCCATCGGCTGTTACTACTTGCACCTTATCAGCGCCCTCGATAACATGTTTGTTAGTTAATATATAGCCATTTTCGGTAACAACCACCCCAGTACCTGCTGACTTACTTTCGCCGCTGCCACCATAATAATAGCGATATGTAGAGCTAACACGCGTAGTGGTAACAATAGAAACCACGCTAGGTGAAACTTTCTTAACTACAGAATCAATTGAATCGGCACTAAGCGATGTAAAATTGCCGTCCACCGCAGTTGAAATAGATAATGTCTTGTTGTAACTTTCATTAGCGCGAAAAACACCGTAAACCGACAGCCCCAGCCCTGCTAGCGCCACAAAGAGTGTAACTACACATAGCCCAATCAGAAAGTTTAGTTTGTTACTCTTCGGTGCCTTTTTTGGTTGATATAGTATGCCGTGTACCACTGGTTGTTGTTCGTTACTTTGTTCGTTGTTCATATACCCCCTACTTTATATACTAAACCTGAAGATTAGCTTAAATCTATTGACGCTCCTGAGAAAAATAGCAACATCACCGCTATAACCGCAGTGGCAAAAACTACGGGCAAGATGATATCATTTAGGTGCACTTTTGCACCGTCTTCATCGTAGTGTGCCCTGTAAATCATAATAGCTACATAACCCAGCATAGCGGCAATGATAGTAAATTGCGGAATCTTCAACCCAGTACCGGGCACGCTGTAAGCCGCCAACCAGTGATAAGCCGCCCAGCTTAGCTCCGCCATAATAAGACCAGCCGCAAAACTAACTAGCTCAGGGCTATTCTCGTCGTTTAAGTTAGTTACCAAAATATGCCTTACTACCGCGTAGCCAATTATGGCAGACGCCAGTACGAGCACAATTGACGGCAAACTAAAACACAGTGACGCCGCAACGGTTGTACTGAACACCAGCGCAACACCCGCCTGGATATTCACCATCAGCGGCTTAGAACTAGGCTTAATAAACACTAACCACACGGCATATAACGCCGTTAGAATAATCTGGGCAGTTATATTACCATCACCCATCAAAAACAGGCAGACGGCCACACTAAGGCCTACGATTAGGTCTACCAGATTTGCCTTTATATTCATCAGCCAATAACGCGGTCGAACCGCAAAAATACGCCATTTACCAAGTAGCACCAAAATACACGACGGAACTGGTGAGTTCGTAACAAGCACGAGCACCAGCGCAGCTACAGCCATCAAAACATTCAACCCTAAGTATAAGGCCTGGCTAAGCAACGTTTTACTACGCTTAATATTAATAAAATTAACCACTTAAGTTAAAAACTCCTGTAATACTCACTTATTTTAGCAAAGATCGGGCAAAAGAGAAATGGCAGCAAACGGCACATGTGATAAAATAGCTAAAGCATGGAAACAGTTAGTACGCCGTCATTTTTACAGCGTCACCCAGTACTTAAAGATACTATAGGGCTTATTGGCTTTATCCTGGCCGTTGTAGCAGGCACGATAATTTTAAATAGTTTTGTTTTCCGCAGTTATAATGTAGTTGGCAGCAGTATGGAAAACACGCTCCGCTCCGACGACCGTATTATTGTTAATCGCGTGCCAGTAACTTTGGCTCATCTGCAAAATAAAGAATATGTGCCAAAACGTGGCCAGATAATCGTTTTTACTAACCCTAATCACAATTCAATTGAGAAAAACCAATACATTATTAAGCGCGTTATTGCTTTCGAGGGCGAACGCGTAACCGTAAGAGATGGCGTTCTTACAGTGTATAACGACGAGCACAAAAACGGCTTCCATCCAGATGATGAAACACGAAAATCAGACAGCGAAGGGCCGAAACAGCACACTAAAGGTGATATTGATGTAACTGTTCCCGAAGGTGAGATTTTCGTGTCTGGCGACAATCGCGAAAATGACAATTCATACGACTCAAGAAACGGGCTTGGCACGATTCCGCTTTACGACGTGGTAGGCCCCGCGAGTTTTCGTTTCTTCCCATTTAATCAAATAAGATTCTTCTAAATTAGCCTGCAAGTTTTTTATTTAAAGCCCGAAATTCAGCGTCGTTTTTAAATTTTATCGTCAACTGGCCAGCACCACGAGCATTAGTGCGCACCGCGGTTGGTAAACCGATGGATTCCTGGATTTTCTTAATCTCATCAGCGTACTGAGAAGGCTGTTCCGCAGTTTTCTTACCAGTAGTTTTAGCCATTTTTAGCCCAACCACAAACTGCTCAATTTTGCGCGCGCTCCAACTTTCAGCGATAATCTTAGGTAATATCTCATCTACAATAGAAGTTTCAACGTTGATAAGTGGCCTGGCCTGGCCTTCACTAAGGTTGCCGTCTACAATTGCCTGCTTTACGCTAGCTGGTAGCTTGAGTAAACGAATAGTGTTACTAATGGCGCTAGCCGACCTACCACCAACTCGCTGGCTAATCTGTTCAGCGGTAAGGTTAAATTGATCGCGTAGTTTAACATAAGTAGTAGCAACTTCTAATACATTTAGATCTTTGCGATGTACGTTTTCAATCAGCGACACCTCAAGACGGCGCTGATTCGTAAGCGTACGCACAATAGCTGGTATGGTTTTAACTCCTGCCAATTTACTGGCGCGATAACGGCGCTCACCAGCCACAATGATGTATTTTACGCCATTTCTTACCACCACGATTGGCTGCAATACGCCAAACTCTTTTATAGAATTGGCCAATTCGCCAAGAGCGCGCTCATCAAAATGGCGGCGCGGCTGCGACTCATCAGGCTCAACGCTAGAAAGTGGCAAATCTATTAGGCTGCTAGTAGCACGATCTTCTTTAACTGTTGGGTCGAAAGTTTCGTCTATCAACTCCGTGGGGATTAATGATTCAAAACTACGTCCCAAACCCTTTTTCACACTCATTTATTTCAACCTCCCAACTATTTCTTTTGCCAACGCCTTGTAAGCTCGCGAACCCTTAGAAAACCTGTCGTAAACACCCACCGGCACACCATGGCTAGGTGCCTCAGCTAAGCGCACATTACGCGGAATATACGTGTTGAACACTTTTTTACCAAAAAACTTCTTAATCTCTTCAAGAACTTGCACACTCAAAGTAGTGCGCGAGTCTACCATCGTAGCTACAACGCCAAGAAGCTCAATATCTTGATTCATAGCCTTCTTCACCAGTTTCATCGATTCTAGAAGTTGTGAAACACCTTCTAAAGCATAAAATTCGGTTTGAACTGGTAATAACACATAGTTTGAAGCGATCAACCCGTTAATAGTAAGTAGACTAAGACTAGGCGGGCAGTCGATAATAATAAAATCATACTGACCAGCCATTTCTTCAAGAGCCTTTTTGAGCAACATAAAACGACGCGCCAAGCGGCTGATATCGGCTTCAGCATTGGCCAGGTGCGGAGTAGTAGGTGCAAGACTCAAATTTTTAAATTTGGTTTCTAAAATCGCCTTGTCTACCGTAGTATCACCCAAGATTACCTCAACCATAGTCTTTTTTAGCGCAGACTTTTCAAAGCCTAAACCACTTGTGGCGTTACCTTGAGGGTCGAAATCTACCAACAACGTTTTCTTACCATCTCTAGCCAAATAATACGCAACGTTAATAGCAGTGGTTGTTTTGCCCACGCCCCCCTTTTGATTGGTAACCGCAATCGTTGTCGCCATAACTATAAGCATTGTAGCACAAAAATAGCCCCCGTGGGGGCTAGCTTGTTACTTGATGCTCGATATTTCGATTTCACTATACTTTTGGCGATGGCCAGTTTCAGTATGCACGCGTTTTTTGCTTTTGTAGCGAATAACACGTAGTTTGTCGCCCTTTACTTCTGGGCTAACAACCTTAGCTTCAACCTTCACGTCTTTCACGGTTGGTTTGCCAACGGTTGTTTTGCTGCCGTCCGTAACCAACAGTGCATCAAGCGTGAGGCTTTTTGTGCCTTCAGGTAGCAGGTCTACCAAGAGGCGCTCTTTTTCGGTGACAATATATTGCTTGCCACTAACCTTAATGACTGCTTTCATCTAGTTCCTTTAATTTATACTCGAGAAATTATAGCAAAAAAGTTATTTTTTCGCAAGGTGCTCATCGTGATCTTTTGGATGAGGAACCTTTTTAGATTCATCGTCGCCTAGAGAAACTTTGCGCATATCTATTCGGCTCTTGTACCAATAAACTATGCCGACGGTTATCGCAAGAACGGCGACAACAGCTAGTGCAGCCTCAACTGGCCCAGTTTTAGGCAGTTCAGCTGGCACAGACGGAGAGTCGTTACACCTAGCGTCACCCTTGGGCACACCTGGCTTACATTCGTCGGGTTTGCACTCTACGTCAACCGTAACCGTTGAACTATCTTGGATATTACCATTTTTGGTTTCGGCAGCAGCAGTGTTGGTTAGGGTATTCTTGCCACAAACCAAGTCCTCTTTAGTGGACACAGTAGCGAAGAATTGGTAATAGGCGTTAGCACCTGGGCCATAATTGCCTATATTAACGCCTGGCCCGGCAATATCATCACCCGCTTGAGGCGTAGCACCACTCGGATTACTATGGTTTGTTAGCTTTGAGCTGCCCTTTACGTAATTTATACCCTTTGGCAACACATCCTTTAATGTTACGCCCGTCTGCTCAGTTGAACCAGTGTTCTTATAAGATAACAGGTATTCAACTTTATCACCTGGTTTTACCGCAACTGAATCTTGCCAACCCGTAGTGCCAGCTAGGCGCACCTGCTTGCTGAATGTGAACTCTGGATAATCAGCTTTAAACCTGAACGTTATGTAGCCAGCGTATTCGTTGCAGCCTGGCAAAATGCCATTTAACGAATCGTAGCCTAGGCTCACACCACTACTAGTGATGGTATCGTCCATTGTCATGCCGTTAGTCTTACCCCAGTTATGTATGGTGGTTGAACCTGGCACATAACGAAGTGTTAAGTCTGTGCCGGTGTTATTCTTCAATTGAATGTCGTCGTAAACTTCCGTAACAGGCTTAGCGTTGCTTGCCCCAACATAACCCATAGCTGTTTTAGTTGTACCATTTGGTACCACAGCTGGAATTTGCGCCTTCGCATATGCACCCTGAGCAACTCCAACACCGCTAGCGTTGTAATTGCTAGCCGCATTATTATGATAGTAAATATAAACTACGTATTCTTTACCCTTTGCGAGATCTTTGATATTTGTATATTTACCGTTATCTTCCGACACTTCACGAATTTGCATAAAATCGGGCTCGTAGCCATGCGCTGGGTTGTCGGTAATTGAGTTAAACGTAACGTGTGATGCAGGCTTATTAATCGTAAACATAGGGCGGTCTGGCCCCCAAGCTAGTGCCGTTGCCGTACTAGCAATACTAATGCTCGCAAACAGGCCAAAAACAATTAACAATGCTGATTGAAACTTAGTGATTGTTTTATGTAATATTTGTTTCATATTTTCCTTTCTTATGTTTTCTAGGCGCTCTCAGGAAGCCTAACCTCTTCGGTGTTGCTTTGGTTGGCCTCCTCAGTGTCTTGTCTTACCTCTGGTTGCTGTTCGCCATCACCCGACTGGTCGGTGGTTGGCAAAGTTTCAGTAGTAGTGCCAGCCGCTGGCGTTTCCACCTCTTGGGACGGTTCTTGCGCTTGTTGTTCTGGAGTGCCAACATCAACCTTCGCTGGCGGTGTAGCCGCTTCCTCAACCACTGAAACGATAGGCTTTTCTCCCGTACCAGAGTCTGTCGTATCATCCATACCTGGGCGCTGATAATCTTCCACGTCACCAGACTTCGGAGTATCGCCATCATCAGTCTTTGGGGTGCCACCACCAGGTGTTTCATCTTCGCCATCATCTGGCGGTGTTTCCTCTTCGCCACCACCACCGCCGTCATCCTCATGAGTTTCTGTTGTAGTAGTTGTAGTGACTGTTTCTTGAGTTATAGGTTTAGCTATACAAATAAGTATTAGCTGACCACCACAATTTGCGCCAAAGCCTACCTCAAAAACATATTCAAAGGAATCTTCATCAAAATGGCCAAGTTGCTCGAATGCCACCTTTTTTGCACCACCTACGGCTTCAAGCGCTGCGTCTACATCTAGCAAATTCTCACCATTCTTATCTTTAAGTATCACCATACGGTTTTCCTTATTAACTTTCATGGAAGTGTACATGTGTTGGTCGCCATCCTTGCCATTTTGCAACCATACGGAAGTATAGCCTCTAACATCGCGAACTTCAGCACTATCAGCGTGTTGCCATATAGTATTAAGTGCCGCGTTAATTTCACGGTCTACGCGCTCATCATCACCACTGTGGTTCAATTCGTTCGCGTACCTACTAAGCTCTCTTGTATTGAGTGGCAGGTCGCGTAGCTCATCAAACTCACCGCCATCAGGCAAAGCATAGTTACTCAACAATGAATAAAATAACGCTTCATGCGTGCTGCCAGACATTTGTTGCATAAGTTGCTCAATAGTATCTCCGGGTGTTTCAGCTGTGATTTTTGGCCCAAAATTCACACCAAGGCGTAAATTGCCTTCTGCTTCCAAGAACGGGTCTTCATCAGCTTGATAACCGCCGTCCGTCCACTCCCGAGCCTCATGCACTTCCATACTGTCCTTCGCCGTTTCTGCATCTGAGTTGCCTTCTCCACCATCAGTGCCGTCTTCCAGTGTGAATTGGTCTAAATCAATGTTTACGGGTGTGGTGCCCTCCATAGAAGCGGCTGGCATGTCATCAGGATTTTCATTACTTCCATACACACTATCCATCTGGTTGGACCCAGTCCCAATTAATGCACCACCGGCTATAACGGCAGCTAACGCAGCAGCTACGGCTCTTTTACCAAATTTCTCATTTTTTTCTGTTCCGGGTATCTCTTCTTCATAGCCTTCACCTAAAGCAAGCTTGAGGTAGGTTGGGTCATATTCTGGCATGTGCTCATCAATCTGCCTGCGCATGTCTGCTAGTGTCATTTGCTCAACTTCTGCGATTTTAGCCTTAATGATAGGTATTTTTTCCTTTTCACTTCTTGCACGCTGCCTATCTTTTGCCCCAATCCAAGACTCAGCAACTTTTAACTGTGCGTTTAAATCATCTATGTGACGTTGCTTCCATTCTTCAAAGCTACCAAAAGACCCGTAACGCTCCATGAACCAAGTCTCGTCGTCCTTGTCATACTTTTCTTGTAACTCTTTCTGAATCTGTTCTCTATAGAGCTCATCTTTTGGCAAATCACCGCTAGACGATTTCACTACTTCTTTCAGCCATTTTTTGAATTCTTCTTTCGAGCCAAAATCGCCATATTTTCCTTCTCCTTTATTTTCAGGCCGTTCCGGTATAGCTGGTTGCCGTTCTGTCATGCTGACCTCCTTTTACCAGGTTGCCGCTCGTGATTCCGCTCTCCTGTTGCAGTCCTTTTCCTGCCCGCACCACTAGTGTATCGACTTTTACGCTCATTTAAACTATCTACTCGCCTATTAATTTCTTTGATAATATACGTTATTTCAGTTATGCTATCATCATTATCAAAATACAATCGCTTTTGCACAAGTACTTGCTTGAAATCCTCAGACTTTCTATACAGATACCCTTCTAGTTCCTCATACTTGTCTTTTTCCGATTTAGTAAGGCTGTCTGGCCCCTCGTCAATTAGCTTTTTCTCTAACATGCGCCAATGTGCGTACGGACCACCAATCAACTCTTCTGATTGTTCTTTAAAACGCATGAGGTCATCCAATGCCTTTATGTGATCCTTTATTAGTTTCTGTCTTTCTTCTTTCTTATTCTCTAAGAGATGTTTCAGATATTTCATCTGCTCGTTCGGCGGTATACCCTTTAGTTTTTCGTCTAATGCCCTTATATACATTTCTGTTTCCGACCCGTCAGTCCGAACCGCACGTTCAACTACTTCATCATAATCCTGCTGTGACATTTCGGACGATTTCGGGTTTCCGTTTTTTATCGCTTTAATAATATCACCTATCACATTATCAGTGATTTGCATACCTTTTGAGATAATACCATTTTTAATCTCTCTGACCTTGGCAGCCAAAATGCTTTCTAATCTATCACGCTGTCTTACACGCTCAACCGTTTCGCCGTTAGCCACTGGGCGCCATTCTGACGTTGATTGCTGAGTTTCACTCGAGCTAGTATCAGCCTGCGTCCCAACTGGAGTTGCACTCTTCTCTGAACCCCGAGATGTACCCTGCGCTCTACCGAACATATCGTCCATCTTCCTACTAGCTCTTTCTTGAGCTAGCAATCGATATAAAACTTTAGTGACATCTTCTTCATTAGACCACTTAATTAATCGCCCAGATAATGTCATTGCTATGACCTTTCCTAGCACCTTATCAATATCTTCGCGAGCTTCTTGCTTACTTTCATATAAGCCGCCATGACTAACTTGTGACATAACGCCATCTACAAAAGAATTGATAGCAGAACTGACTACTTTCTCTTTGTTTTGTCGCTCAACGTTGGCAGGCTCATTTTCGCCACTCGCGGCCTTTACATTCTGGGTTTTAGCTTGTATTTTTTCTTCCTGTCTCGATCGTTCAACAAGTTCATGAATTTCCTTACCGCTCATTTCGCTCAGCTCTTCTGGACTTTTATCTACACCTAGAGCAATGAGTTCTGATGGCTTTAATTTCATAAGTAGCTCTAAGTTGCTATCTTTTTCGCGTTCGTAACCTAGTTCTATTTGACCTTCTTCTATTTCAGGCAAAAAATGGTGCATATCATCGATTTCTTTTTGGCTAAACTCTCTGCGTGCTCCGTGCATCTCTTTAACACCATAAGTATGCCACCGTCCATCAGCACCTCTTACGGCATGATTAACAATCCCAGCGTCAGACAATTCTTTTAGCTTGTTCATCTCATCTATCTCGTCGCCTAACTTTTCTGATAACTTTTCGCCCATCTTTGCCCCTTTATTGCCTTTTTATTTAACGCGCTTTTTTCATTTCTTGATGCAACTCATCAGCACCCATAAACTTTTGATTTTTTTTGATTAATTCAGGTGTTAAACTCTTGATAATCTGTAACACTTTGTGCCCACCAGCTCGTGATAGCTTAATATTGGCACCATCAGTATGCTTAGGTACAGCAAAGTCGGCCTCTGGCAGGTTTTCGATAAATTCGGGCTCATCTTGTGTTTGCATGGTTTTTATCTTTAGTTACAGTTAACACTACTATCGTAGCATAAGCGTATTTTCCAGTCAACTGGTTAATTCATTTTTTCTCTAGTGAAACTGTAATGTTCTCGTTATCAACTTTAAACACTTCGTCGTAGGCAAAATTGCCATCACGCACCACCTCTGTAGCTAACGTTTCGGCGGCCACCAAATCCTGCCATTCTTTGTCTAGCTCCACACTAAGCGACAACCTAATACGGTCGTCCACGTTCAGGCCAGCATTTTTACGCGCCACCTGCACCACACGCACAATCTCGCGAGCATAACCTTCAGCTTTAAGCTCAGCGGTCAACTTTTTATCTAACGCAAGCTCAGGCCCATATTCAACATTTTTGACATTCACCTCTTCGGCGATAATCTGCTCATAAAAACCGCTCAACTTTTCGCCAGTATAAGTTAACTTCGCCAGCGGCTGACGCACCTTAATCTGCCCGAACTCGTCTTCTCTATCCATTCGTAGCGCCAAACCTTTTTCGATGATCTCGCGCGTGCGCGCCATTTCGTCCAACACCTTCTCGTCAATTTCCATTTTTTTCGGCCAATCGTGCAGATGAACCGACTTGCCGCCGACCAATTTCTGATACAGCTCCTCCGCCAAAAACGGTGTAAACGGCGCCAAAATATAACTCAAGTGTCGCAGCACATAATGAAGCGTCTTGTAGGCATCGTTTTTGTCGCTATCGTCCTCGCTTTTCCAAAATCGCCGGCGCGAACGGCGCACATACCAGTTACTGGCATCGTCGACAAACGGCAAAATCGCACTCATCGCGTCCGGGATATTATACTCGTCCATATACTGCGTAATATGATCACGCAGCTGACGGTAACGCGACACAATCCACTTGTCGAGCGGGTTTTTGAGCGACGCCAAATCCATTTTGTCCTCTGGATGATATTCCCAACCGTCCACTTCCGCATACATTGTAAAGAAATCATACATATTCCAAATCATCGCCAATTTGCGCGCCACATCGCCGACGTCTTTGTCCTTAAGCGCGAAATCCTCACCCGACAGTAGCGGGCTAGATAGCAGTAAAAATCTCAACGAGTCCGCGCTGAACTTGTCCATCAGTTCGTTCGGGTCGGTATAATTACCAAGCGATTTGCTCATCTTGCGCCCGTCCTCGCCCGCAATCGTGCCAGTTACGATGACGTTTTTGAAAGCGTATTTCGCTGTCGCATCCTTACTCCCGCCAAACGCGCCAATGTCGGCGAGAGCCGTATTGACCAC
>JAIRRY010000002.1 GCA_031255735.1 Candidatus Nomurabacteria bacterium | reverse complement strand
CACCTTTGCAGGTACCGTACCTGCAAGAATTAAAATCTAGCGTCGCGCTCACCAGTGGCGCACGATGCCGCACACGCACCTTTGCAGGTACCGTACCTGCAAGATTTGCTCTTAGAAACACGTCATGCAGAATTAGCTCTTTTTGCCATAGGTTCTGATTATTTAAATCGGTTGTGATAAACACGGTGTTTCTGGCCATATCTTTACGAGTCACGTAATATGGCAAGCCGCCACCTATGCTCAAACCATGCCGTTGGCCAACAGTGTAAAATATCGCGCCGTCGTGCTGGCCTACCACTTGGCCAGTTGCCTCATCAACCACATCGCCCAGCTTTGGCTCTACATACTCGCTCAAAAACTCACGAATGCCCACGTTGCCCACAAAACACACACCCATAGACTCTTTTTTGCTGGCCGTCACCAACCCAAACTTCTCGGCCAACGCCCGCACTTCAGGTTTTTTCAATTCGCCCACAGGAAACAGCGTGTGCATGAGCGACTCTTCACTTATGCGGTACAAAAAATAAGTTTGATCTTTGTCTTCATCCACCGCGCATAGAAGCTGCCCATCTTTAACCCGCGCATAATGCCCAGTTGCAATAAAATCTGCCCCTTCAGCCTGCGCCACTTCAAAAAACAGCTTAAACTTCACTTCTTGGTTACACATAATATCGGGGTTTGGCGTGCGCCCTGCCTTATATTCGGTCACCATATAGTCTACCACCCGCTGTTTATACTCGCGCTCAAAATCGAAAACCCGAAAATCAATACTCAGCTTCACCGCCACGCGCTTTGCGTCTGCTAGGTCTTCTGCCCAGGGGCATTTCATGCCTGGCAGATCACGACTCCAGTTTTTCATATACACGCCAGTTACATCGTAACCTTGCTGCACTAATAACGCCGCCGAAACGCTACTATCTACGCCTCCGCTTAGCCCGACGAAAACTTTTTTAGCGCACATTAAACCAAACTATCCCTGTTAGTTCGCTAATAGCCAGCCACCAGCCAGTTGGGGTGAGCCACCAAACCGAGCTCCAGCTGCGGTCGCTACGAGTCGGATGGCTGAGCACTTGCACCTCGCCACCCAGCGCGCGGCTAAACTCCATGCTGGCTCGCCGCTGGTGGTAGGCGCTTGTTACCAAAACTATGTTGCGCCAGCCGTTTTCCCTGATAATCCTGGCACTAAAATCAGCGTTCTCGCGAGTATCGACCGCCGCTTCTTCCAGAATAATATCGCCAATCGGCACACCCAAACTCAGTGCATAGTCGCGCATCACCATAGCGTTACTAGGGCCTTCTTTATCGGCGGCTGCGCCAGAAACCAACAGCTTTAACGCCACGCCGTCTTTATATAGCCTCACAGCTTCGTCTACGCGCGCGTTGGTGTCGCCGCCGCTTATCACAACTGCTGCATCAAAAGTTTGACAAGTTTTATCTTCTAAGCATTTTTTCAAATCGTTGGGAGCCAAAAAGACACCAAGCGCGATGCCGCCACCCACAACTATCAGCAAAATAGTAATGATAACTATTACTATTTTCTTCACTTCATTAACCCTTTAATTCGTGCCTTTTCAGCCTTAATAACTGCGATAATTTTATCTGCGGCGGCAGCCACGTTGGCTTCATTATTCAACTTGCCAAGCGAAATCCTTAAACTACCACTCGCCTCTTCGTCGCTTAGCCCGATGGCTTCAAGCACGTGAGACCTCGCACCTTTATTGGCCGCGCAGGCCGCACCAGTTGAAAGCAAAATGCCATCGTTTTCTAACGTGAACACCAGGCGTTCAGCGTCAACGCCAGGCACAGTAATAGGCAAAAAACTCGCGAGTTGCTTTTTGCTGCTACCCAAAAACATCACGTCGCTAATACCAGTTTCTAACTTAGAACTCATCAATTTCTTAAGCACCGCCAGTCGCTTTAACTCACTACCAGCATGTTTCTTAGCATCCATGGCCGCTGCCGCGAAACCTACCGCGCCCGCTACGTTCTCTGTGCCGCTCCTAAGGCCTAGCTCTTGTCCGCCGCCAACCACAACGGGCTGCAAGCGCACACCTGGGCGCACCCACAACAGGCCAACTTGCTTAGGCCCGTAAATCTTGCCAGCGTTTAAAGTGAGCATATCTACGCCAAGGCGCGCCACATTTACATCGAGTAACCCAAAACCCTGGCTGGCATCACAGTGTAGATAAATCGGACGCTTATCGCCAGCTTGCAAACGGCGGCGGCGCTCAGCGCTCACTAGCACTGCTATGTCGCTAATGGGCTGAATAGTGCCCAGCTCGTTATTCACAAGCGCTACACTCACCAACCCCACCTTTTGCAGGTACGGCACCTGCAAAGCCGAAAGGTCAACCATGCCGTGCCTATTCACAGGTATCAGTTCAAAATCGCCGGTTTTTTTGGCGGCTTCTAGCACCGATTGATGCTCAACAGCGCTTACCAGCACCTTACCTTGCGCCGCGGTGAATGCCAGGTTGATAGACTCCGTAGCGCCAGCCGTCATCACGAGGTCGCTGCCCTTAGCACCAATCGTGCGAGCTAGCGCGTCTTTGGCGGCCTCGTAGCTGCGCTTCACTTCAACAGCGGGAAGATAGGGCGACGACGGATTAAAAAATCGCTCACTAAAAAACGGCTGCATAGCTTTCAAAACGCGCTCACTCATCGGCGTAGCTGCCGCATGGTCTAAGTAGATAAAATCAGTCATCTAACTATTATATCAGCTATCAGGCGGCCAAGCCGTAACGCTCACGATTATCAACCATGCCGTCGCCGTTTATGTCTGCAGGTTGACGACGATAAACCTCAACCGACACGCTCTTGTGGTAGGCTTTGGTGGCGTTCCAAAAATTCTGAATTTCGTCTGCATCGAGGCGTGCGTGGCTTTTATTATCATACTTCACTACACCGCTGTCGTCGCACACGTAGCGCACCGATACATCACGTTCGCCGTCTGACTCATGGTAAAACCAAGTTCTGTCACCTAAAAAGCAAAATTCGCGGCGTAAGCTTGGGTCGGGCTCGCCGAAAATCTTAGTACCCTGCACCGCAGCTCTACTCTCAAGAATAGCTAATGCCTCGTTGGTAACTTCAGTTTTAGAGAATGGAGATCTGGTAGTAAAGTGATCGTTATAATAATAGTTATTAGCTCGCCCTTTCTTGCCCATCAAAAAGTCAACCACGCCCGCCGTGTTATAGCGATTTTTCTTCGCAAATTCGCGATGTTCCAAGATGTCGCGCTCGCAGGCCTCAATTTCAGCCAAACGCGCCTTAAGCTTTTCTTGCTCGCGCAAGCGGTTAATGTTAATAACTTTCGCGCGGAAAAAGGCCTCGGCGTCATGGTGGGTAATTCCTGCCCGAATGCTTGGCGCCGTAGTTATGATGGCTGGTCGATCTTCAACGGTGCGAACAGGCTCATATTGTTGAGTTTGAGCGGCCGATTCTATGCCGGGTGCCGTGGCACGACGTCTCTTAAGAATCGCTTGTAAACCATCAAACCAGTTATCTTTATCTGTTGTTTTCGGTACTATCTGTTCATTGAGTTCGTGTTCGCGAGGAATATACAACAAGCCTCGCTCTTCAGGCGTGCTTTCTGGTCGATTTTGAAAAGCCTCGTTCTCTCGCATTTAGGTTAAATAACTCCTCTGTGTTCTTGGTTGTGGTATTCGCCACATCTGCTGGCGACATATTTGCAAAATGTTTTGCAGCCCACTCAAAAACCAACCCCACATTAGCTGGCTCATTCACTGTACCATGCAAGCTCGATGGCGTCAAGTAGGGAGCGTCGGTTTCTAACATCATTTTCTCGAGAGGAATGTTGGCAAAAGCCTCGGCTTGCTCTGGCGTTTTTCTGTAGGTAACAATGCCGTTTATACCGATATAAAAACCGCGCTTCAAACCTTCGTTTAGCGCCGCTAAACCGTCCGAGAAGCTATGTAACACGCCGCGAATACCCTTAAAATTGTCAACCACTGGCCAAAAATCTTCATAGGCTTCACGCACGTGGAAAACAATTGGCAGATCTAGCTCGCGGGCTATCTGTAGCTGACGCTCGAATAGTTGAATCTGCGCCTCACGACTATATGGTTTAAAGTGATAATCCAGCCCGATTTCACCAACCGCCACCGTTTTTGGCGTTTTTAAACCAAGCAGCTGGTCAATATCTTCGAGTTTTTCGGCACTTTTGTCGTTGTCGCGCACATCATGCGGATGCGCCCCAATAGTAGCAAAAACCCCTTCGTGCTCGGCCGCAAATTTAACCGCCAGCTTAGAATCTTCAAGGTCGGTGCCAACACAAACCACTCTGTCCACGCCCGCCGCACGAGCGCGCTCTAAAACCGACTCCTGCCCATCGTCGTAGTCGGTAGAATGCAGATGGCAGTGGCTATCAACCAATCTCATTTTGTTCTGGCTCTGCTGGAGGCACTGGCGGCCGAGCTAAGGCAGCTGGCTCAGGCAAAACTGGGGCTGCTGCTTCTGGCGCTTCCAGCCTGATCTTAGGGAATAAAACGTCTTCAAGCGGCTTCACTACCCCTGTATTAAATGTTTCGTAAATCTTTTCGCTAGTGGCGGGCAGGAACGGATACAACATGTTCGCAACCTGTAGCAGTGAACCCACTACATGCCCCAAGACTTCATCAAGATGTTCTTTTTCCTCGGGGTCATTTTCCGCATTTTTGGCAATCACCCAAGGTTTGGTTTCGTCGATAAACTTATTCGCCCCTTGCACCAATGCCCACGCCTCAGCTATAGCATCCGAAAAACGCAGCTCACGCAAGGCTTCGTTATAAGCAAACATGTCGTGCTCGGGTTTTTGTAGCTCACCCACTACGCCAGCTTGGTAACGCATTACCATATTAGCGGCGCGGCTCACCAGGTTGCCAAGATCGTTGGCCAGCTCGTTATTGTAGGCTTTCTCAAACTTATCCCAGCTGAAATCGCTATCATCAGTAGTGCTAACATGGCGGCTAAAGTAATAACGCAAAGCCTCTACGCCAAACTTATCGATTACCTCCACTGGATCGACCACATTGCCGATGGTTTTACTCATCTTGCTACCCGCAACCGTCACGTGGCCGTGCACTAGTAGGGTTTTTGGCAACGACACGCCAAGGCCAAGCAACATGGCTGGCCAAAGCCCCGCATGAAAACGCATAATATCCTTACCTACCACCTGTATATCGGCAGGCCAATATTCACGCCAAGTCTCGTTTTCAGGGTAGCCTAACACCGTTATGTAGTTAGCCAAAGCGTCGAGCCACACGTACATTACCTGCGTGTCGTCGCCTGGCACGGGCACACCCCAGCTCAAGCTTTTCTTGGGGCGGCTAATCGACACGTCGAGCAGGCCATCTTTTATCATATTCAAAAACTCATGTTTGCGGAATTCAGGCACAATTTTTAACTTATTACCTTCAATGGCGGCCCGCACCTTGTCGCTAAACTCGCTGGCCTTAAAGTAGTAATTCTCTTCGCTCAGGCGTTGATACGGCTTGTCGTGATCAGGGCAAACGCCATTTGTGGCTGCAGCCTCTTTATCGGTTACGAAACTTTCGCAACCTTCGCAGTACCAGCCCTCATACGTGCCTTTATAGATATATGGCGCTAATTGTTGCCAGATATATTGCACGACAGCCTGGTGCTTAGGGTCGGTGGTGCGGATAAAATCTGTGTAACTCACCTCTAGGCTATCTATAAATTGCTTGAATTTAACGCAATTTTCGTCCGTAAACGTTTGCGGATCTTGCCCTGCCTCGGCGGCCTTAGCGGCAATTTTATTACCGTGCTCGTCAGTGCCCACCTGAAAACGCACCTCATGACCAAGCTGCTTCTGGTGGCGCGCCCAAATATCAGCAATCAAGTAATCCATCACATGGCCAACATGCGGCTTAGCATTGACGTATGGAATAGCTGTTGTGATGTATAACTTTTTACTCATATACTTTATTGTATCATCTATGTCGTATTAAACGAACGAGGCCTCCTTGGCAGGAGGCCTCAGTAATGTAGCTAGTCGCTTTATTCGGGCATGTCGCATCTTGTTAAAGAATCAATGTACGCGTTTTACAATATCACTTATACGTGATGCAACTAAGCTGTACTCTGAGTAACATATTGTTGCTTAGTCTTGTATTTTAGGAGGTGTGTGATGAAGAATATTTTTCCGCTTTTTCCACGGTGCACTATAGTGCTTATAGTGGCGCTATTTGTCATGAAGTTTGTGACAGAACCGTTTGAGTTTGAGCCGTTTGAGCTGTTATTCGCAAATATTACATACATCACATTAATGATGTTTGTATGGATTCTGTATGACTTAGTGACAGACTTTGTGTCGCAGCACCAGAATAAAAGTTTAACAGCTAGCAACTGGGCACGGCCGTTTCGGTTTAACTACTATGGTGTGATCTTCTACACAGGTATCGTCATCTTAATTACCACGATAAAGGCGATTTTCTTCGTGACAAGTAAGACCATTCTTTTAACTCTTATTCTTGTAGTTATACCTTACAGTATTATCTACATATTAGTAGGTGAGTTACCGAATTATGACACTAATTTTAGGCTAACTCGTAGATACTTTGCTATGCAAATTATAGCCATAGCAACTAATTGGTATTTTGATTCTTTTGATAAATTTTTTCGATAATATTACCAATCGTAGCGTAGCTGACCCACCCCCATCGTTTTTACCCCAGCTTATGCTGGGGCTGTTCTTTACCTAAGGTATAGTGGAATCTTACAGGTCTTTTGCAGGTACGGTACCTGCAAGACTAGTTTGTAGATTTTGCCAGTTTTCAATCGTTAGGTCTTGAGCGCGCAGGTTGGCGTCTAGCCCCAACCTGTCAAAAACCACTTCGATTTCAGCGCGGTCACAGTGTAAACCGTTCGCCAGATTACTCACAACCTTCTTACGCGGCGCAGAAAACCCAACCTTCACTAGCCTAAAAAACTCTTTTTCACCACCTGTAAGCTTCGGTTTCTTAAAGGGGCACATGGCTACAACCTGCGAATCCACCTTAGGCGGCGGTGTAAATAACTGCGCAGGCACTATATCGCCAAGGCTAACCTCGGCGTAAATCTGCGCCGAAATGCCCAAAATACTCAGCTGCCCTGGCCCAGCCGCCAAACGCTCGGCCACCTCTTTTTGTACCAGCAGAACAATCTCGCTAGGCTTGTTTTCGGCCGTCAACAACTTTTGCACGATTTTACTAGTGATATAATACGGCACATTCGCCACCACTTTATAACCTGGCGGCAGTTGCTCTAAATCGTACTGCAAAAAGTCGGCGTTCACCACTTCAAGATTTTTCCCAGGAAAACTGGCTGGTAACTTGCGCGCCAGCTCGGCGTCGAACTCTATCGCTACCACCTTAGCCGCACCTTTTAATAACACACTAGTTAAGAATCCCAACCCTGGACCAATCTCCAGGACGGTATCACCTTCTATATTAGCATAAGCGGCAATATTTGTCAAGGTGGCGCGATCTTTGAGCCAATGTTGCCCTAAAGATTTTCTTGGCGCAACCATTTATATTCCGTCGCGATTAGACCAGTCGGTGGCAATATCCCAACCGTCGGGGTGCTTGCTTACAAACCCGCCAGTATCATAAACCTTACCGCGCCCCAGGCTGGTTTCAACCACCGAGCAACGCGGGTAGCGCCCCAGGTGCGCCGCAATAATCACATAACCGTCGCGGTCTATTTTCACGCCATCTTCGCGCACCGTGTAATAACCGCCCTGGCCACAATTGCGCATGACAACCGACATATTAAGGTCGTAATAAGTTTCGCGGTGCGTTACACCATTGCTATCAATAAAGAAGTTGACACCCTTACCCATCGTCAAGCTGCTACCAGGCTTCGCGCCCACAATCTCAACTTGCTCAACTGGCTGTTTGGTCACAATTCGGCTAACTTCACGCTGCTCAATGAGCTTGCCATCTTGCATGATAAGTTCGTAAGTGACCACTTGCAAACCATCAACGCCAGGAGTCTGCACGGCGTGAAAGCCAGCTGGGCGGTCGTAGTCTTTAACCTGGCGCACGTTAAACGCCAATGGTTCATCTTGCGTAATCATGTTACTGCCATTGCGCCACAGCTCAATCTGCAGGCCATCAATAATTTTGGTATTTTTAGGCACAGATAGGTAATCGCTACTACTAACCTTAATGCCATTTTCGGCCAAAAGCTCGCCAACCGTGGCGGCTTGAGTGCGAAGGTTTGTAGGTTTACCGTAAAAACTAAGTTGCACGGTTTTAGCGCGGTGCACCACATATTGGCCGTTTATACCGGTCGCCACGTGATCGCTACTTATTTCAAAATCTACGCTATCTTTATCTTTGAGTTCTATACCAGCCTCGGTGGCAATTTCAGAGGGCGTCCTGGCAGGCGTGATAATCCTGATGCGCTCAGCGCCGTTTACCACTACCACTGGGCGCGCGCGATAAATATTGATATTGAAATCGCCGGCTAGTATAGGCTCGCCTCTAGCGGGCTCAACTTTATCAGTATCGTCAACTTCAATACTTGCCTGCTCGAGCGCATCACCAACGGTAGTGGCGCTGGTGCGAATCACTTGCCTATTACCGCGATCGTAAACTGTCACTAATCTGGCCGCTCCGTCTGTGCTGCCATCACTCGCACGCACCACAAAACCAACGCTGGCACTCAATAAAGCCACACAAGCTACCCCAAATAAGCCTGCGACTATGAGGCATCTACTTCTCAATAATTCTCGCATTCGTAGTTCAATTGTAGCACAAAAACCTACAACTTTTCGAGCCTGGCATACTGTACGTTAAGAAGTTTGCTTGTGCCGTTGTCAAAATTAATGCGCACGGCTAGGCCGTCAACATCAACCACTTCACCCTTACCAAACTGCGTAGACCTAACCCTATCACCAACCTCGAACGGCTGGATGTCGTATTCATCAATCTCG
>JAIRRY010000024.1 GCA_031255735.1 Candidatus Nomurabacteria bacterium | reverse complement strand
GCTCAAGGTGCTTACGTGATTGGCGTTGACAGAAATAAAGAGGCCTTAGACAAGATGGGCACGCTCGTAGACAAGCCGATCATTGCAGACCTAGCCGACGAATGGCCGATCACCGAGCCAGTTGATGCAATCATTAACCTTGCTGGCTTAGCAGCGGTTGGGCCATCGTTTGACAATCCTCAGTTCTACATCAATACAAATTCGGCCATCCTAACCAATATATGCGAATATTATTTAACCCAGAGCAGCCGTCCGCGTATCTTAACTATTAGTAGCGGTGCTGTTTATGATTCTGACCAAACTATGCCAATCACTGAAGATGGCAAACTAAGTTTTAGTTCACCTTATGCAGTTAGTAAAATCCTAAATGAAGACCAGTGTAAGTATTATAAAACACGCGGCCTAGATTGCATCGTGGCGCGACCATTCAATCATATTGGGCCAATGCAGCGCCCTGGATTTTTAGTGCCAGATCTTCTAGCCCAGTTGCGAGCAGCGGTTAAAAATGGTGACGACACTATTTCGGTTGGTAATCTTAAAACTAAACGCGATTACACCGATGTGCGAGATGTTGTTAAAGCCTACTATTCCATGATCACAGCCGATAAACTACGTTGTAATATTTACAACATTTGTTCTGGCAAGGCTGTTTCAGGTGAAGAAATCTTACATAAGATGCAAGCTGTTCTCGGTAGTAATATCAAGCCCGTGGTTGACGAATCGCGGCTACGCCCTAGCGACCCGCCAATTATAGTTGGCGACGCTGCTGCTCTTAAACAAGATACGGGTTGGCAACCAGTTATTTCTATCCAACAAACCTTGCAAGATATTATAAAATCCCACAGTCAACTAAGCTAACAAGCCTGCAAAATCTACTAGTGCGCCTGGTTCATGTGTTTATTTTCTTGACTCAAGCTCTAGGTCGTGCTGCACCATGAGCTTCACAAGCCCAGGAAAATCAACTTCGCGTTTCCAGCCGAGCACTTTCTCGGCCTTAGTTGGGTCACCGAGCAAAATATCCACTTCAGCTGGGCGCATAAAAGCTGGGTTCTGCTTAACATAGGGCCTCCAATCGTCAATGCCGATTTCGTTGAAGGCTAAGTCCAAAAACTCGCCAATTGTATGCGTTTCACCTGTCGCCAACACATAGTCATCTGGCTTGTCTTGTTGCAACATTAGCCACATACCGCGCACGTAATCGCCTGCATAGCCCCAATCACGCTTAGGATCAAGGTTACCCAGCTCTATGTGATCTTGCAGACCAAGTTTGATGCGTGCTACTGCGTTAGTAATTTTACGAGTAACAAACTCTAAGCCGCGTCGCTCACCTTCATGGTTAAACAATATACCCGACACTGCAAACATGCCGTAACTTTCGCGGTAGTTTTTAGTAATCCAGTGAGCATACAGTTTAGCTACGCCATACGGGCTGCGCGGGTGAAATAACGCATCTTCGTTATAGCCTTTATCTGGGCGGTTATAGTCTAGCCCGCCAAACATCTCCGAGGTAGAGGCCTGGTAAAATTTCACTGTCTTCTCGCCACCAGTTAGCCTGATAGCTTCCAGCATATTAAGCGGGCCTTTGCCCGTCACGTCAAAAGTTAGCTGCGGATCTTTAAAAGAATAGCCCACATGGCTAATAGCACCCAAGTTATATACTTCATCGGGCTTTGCAATCTGCAGAGCACGCACCAAAGACGACATATCAGTTAGGTCAGCTTCGATTAATTTAACGTACGGAAACTCCTCTTCTACATCTCGCCTTTTGGGATTCTGTTGCCCTCTAATAATGCCATAAATCTCATAACCTTTTTCATCTAGTAACTTGGCTAAGTGCCCACCATCTTGTCCAGTAATACCAGTAATTAACGCCTTTTTCATTACATTCTCCTTCCCATACTCTTACTATTGTACCATCTACTAGTAAGTACTCCACCCAGCATCAGCTGTAATGGTCGTACCGTTAATTAGGCTCGACGCGCTACTACCTAAAAACAACGCGATATTGGCAATTTCTTCTGGCGACCCACTACGCGGATTAAGATGGATACCCTTCATAGATTTCGCAGAACCAGCTTCGTGTATGTCTTTACCATACATGGCAGCCATGCTCTTGCCTATATCTGTAGTTACTGCACCAGGCGCGATAGCATTACAGCGCACATTCTTGTCGGCGCTGGCATATGCTACAGCTTTCATAAGGCCCGTCGCTCCGTGCTTAGACGCTACGTAGGTTACGCCAGCTGGGCCACCACGCAGGCCACCAACAGAAGTAACAATTATGATTGAGCCACCTTCCTTATTAGTTTCAAGAAGCGGCATAGCAGCACGAATCTGTCGAAACGGCGCATTAAGGTTAACGTTCATAACCCTTTGCCACATTTCGTCGGACACGTCCTCAACTGGCGCAAAATTATCCATAATACCTGCGTTGCAAACTAACACATCGAGCCTCTTCAGCTTTTTGGCCTCATCTATCATCTTGCTAATAACCACTTCATCACTAGTGTCGCCAGCCACTGGCGTTATACTGCCCGCGAGGCTTCCCGCCTCGTTAACTAATGCCTGCAACGGCTCCTCGCGTAAGTCGTTAGCGATTACTTTAGCGCCAGCTTCAGCGTATTTTAAAGCTATAGCCTTGCCCATACCAGCCGCTGCGCCAGTCACGATTACCACTTTGTTTTTACGTCAATTACTTCGCTCATATATCCTCCTAGCTAAGTACTGTTATTGTTAGCGTGTATTGCTTTTCTTCACCAGGCGCTAGTTTTGAAGGTTCGCCCTCTAGAAAACTACGCCCGTTGGCCGTTGCTTCAGCGCAAAAATAGTTATCTAGATTGTCTGTCCACACCACAGTAGTTAGTAAGTTGGTTTGCTCCATACTATAAAGAGGCGCGTCATTCAAAAAATACGGGTGAAAGGCTGGGTCGACCTCAAGTGGTTCTTCACCGCCGTTCTTAACCCAAAGCAGCATGGTCAGCTTCGCATCTTCAAGCGTGTAAATTAGCCTAGCGCTCAAGCTCTTATACCTTTCTGGCACCTGCTCACTAGAGCCGTCCAGCTCAAGCACGGCGCTGCTCGGTGATTGACTAACAACTTTCCACTGCACTAAGCGGCCATAGCCGTGATGCGGCAGGCCATATTTATCACCATTATCGAAGTTGGGCAAACATACATGACATCCGCCACGAGTTTTTAGCTCGCCTTTTTCATTCTTCAACTCAGTTCTCGGAAATAATACCTGCCGCTCGCCAACTCGCCAGCTGGTGATATAAGCACCCTGTGAGTCAACCTCGGCTGTAGCCGCACCGGCTTTAAGAAACAGCAAGTATGCCCCTTAACACGTAGGCTGTGTCTTCCCAGCGCGTTACCTCAATCCAATCCATACCCATCGCGCGCACTGGATAGTCGTTACCACCTTCTTGCAACTTATCGCCAATAAACAACATCTCATCCATTTTGTAGCCTGTTTGCTCCATAAACTGATTCATGCCGTAAGCTTTGTCGATTCCAGGCAGTGTAATATCAACTGACGTACCGCCGCCGATGTTAATTTCAACTCCCAAATCCGCTAATTCTGGAGTTATCTCTTTAACGATCGCTTTGCGTTTTTTCTGATCTGGGTCCCAGGCGTGCTTGTCTTCTGGCGTAGCCCACTGACCCAACGCCGACATCGTAACTTGGCTGCCACGGTTTTCAATAATCTCGCCTGTGGGGTTCTCACACCAATAACCCAACTTACGCGAGGCTTTTTCAAGCACTTCGGTAATCTTTTCTACCTGTTCGTCTGTCAAAAAGTGAGCATATTCACGTTTCCAGTCGCTATCCACAAAGTGCCAATACTGCGTACCTGTGGTCGGCATGATATGTAGGCGGCTGAGTTGCTCATTAGTAGCGCCTACTTCTTTAAGCGCCTCAATATTATTCTTACCCATTACCTCCCAGTTAGTGCCACTGATTATACAAACTTCGTATTTGTCTAATAAACTTTTTACTAATTCTGCCATCTTAGTCGGCATAGGTAATTTAGTTACATTCAAAGTGTCGTCCTGATCAAATGCTATAACTTTTTTCATTTTTTGCTCCTTTCGGCTTGTAGTTTCTTAGCAACTTCGCCCGTGCGGTGCGCTACGTCCTTTCTCGCTACCAACAGGCCCGCTTTAGTATTTACTACTACAATATTATCTATTCCAATCACAGCAATTGGTTTATCCTCTTCGTTGCGAATATACATGTCTTTAGTATCGATCATATTAATGCCTACTCCCTCATAATAATTGCCGTCATTATCTTTGATAAGTAAGTCATGAAGGTCATTAAAAGAACCAACATCCGCCCAGTCAAAAGTGGCTGGCAAAACCAATAATTCCTTAGCTGGCTCCATAAGAGAGAAATCAATAGCATCGTCTTTCAGCCCTAAGTATGCTTTGCTATATTCTTCACTCGGAAATTCTTTAACGGCAGTTAGCGCATTCCAACTCTCTTTCATGCTTGGGGAGCTGCGATCAATTTCTTTCAGGAATGTTTTAGCCGAGCCAATAAAATATCCGGCATTCCACACATAGTCACCCGATGCCAAGTATTCTTCAGCAGTCGCGAGATCGGGCTTTTCTTTAAATGTCACGACTTTATAAACACAGCCATTTCGCTCACCTTTCTTGATGTAGCCAAAACCCGTTGCGGGATAAGTTGGTTCAATACCCACCAGCGTTATGATGCCGTTTTCTTGCGAAGCCGCAGCCGCCTTATGAAACGAGTCCACAAATGAATCAATATCTTCAATCACATGGTCGCTGTGAATAAAAGCTATGGGTTCATCTTTACCGTGTGTGCGGCTAATAATATCTAGCGCCATCAAAATGCAGTTTGTGGTACCACGACGCCCCGGTTCAATCAGAAAATGATCGTCGGGTATATCGGCGACTTGCGCTTTAACATGGTCAGAATGGCTAGCTTCGGTCACAATATACACCTCGTCGCCAGCTGCCTTAGCCCGCTTGTAAGCCAACTGCAACATAGTGCTTTCACCAGTTAAGTTCAATAGGTGCTTCGGATAACCCGACGTTGAAAGCGGCCATAGCCGAGTACCCGAACCGCCCGCAATAATAACTACTATCATTGTTAATCCTCCTTATTTCCGATTAAAATCGTCATCTAAACGTATAATGTCTTCCTCATTCGATAGTTCGTTATCAACGTGCTGCCAAATTTCCGCCACGAACGTCAAACTGTCGCTAGCACCTACCAAACGGTGCCGTTCGCGCGGCGAAAATTTCACAATATCACCAGGTTTAGCCTCACGTTGCTCGCCCTGCGCATCAGTCAAACTCTTGTGATAGTGACCTTTCGTTAGAAAATGCCAAATTTCTGCCCTGCGGTGATGATACTGCCAACTATTACGCTGCCCAGGCAAGTGTAACAAGATCTTCGGTGTCAACACCGCATCAGCATTGCCCAGCCGCGCCTCTTGGGGGTCGATCTCTGGGAAAAAATCTTTTATAAACTTATCTGCTTGATCGTTATCAATACTAAAATACAAACCCCACGGTTTAGCAGTTTCAATTTCAGAGAATCGATACCCCACATTAACCATCGCGTCTACAACTAAGGCCGCGAGCTGCGGTCTTGAAGCGCCGTGATGATTTATGATAAGGAACTTATCACTAATCTTCGACATCAATCTCATTATAACATGCTAATATACCCGCGTGCTAGCCTCTTAATAATAGATGGCACTCCGGTTCAGCAACTTAATTATCAAAGTATTTTTTATAGATGCAAAATTTTAGGCGGTTTATGCCGAAACTAAGCAAAATTCCCTTATGTTTCAGTATAAAGTAAAGTTTCGTATATTCTTAGTCAGAATCACATCGTTTAGCGATGATCTTCCGGTGTTCGCCCCACGTTTAACCCGCGGGGCGTTAGTTGCCCTGACTAGCTATTAGCCAGTCAGGACGTTGAACTAGTTATTCTCGTCGTCCTATGGGTAGAACTCACAAATATCTACCCAATCTCCATATCTGCACTTCATATAAATAGAAGGCAGTCCAGCCGCTTCCAGCTGGTCGTCTACTTCTACTAGGTCTCCCCAGTAGATTTTTTTTCTCCGCCGTCAGCGACAACAACTAGTATTGTCTCCTCATTATACCTGAGGACGGCATAACCATCATCAGGGTCGAGGCCTATAGTATACGATATCTTCTCCATATTATATAACTCACTGTCGTCAATCAACAGGCTTACGCCTGTTGATCCCTCCAGAACGTCCACACAATTCGGACGTTTCAGGAGAGGGCATCCTTGACAGTTATATTCCTCATAGCAAAAGGCATAACCGTCATTATCAAGACCGGAACAATAGTTCCGGTTTGGGACGTTGGATAGCGTAATCACTATCCTTTCGTCCTTTATAGACACTATTACAGTTGTATTTATCATCTCTCCTCCTTCGGCCCTCAGGCCTCTGCCCGTCAGCAAACAAAAGGTTATTGGTTTGTTTAACCAAATAACCAAACCAACGGACGTCTCCGTAGTTCGTTGTGGTGGCGAAACTCGTCATCACAACGAACTACAGAGTCCGGTAGGAAAATGAATGTATGTTATACGCTAGCTACATGGCTACATAATAGCTATAAGCTGGGAGCTGCATAACTATATGCTAGAAGCTATAAGCTATATAACTATATGTTATGCACACATACCTATACACTCACTGCAAACAATCTATACTGCAATATACTCGCTACAGCAATCTAAATAACTAATTCTAACTTTTAACGTACGATCTGTATGGATATGAGTATCCATCAGATATATAACGGATTTAAGTTCCGTAAACTATTGGTCGGGATCTTAGGGTTTAGCCCTGATATCCCGAGAGGGAC